>NZ_CP029343.1:3691359-3998973 GCF_003143515.1 Massilia oculi | reverse complement strand
CCGGCTATCCGCACGGGCTGGCGGGCAACGACATTCCCTACAACGCGCGCATCATCGCGGTGGCCGACACCTACGATTCGATCACCAGCTCGCGCGCCTACCGAGCGGGACGCAGCCACGAAGTGGCGATGGCCGAGATCGCGCGCTGCGCCGGCACCCAGCTCGACCCGGGCGTGATCGCCGTGTTCGAGCAGCTCTGCCACGCCGAGCCGGACTGGATCGCCGCCTTCGGCATCGCGCGCGACCCGGCGCCGGCGGCCTGCGCCGCATGAGCGTGGACGGCGCGGCATCGTCCGAACGGATCACCCGCAGCCGCATCGGCGCCATGACCTACCTGGCGCCGCTGACGGCGCTGGTGGCGGACGACGCCGTCCAGACCCTGCGCGCGGCGCTGGACGAATGCGTGGCCCGGCACCAGGTGTCGATCGTGATCGACCTGGGCAAGGTGACGCTCCTGTCGGGCCATGCGCTGGCCATGATGGCCGACATGGGCGAACGCCTGGCGGACCTGGGCGGCTGGCTCAAGCTGGCCTATCCCAATCCGCTGCTGCAGGAAATCCTGGCCGCCACGGGCCTGCTCGAGCAGCTGCCCCTGTTCGACGCCCGCCCGGCCACGCCGCGCCGCCCGCGCGAGCCGGGCAGCAAGCTGGGCGACATCCTGGTCGAACGCGGCGCCGCCAGCGCCGAGCAGGTGGCCGAGGCGGCGCGCCTGCAGGACCAGACCGGCAAGCGCATGGGCCTGATCATGGTCGAGCGCAAATGGATCACCGAAGCCGCCCTGTACCAGGCGCTGGCCGACCAGCTCGCGCTGCCCTACGTGAACCTGCGCACCGGCCTGTACGATCCGGGCGCGCTGGCGCTGATCGAGCGCGACGTCGCGCGGCGCCTGAACGTGCTGCCCCTGTTCCGGGTCGGCGACACCCTCACGCTGGCCAGCGCCGAGCCGCAGGCCATCCACGCCATCGACGAGATCCGCGCCCGCACCGGCAACCGGATCCGCGTCGTGGTGGCGCCGCCGGCCGACATCCGGCGTCTGGCCGACGAAGCCTATGGCGGCGCCCTGCCCGACTTCATCCATACCGAAGCGAGCGACCTCGAGCTGATCGAGTCGACCATCCCCGACGACTACACGCAGATCGACGAGATGGCCGGCGCCAGCCCGGTGATCAATATGGTCAACGCCGTGATCCAGCGCGCGATCCGCGATGGCGCCAGCGACATCCATATCGAGATCTCGCGCAACCGCGCCCGCATCCGCCTGCGCATCGACGGCGTGCTGTACGAGGTCATGTCGCCCAAGGTCGACCAGCATCCGGCCATCGTGTCGCGCCTGAAGGTGATGGCCAACCTCGATATCGCCGAGCGGCGCCTGCCGCAGGACGGGCGCATCCAGGTCGCGACCCAGGGCCGCACGGTGGACCTGCGTTTTTCCTCGCTGCCCGGCATCTATGGCGAAAAGGTGGTGCTGCGGGTGCTGGACAAGAACCAGTCGATCCTCGACGTCGACAAGCTCGGCATGCAGGCGCAGGCGGCCACCTCGTTCAAGCGCCTGCTCGGCCGCAGCCATGGACTGATCCTCGTCACCGGCCCGACCGGCAGCGGCAAGACCACCAGCCTGTACGCCGCGATCAGCCACCTCAAGAGCATCGAGAAGAACATCGTCACGATCGAGGACCCGGTCGAGTACCAGCTCGACATCATCAACCAGAACCAGGTCAACGACGCGATCGGGCTGACCTTCCCGAAGATCCTCAAGCACGTGCTGCGCCAGGACCCCGACATCATCATGATCGGCGAGGTGCGCGACCGCCAGACCGCCGAGATCGCGGTGCAGGCGGCGCTGACCGGCCACTTGGTGCTGACCACGCTGCACACCAACGACACGCTCGGCGCGGTGTCGCGCCTGGTCGAGATGGGCGTGGAGCCGTACCTCCTCTCGTCGGCGCTGATCGGGGTGATGGCGCAGCGCCTGGTGCGGCGCGTGTGCCAGGGCTGCCGCACCAGCTACCTGGCCACGCCCGAGGCGGCGGCCGCCTGGCGCTGGAAGGGCCAGGGCGACCTGCGCCTGATGCGCGGGCGCGGCTGCCCGGCGTGCTACGACTCGGGCTACAAGGGCCGCATGGGCATCTATGAACTGCTGGAAGTCGGGCCCGAGCTGCAGCGCATGATCGTGGCCAACGCCAGCAAGGACCAGCTGGCCGCGCACGTGGCCGCCAGCGGCCACCACGACCTGTACGCCGACGGCATGGCGCGCGCCTTCGACGGCCACACCACGCCGGAAGAGATCGCGCGCGTGGTCCATTCGCTCTGAGCCCTGCGCGCCATGCCGATCGAACTCGACTCCACCGTCGCCGCCCCCCGCCCCGCGCCCGCCCCGCGCCTGTTCGGCGCGCGCGCGCCGGGCCTGCGCGAGCGCACCCTGTTCACCGAGCGCCTGGCCTTGCTGCTCGAGACGGGCGTGCCGCTGCACGCGGCCCTGCAGTCGCTGCTCGAGCAGACCGGCCATCCGCAACTGCGCGCGATGATCGCGGCGATGTGCGACGACATCCTGGCCGGCGAACGCTTCTCGACCGCGCTCGCCAGGCATCCGCTGTTTCCCGTCACCTACGTCAACCTGATCGCGGCCAGCGAGGCCGGCGGCTTCATGGCCGAGGTGCTGGTGCAGCTGGTCGAGATGGACGAGAAGGAAGAACGCCTGCGCGCCACCCTGGTGGCGGCGCTGTCGTATCCGCTGATCCTGCTGGCGTTCTCGTGCGGCGTGGTGCTGTTCATCCTGGTGTCGGTGTTTCCCAAATTCGCCGCCATGTTCGCGGCGATCCACGACCAGCTGCCGTGGACCACGCGCGCCCTGATGGTGGTGAGCCGGCTGCTCACCGAGCACGGCGCGCTCGCCGCGGCGCTGGCCGCGGCGCTGGCCGGCGGCATCTGGATGCTGATGCGCCGCCCGGACGTGCGCACCGCCGTCGACCGCGCCAAGCTGCGGCTGCCGGTGCTGCGCGAGGTGTTCGCCAGGATCTACCTGACCCGCCTGCTGCGCGTGATGGGGATCTCGCTCGAGCGCGGCGTGACCATCCTGGCCACGCTGGAAGCCTGCCGCGCGGTGGTGCCCAATGCCGACGTGCAGCGCTTCATCCGCGACCTCGAGGACGACGTCACCGAAGGCAAGGGCATCGCCGCCGGCTTCCAGGACAGCGGCTTCGTGCCGGTCGCGGTGCGCCAGATGATCGCCACCGGGGAACAGACCGGCACCCTGGGACGGGTGATGAGCCGCATCGCCGACTCCTACGACCGCGAACTCACCCGCTACCTGGCGCGCCTGTCGAAGCTGGCGGAGCCGGTGATGCTGCTGGTGATGGGCATCCTGGTAGGGACGATCGTCAGTTCGCTGATCCTGCCGATATTTAAATTATCACGAAGCGTGCACTGAAGCGTTAACCAAAAACCACACGCCCCACGCACGATTGAAAATTGATGATGCATGGAAACGTTCGCGTGTTACTCTTTGGAATTAATAATTTCAATAAGTAAAGTTGACAATTCGACTTTATCTACCGGGCGGAAAACACATGACCATCTCCTTCAAGCGCGCCGCAGCGGCCGGCTTCACCCTGATCGAACTCCTGATCGTCGTGATCATCCTGGCGATCATCTCGGCCATCGCGATTCCCCAATTTTCGGCGGCCACGTCCGATGCGCAGCAATCGGCGGCGGACGCCAACCTGGCGGCGGTGCGCAACGCGATCGAGCTGTATCGCGCCCAGCATGCGGGCAACGCGTATCCTGGCGTAAAGATTTCCAGTGGAGGCACGGGCTGCAAGGGTGAAGAAGGCGAAGGCGCCGCCAATTCGGCAAAGGCATTCGAGGAACAGCTCTCGTACGCCTCCAACAAGGACGGACAGACCTGCAGCGTCGCGGATGAAAACTACCGCTACGGACCATATCTGCGCATGGGCATCCCGGCCGATCCGTTCGAGAACAGCAAGGACGTCGCCGTCCAGACCACCGCCGGCGCGCTTACCGCCGACGAGGACGCAAAAGGCTGGAAATACAGCCTCACCTCCGGCGAGTTCATCCTGAACCGCAAGCCGGAAACGACCACCGAAACGGACGCCGGCACCGGCGGGGCGTAAGCCGCGCCCATGCGGCAACACACAAGCGCCGGCTACACGCTGCTCGAGTTGCTGATGGTGGTGGCGATCCTGTCGATCGTCGCGCTCGTCGCCCTGCCCGTCAGCCAGCGGGTGACGGAGGCCGGCGCCGACGTCGCGGCCGACGAATTCGCGCACGCGCTGCGCTTCGCCCGCGACGAGGCCCGCCGCAAACGGGAACAGCGCCTGGTCAGCTGCGATCCGGACACCGGCCAGCTCAGGGTTGGCGCGGTGGATACCGACAAGGATACGTCGACTCCGCGCAAGAATACGGCCTACCTGGTGGCGCCCGCCGCCCTACCCGCAGGATCCGCCATGACTATCCTGAGCTGCAGCTTCACCTTCGCCGATAACGCAACGGCCGACAGTGTCGTCTTCGACGCCACTGGCAACCCCGTGCGCGGCATCGGCAAGGGCCCCATGCGCGACAAGGCATTGCGCACGGGAGCCATCGTCCTCGGCGCCGGCCATGTCCGGCGCAGCGTGCATCTTGCCACTACCGGCCGCATCACCCAATCCTGACCATGCCAGTCCCGATGTCCACCAACCGATGGCACCAGCAGTGCGCCGGCCTGACGCTGTTCGAAGCGGTGCTCGCGCTGCTGCTGCTCGCCGTCTGCCTGGTGCCGGCCAGCGAAGCGCTGCGCGACGCCGTCGCGCATTCGCCCGCCGCCGAGACGGCCGCGCGCGACCTCGATTGCGTCAGCTCGCGCATGGAGACCGTGCTCGCCGAGCCGTACCAGCGCCTGCTGGCCAGCGCCGGCAATGCTACTACGCCATCGAGCCATTCCACCGCCGCGGATGGCGAATGCCCGGCCGTGGCGGTCTATATCGCGCGCTACGGCAAGGACAAGGCCGGCACGATCGGCCCGGACGGCGACGGCGAGCACCTGCTGTACGTCGGCGCCGAACTGGCCGATGCGAACGCCGGCAACCGCTTTCCCCTGGCCACCCTGGTGACCCGATGAGCACGCGCCGCGCATCCAATGGATACACCCTGGTCGAGTTGCTGCTCGCCATGGCGATCGCCGCCATCATCCTGCTGCCGCTGGCGGACCTGCTGCGCACCAGCGCCGACAGCGCGCGGCTGGTCCGCGCCCGTGTCGACCTGGGCGCCGAGGCCGGCTTCGCCCTGGACAGGATCGCGGGCAAGGCGGCCGCCGAGACGGGCACGGCGGCCACGTCGGATGACTGGCTCAAGCGACTGGGCTTCGAAGCGTGCAAGAGCACGCGCGAACTGCTGGAAGGCGCCAGCTGCAACGCCCCGGATCGCAGCGCCGTGGTCGCCGCCAACGTCGACAAGGTCGAGCTCGGGATGCCCGACAGCGCCGCACGGACGCTGCGCATCGCGCTCACCCTGAGCCACCCCGACGTGCCCGAACCGGTCTTGCGCGCACGCACGGTGCGCATCGGAGCCAATCCATGACGCCGCGGCGCCAGCATGGCGCGGTGCTGCTGATGGTGGCGATCGTGCTGGCCACGGTCGCCGCGCTCGCGGTGGGCGTCAACGGGCTGACGCGCTTCGAGTCTGGTTCGGTGCGCGGCGACTACCAGGACCGCGCGGCCTCCTACCTGGCCGACGCCGGCGTGGCGGCGGCCCGGTGGAAGAACCAGGTCGCCGGCTGCACCAGCCAGGCAATCGCGCCCACGGCGCTCGGCGGCGGCACCTTCAAGGCCGATGTGCCCGTACAGAAAGGCACGGTCAAGAAGATCGACATCGTCGCCACGGGCGCCGTCGATGGCGTCGCGCTGCGCACCCTTGAGCGCAAGCAGGTCACGCTGCACGACCTGACCAGGACGGAGACGGTCAGGCTCACCGAGGATGCCCTCGACCTCACGATCGACCGCACGGACGATGACGACGACAACGAAGACGACGAGCAACTGTGGCTGGCGTTCGACGAGGCGCATGCCCTGCTGTATTGGGCCATGGACGACATCAAGAAGGATGCACTGGTGCTGTCCGCCACCCTGACCCTCACCCCCGACGGATCGAACGGCGCCGGCGCGGTCGTGGCCGTGCAGCGCCTGACGACGCGCTGGGACGACGACGCCACCTGGAAGGAACCGCGCGATGACGCCACCCCTTGGCACGGCGGCAACTACATCGCGCAGCCCGCGGCCACTGCGTCCGTTGCCGGCCTGTCCACTGCCCAATGGGACGTGACGGACCTGGTCAGCGGCTGGTTCGGCGGCCAGTTCCCTAACCACGGCATGCTGCTGCGCCTGGCCAGTCCCGGCCCCACCGTGCGCTTTTACAGTCTTGACGCCTCGTCCAGCCGGCGTCCGGTGCTGCAGGTGCTCAGTGCCAGGCACTGCTGAACGGATGACACCATGGAACAGACCACACCCGTGACCCGGCTTCCCACCGCGTCGAGTGCGCCGAGCACGACGCCGCCGCAGCGCCTCGCCCACACATTCTGCGCGCTCTGGTCGCCGACCAGGTTCGGCGCGCCGGAACTGGCCGACTACGCCATCGGGCACATCGAACGCGCCACCCGCCAGGGGGTCAGCCTGCTGGCGCTGGCGGCCCTGCTGTTCCTGGCCCAGACCGCGGCCTTCGCCTCCTGGTTCGAACTCGGGCCTGGCTACAGCTACACCTACCTGCTGCTGGCCGCGCTGGCGCTGCACGTCTTCCTGTCGGCGCGCCAGGTGCGCGACGTGAAGGCGCTCAACCTGCTCGCCATGCTGCTGCTGATCGTGTGCGCCTCGGCGCTGGTGCTGCTGGCGCGCCGCGCTGGCACGCTGCACGGGGTGGTGATGCTGAGCGTGGCGATCCTGCTGATGCTGGTCCCGCTGATGCCATGGGGCCTGCGCGAGGCCTTCCTGACCTGCGCCGCCATCTACGTCATGTTCACCTCGCTGACCTTCTTCACGCGCCTGGAGTTCGGCCAGGTGGAGCCATGGACGCTGCAGCTGGCGATGCTCACGTCGACGCTGCTGTCGCTGGTGCTGGTCGGACGCGCACTGCGCATGCGCAAGGACGACCTGGCGCTGCGCTACCGGCTCGAACGCGCCGGCGCCGAGATGGCCACGCTGGCCGAGCGCGACCACCTGACGGGCGCATGGAACCGGCGCTTCCTCGAGCGCGAGTTCGATCGCGTGGACGAGCTGCACGCGCGGCGCGGCGCGCCCGCCTGCTTCGGGCTGCTCGACATCGACCAGTTCAAGCCCCTGAACGACACCCATGGCCATCGCCAGGGCGACAGCGTCCTGCAGGCCGTCGCCGCCGCCTTCGGACGGCTCGATGGCGAACTGGAATACCTGGTGCGCCTGGGCGGCGACGAATTCGCCTTCGTGCTGTCCGGCGCCGGCGAGCCGTACGCACGGCTCGAGGCGATGCTCGCGGCGGCGGCCAGTCTGGCCGCGCGCGGCGGCGAGCGCGAGATCCCGGCGCCGTCGTTCAGCGCCGGCCTGGTCCTGCTGGACCGGGCATGCACGCTCGACGCGGCCTATGCGCAGGCCGACGCGCTGCTGTACCAGGCCAAGCGCGCCGGCGGCAACGGCATCCGCTACGGCAGCATGACGCAGGGCGCAACGCCATGAGCCTGGGACAGTGGATCGCATCCTTGGGCCGACGCGCGGGCGCCGGCGCCTCGCCGGCGCGCCCGATCGGCGCCGACTTCGCCGCCACCAGATTGAACCTGGTGCAGGCCGAGCGGCGCGGCGAACGCTGGCACCTGCAGGCCGCGGCCTCGCGCGCCTATCCGATGCCGCGCGAGGCCTTGCTGGCCAATCCCCGGGAATTGCTGCGCTTCGTCAACGCCACGCTGGCCCAGGCGCCGTTCCAGGGCCGCCGCGTGATCTCGGCGCTGGCCCCGGCCGACGTGCGCATCCTGCCGCTCACGGTGCAGGTGGCGCAGGGGCAGACCGAAGCGCAGGCGGTGGCGCGCGCGGCCGCCGAGCAGCTGGGCGAGCGCGCGGCCCAGCACGTGATCGACTACTACCAGGTGCGCGGCGCCGACCAGGACGGCGGCGAACGCCAGGTCCTGCTGGCCGCGGCGCCGAAGGCCGGCGTGCTGGACTTCCTGGCGATGCTCGAGCGCGCGCGCCTGACGCCGGTGGCGCTCGATATCGGTCCCGCCGCCATCGGCCGCCTGCTGGCCGTCCTGCACGGCAGCGACGTCGGCCAGTCGGTTGCCCTGCTCAACTTCGGCACCAGAAAGAGCTACCTCACGGTGATCTGGGGCCGGCGCCTGATGCTGGACCGAGAGATCGCCTTCGGCGAAGACATGCTTGCCGGCGCCGTGGCCGACGCGCTCGACCTGCCGCCGGACACCGCGGCCAGCCTGCTGCGCGACCATGGCATCGGCGCGCGCGAAGCGGGGCCCGCCGCCGATCCGCACGGGGAGCTGCGGCGCGCCATCCGCGCCATCCTGCACCCGGCCTGCCAGGCGCTGGCCGATGAGCTGGCGCACACCCAGGTGTACGTCGCCTCGCGCACGCGCGGCAGCTCGATCAGCCGCCTCTACCTGAACGGCAGCCTGGCGCGCTATCCCGACATCGGCGCACGCATGGCCGAACTGATCGACGTGCCGGTGCACCTGCTCGATCCCCATGACGCCTTCGCGGGCGCGGCCGCGGACGGCGCCCAGCGCGCCGAGAACGCGACCGCGATCGCACTGGCCACAGGCCTTGCGCTGAGGGAGGATGCGCATGGCTGACATCGACATGATTCCGCGCAGCTACCGCGACGGCGTGCGCCTGCGCCGCACCGCGCGCCGCACTGCCTGCGCGCTGGCCGCGGTGGTCGTCGCCGCAGCCGCGGGACATGCGGGCCTGCGCTGGAGCAGCGCCGCCATGGAACGCGAAGCCACGCGCTTGCGCAGCGCCGCCAGCGTCGCGCAGACCGACTTGCAGCGCGCCGCCGCGCAGCGCGAGGCGTTGCTGCGCGAGCAGCAACGCGCGGGCCTGCTGGGCGCGGTGCGGCGCGAAGGCGAGCTGGCCGCGTTCGCGCGGGCCATCGACAGCGCCCTCCCCGCCGACGCCTGGCTGACCGCGATCACGCTGCGGCGCTCCACGCGGACCGCGTCGCCCGGCGCGGCGCCGGCGCCCGAAGGCAGCGCGCAGGACACGTTCGCGACCGGCAATGCGCAAGGCGATACCCTCCTGCTCGACAGCCATGTGGAGCTCACCGGCCAGGCCGCCAGCTACGAAGGCATGACCGACTTCCTGGCGCGCCTCGGCCGCGCCCCCGGCCTGGCGAACGTCCAGTTGCAGTCCAGCGGCGCCAATGCCGACGCCGGCGCGATCGACTTCCGGGCGACCCTCTCGCTCACGCAGCGCAGGGAGGGCGAATGACGCCCGGCCCGCGCGAGGCGCTGGCCGCGCTGCCGGCGCGCCAGCTGAACCTGATCGCGATCGGCGCGGTCGGCGTCGCGCTGGCGCTGGCGTGGAGCGTCGGACTGCGCGCGCCGCTCGCGGCCCATGCCCAGCAGCGCAAGGCGCTGGCCACGCTCGAAGCGCGTGCCGCCAAGGCAAGCACGGCGCCGCCGGCCGCGCCCGCGCACGCGGCGGCGAGCGGGGATCCGGTGGCCCAGCCGGTCGCCGCGCCGACCGCGCCGGCGCCGCTGGCGCTGATCGCCGCCGTCAGCAGCAGCGCCGCCCAAGCCGGCGTGACCGTGTCGTCCGCGGCGCAAGGCGCGGAGCAACAGGTCGCCGGCCTACGGCTGCATACCGTCGACATTTCGGCCAGCGGCAGCTATGCGGCGATCCTGGCCTGGCTCGCCGACATCGAGGCCAGCCAGCCGGCCGTCGGCATCGTCCGGCTTGCCCTGTCGGCGGACGAAGCCGGCGACAGGCGCAGGATCTCGCTGCAGCTTGCCATCTACGATACCGAAGGATTGCCATGACCTACCGGCTCCTGCCCATGACCGCGCTGCTGCTGGCCCTGACCGCCGGCGCCGAACCGCTGCGCGACCCGTTCCAGCGTCCGGCCGCGAGCCGGCCCACTGCCGCCGTTGCTGCCGCTGCCGCGGAACCCGTCAAGCCGCCGCGCCTGCGCGCGCTGGTGCTGGGCGGCGCGCGCTCGCTGGCCAATATCGATGGCCAGGTGCTGGCCGCCGGCGAGCAGTTTTCAGGCTATACCGTGCTGCGCATCGATGCCCGCGGCGCGCTGCTCGCGCGCGCCGGCAGCGAAGTGCTGCTCACCATGCAAGACAAGGATCCCCAATGATTCAACGCCATCTGGTGTGCGCGCTGCTGGCGCTGCCGGCATTCGCCTTCGCCCAGGGTTCGCCGGCGGGTGCTGCGATCGTCGGCGCCACGAGCGCCGGCGTGACGACCTCGCAGCCGGCGACCGCCCCCGCCGCCCCGGCCGCCCCGGCCACGATGTCGTACACGTTCCGCGACACCCCGGTGAGCGAACTGTTCAACATGATCGCGCGCAGCGCGCGCGTCAACATCATGCTGGGCCGCGGCGTGAGCGGCAACGTCTCGATCAACCTGTACGACCTGACGGTTCGCGAAGCCATCGAGGCGGTCGCGCAGGCAGGCGGCTTCGTCGTGAGCGAACGGGCCGGCGGCTTCCTGGTCGAAGACCCGCGCGCCGCCCCGCAAGAGGTTCCCGAGGCGCTCCAGGTGAAGGCGCTCAAGGTGCGCTACGCCGACGTGACGAAGGTCGGCGCGATCCTGGCGCGCCAGGTGGGGCCACTGGGCGCGGTCACGGTGCTCGACCAGACCAAAACCGTGGTGATCGAGTCGACCGAGGCCGGACTACAGCGTGCGGCAAGCGTCCTGCGCGAGATCGACCGGGCGCCGCAGCAGATCCTGATCGAAGCCAAGATCCTTGAGATCACGCTGGACCGCAACGAGAACTTCGGCGTCGACTGGTCGCGCGTCTTCAGCGAGGGACCGGACGTGTTCGGCGCCACCGGCTTCGCCACCCGCGCCGGCCCGCGCTTCTACCTGAACGTCGTCAACAGGAATATCGAAGCCTACCTGAGCGCGCTGAGCAACAAGGGGCGCGTGCACACGCTGGCCACGCCGCGCCTGCTCGCGCTCGAGGACCAGGAAGCGACCACCAATGTCGGCGACCAGCTGGGCTACCGGCTGACGACGACGATCAACAACGTCACGTCCGAGTCGATCCAGTTCCTCGACACCGGCGTGATCCTGCGCGTGACGCCGTCGGTCGACGCCGACGGCCGCATCATGCTGAAAGTGCGGCCGGAAGTGAGCTCCGGCTCGGTCTCGGCCGGCATTCCGTCGAAGAAGACCACCGAGGTCAATACCCAGCTGGTGGCCGACGACGGCCAGCCGGTGCTGATCGGGGGCCTGATCAAGCGCAGCGCGACCTACCGCCGGCTGGGGGTGCCGCTGCTGTCGGACATCCCGGTCATCGGCGGCATCTTCGCGAGCACCGACGACGGTGGCTCGGCCACCGAGACGATCGTGGTCATCACGCCGCGCATCGTGCCTGCCGGCGGCGCGGCGATCGACGGCCCGACCGAGCGCACCCTGGAGCAGGCCGAGCAAGCCATGCGCGCGCGCAGCGAGATGCTCGACCGCAAGCTGGACAGCATCGTGCCCTGAGCCGGTCGGGCAGGCGGCAGCCTAGCTGGCCGATATGGACCGGCCGCCGGGCGCGGCCAAGGTCGCGCTGCACCAGTTCCAGCCCTTGCCGGCGCCTCCGGCTTGAGACGACGGCTTCAGAGCAGGTCGATCGAGGTACTCATCACCCCGATCAGCTCGGCCATCTCGGCCGAATTGGCGATGCCGAGCAGGACGTCGCCGCGATTGAGCGTGCCGTCGTCGATCAAGGCGGCCCAGCCCGCGACCTCGGCCTGGCTGGCCGTGCGCTCCAGTCCCGCCTGGTACAGGTGGGCGACATACTGCGCATTGCTCATGCCGCCGAACTGGCCTTCCGCCGCGTTGACGAAGGTGTCGGCAATAGCCGCCATGCCGATGCCGTTTTCACTGGCCGCGATCCAGTGGTTCAGGCCACCCTGGTCCGGCGCGCGGTCGAACAAGGTGTCATACATGCGCACCAACATGCCGACATCGGTGTCCGCGATCCAGGCGCTGGACCCGTACCAGTCCATATACTGCAGCATGGCGAAGTGGTCGGCGAACTCCAGCAGGACATCGGCCCGCGTGCGCGCACCCGCGTCCAGTCCGACCAGCCAGCCGTATAGCTCCTTCAGGTTGCCGTCTTGCTCCATGCCGTTCTCGTACAGCGACCTCACGAAATCGTCGTCGCTCATGACATCGTCGGCGCCGCTCGCCGCGAGCAGGCTGGCCGAGATCTCCAGCAGCGACATGCCGGCGGCATGTTGCGCCTCCCAGGCATCGAGTTCGACGCGGGTCGCCACGCGATCCTCGAGCGACTCGATCATGCGCGTGACGGTGCCGCGCACCGAGCGCTCGGCGCCGTCGCCGCCGAAATTCAGGATCTCGACGTTCGCGAGCGAGTCGCTGCCTTCGATGCCGTCGCGGGCCGTGACCACCACGTGCCCCTGTTCGACCCGGAGCGTGTAGTCGGCCCGGCTCCCCGCCAGGCGCACGGTGTCGATGCCCGCGCCGCCGTCGATCCAGTCGTTGCCCGCACCGACGATGATGTTGTCGTCGCCGTCTTCGCCATGCAGGCGGTCATCGCCCGCCCCGCAGTCGATGACGTCGTCGCCGCCGCCGGCATACACCACGTCGTTGCCCTCACCCAGCTCGAGAGTCTGGGCGTCGGCGTCGGCCACCACGTGCTGGCCGCCGGCGCCGCCCCTGACCGTGACTTCGCCGGCCAGCGCGGCGAAGCCGATATGGTCCAGGGTGACGCTGCTGTTCCACAGGCCGCGCGTATCGATGACCACGGCGACCAGCGGATTGCCGGCGCCGGCCTCGACGCCGACTAGTGCCAAAGGACTGTATGCCTGCGGCGCCACGCCGAAAGCCACCGTCGGCGCGATTGTCTGCAGCAGCAGCGGCGTGTTCCCAGCCTCGGCAACGAAGCGGGTGGCGCCGGCGAGCAGGCTGGCCTGTGAAGCGGAGCCGGCCTCGCTGTGCTGGCGCACCTCGCGCAGCACGTCGGCTAGAACCGCGCCGGCGGCTTCCGGCACCACGCTGCCGCTGGCCGTCATGCCCGCTTCCATCGGCAGGTCGGCGCGCAGCAGGACCCGGCCGCTGCCGTCGACGGCGATCGGCACCGCGCTCGTGAGGCTGGCGCCATTGGTGTCCGGGCCGGCCACGCGGGCGGTGCCGGCAATGAGCACCTGGCGCTGCGTGCCGTCGGCCTCGGTGACCGTGTTCACCCGCACCTCGCGGTTATCGATCACGCTGACCTGCGGCGCCGTGCCGGGACGCTCGTCGACGTCCGTGACCCAGATCGTCAACAGCTGCGCGGCGGTGCCGGCGCTGTCTGTGCGCGTGACCTCGACCTGGTAGGTATTGTTGCCCGCGCCGGCGCCGCGGTCGCGCGGCGACTCGTAGTCGGGCGCCTCGATGAAGCGCAGCAGGCCGGTAGCCTGGTCGACCGTGAACAGCGCGGCGTCGGCGCCGCCGGTGATCACGTAGTCGTTGTAGATCGGGCCGGACGGGCCCTGGGAGATGATGTCGACGGTGACGTCGCGGGTATTTTCGGCCACCTGCATCACGTCCCCGTTGGGATAGGAAAAGCGCGGCTCGATCGGCCAGGTGGATTCGGCGGCGCTGACCTGAGATGTGAATGCGGTTGCCATGATCGTCCCTCGGTATCGGATACCGGAAGTATAGCCACCCGGTGCGGCGCACGATTCGAAACCCGCCCACATGGCGCGATTCCATGCCGGCCGCATTGCACGGACCTTTCCGCATCCGGAAAACAAAAAAGGTTACCTGCTTGCGCATGTAACCTTTTGGACCTGCTGAATTTTGGTGCCGCTGACCGGAATCGAACTGGTGACCTTCGCATTACGAATGAGAAGTTCTATGCATATCGATGTATTCAACACCGTTACCTTCACACGTAAAAATTCATATATTTCAGTATGTTACAGTATTTTTCGGCCAGCCTTGTGTTGATGACGATTGGCAAATATACTGATAGCTGGGTTACACAGCGGTTACACAACACTCAGCTATATGGCGAAAATCAAATTCACTGCTGCGCGGGTCGATGGCTTCACTTGCCCGCCCAACAGCAAACAAGCATTCATGTGGGACGCTACCGCGCCATGCCTCGGCCTGCGCGTGGTCTCCAGCGGGGCCAAGGCTTATGTCTTCCAGGCCAAGCTCAACAATCAAACCATCCGCACCACGATCGGCTCCCCATCGACATGGGACATCGCCAGTGCCCAGGCGGAAGCGCGCCGCCTCAAGGTGCTGGTCGACAGCGGGCACGACCCGAGGGTGCAGAAAGCGGAGCTTGTCGCTGAGCAGGCAGCGAAGCGCGACGCCAGCCGCCGCGCCGAGACCCCCGCGCGCGAAGCGTGGGATGCCTATATGACGGCCCGGGCAAGCCGGTGGAGCGCCCGCACCCTGCTGGACCACCAGAGGCTGGTCGATCCGGGTGGCCGTCAAAAGAAACGTGGGCGCAAAAAGGGGGAGGGAGAAACCACGCTGCCCGGCGTGCTGGTCTCCGTGCTCGCCCGCCCTCTCCGTGAAATCGACGCCGAATATGTGCGGAAATGGCTGAACGGGGAGACACATAGGTCCACCGTGGCAATGAACGCTTTCGTGCGCTTGCGCGGGTTCCTGAATTGGTGCGCCATGCGAGCCGAGTACAAGACCGACGTCAGCCCCAACGCATGCGCTTCATGCGTGGCCAAGGATGAGCTCCCCAAGCCTGCGGCGAAGTCGGATTGCCTCCAGCGCGAACAATTGGCCCCGTGGTTCAAACAAGTCCGGGAAATCCAGAACCCTGTCGCCAGCGCCTACCTGCAAGCCCTCCTGCTGACGGGCGCGCGCCGTGAGGAAATGGCTGGGCTGCGCTGGACAGATGTGGACTTCAAGTGGGGCACGATGGTCTTGCAGGATAAGGTAGAGGCCAACCGGACGATTCCGTTGACTCCCTACGTGTCCGCGCTGCTGGATGCCCTGCCGCGCACCAATGAGTGGGTATTCAGCAGCCGCACCGCCGCAAGCGGACGCATCCAGGAGCCACGCAAGGCCCATAACAATGCACTGGAAGCGGCCGAGCTGCCGCATGTGACAATCCACGGCCTGCGCCGCTCGTTTGGCACGTTGAGCGAGTGGGTGGAGTGCCCGGCCGGCGTCGTGGCCCAGATCATGGGCCACAAGCCTAGCGCCATCGCGGAGAAGCATTACATCCGCCGCCCGATCGACCTGCTGCGGATGTGGCACACGAAGATTGAAGTGTGGATGCTTGCTCAGGCGGGGGTTGAAGTGCCGGTGATTGATGCTCGGCTGAGTGCCTGATTGGAAGAAATTCCCGCCGGCCCCGGCGGTACTTTCTCGTCTTATTGCAGGGCTTCGAGGGTGGGGGTGAAGCGCCAGGAATCTTTTTGTGTTTTGTCTCGCGTGATCCTGCCCTGCCCCTCCAACGCCTCGATGACGGCTTTTCGCTGGCTCTGGGTTGCATTCTTGTACGAACGGCAGCGATCACGCAAGGTCCCCTCTGCCACGCCGCATTTCTCGTCGATGTAGTATTTCTTGATGTACTCCAGCACCTTCGTTTCCAGCTCCGCGAATTTGCTGTCGAAGACATTCTTGCGCATGTCATTCAAGAACACGTCGGCAGCGTAGCTGACAATGTCCAAGGCGAGCTGCAAGTGCTCAACGCCGACTTCGGTTGCATGCGGATTGTCAGCCAAGGCCAAGGTCAATGCGACGCGCCCCGCATTCTCGACGGTGCGCGACATCATGTTGCTTGCCAGGCCATCAACGCCAGAATTCCTCCGTTCGCAGATCGCCAGCATGTGCGCGTTGCGCAGCTCCAGTGCCTCAGCCGAGAACGGCACGTGCACCGGGCAATATGACTGGACACCGTGCAGATCCCCGCCGACACCCAGCTCCTTCTGGCGCAGTGCCGCGCGCGATTTGACGGTCTCCAGCCATTCAATGACTACAGCCGGCACCGGCTCCTCATTCTGCACGAAGTTCGGAACCGGCACCCTGTCGGGCGCACGGAATGGCAACAGGCGCGGCAAGAAGCCGTTGTCGACCGTGGCAGCACTCAACGCGGCATAGAAGGTCGACGGAGTCGTCGCGCCGAAGATCGAAGGGCACGGGCTTTTGATGTCGGCTCGTTTGCGGGCGTCGGGACCTGTCTGCTTGGCATATTCCTGCCCCAAGAATTCAGTTCCGCCTTTGGTGTACAGATCCATGAGGATGGGTCCGATCGCCGCTTTGAAGCCCGCAGCCTTGGGGTCGAACACACCCTTGAGGTACTCGCCGAGTTCATCGATGACGAGGCAGCTTGCCGGATTACGTTCCAACGCAGCCAGCACGCCCCCTTGACTCGTTGGGGCACCAGCACGTCGCTGATCGCCATAGGCAGTGACAATGTCATTAATGCAGCGCAGCGCAGCTTCTTTACCAGTGGCGGTCGGCGCGATCAGCACCCAGTACATATTGGTAGAAGCCTTGCCCTCGCTCGTGAAATCGCGGGCCAGGACCGCGCCGCACGCCGCCAGGGCGATCGGCAGCACGAACGTCTCCTGGTAGTAGAAGGCACGATTCTGATACCAAGCTGCGATCTGCTGCATGACGGACGGGAGCCTCGGGAGGAAGTCAGTCACCCGGTTCTGTTTGGCCTGGACCTTAAGCCGGGCGTCGAATGCCGCAAGCCGCGCATTCTCGAGAGCCTCCTGTTGTGCCAGTTGCAGGGCACCCTGGCTGGACTTCAGTGCGCTACGCACGATCGTCTCCACTTCGCTCAGCGGCAACGGGTCAACGCATTTGATTTCGTTTTCCTTGGTCAGAGCCGCACGGATGCTCTCTTCTGCCATCCCGGCGGCAACCAGATCGCCAGCGAGCTTGAACAACGTCAGGTTGCGCCCGCCTTCGACGATAACGAGGGAGGATTCGCTAGTCGAGGAATTCAAAATGGCGACCGGCGCAGCATCGTTCACCCAGGCGTTGAGCAGCGCATCCGGCAAGACCGGCAACTTGGTGAAGTCGCCTGCGCCGCCCCACTTGTATTCGCACCCCGTCTTCGGGTGAATCGTGGGCGGCAGCACATCCTGGCATCCGTCGCTGTCGCTGGCGGCGCAACGGAACTCGATGATCATGGCACCATTGCTTTTGATTTGCTTGGTGACGGGCGGCTCCACCCCTTCCGGCAGGCGGTACAGCAACTTGGAACGGTTCGGGCGCCCCGAAATGATCTGTACTGCCTCATCATCGGCGAGCAACTCGCGCAACTCGATACCGCGCGCACCGAGGTAAGCCTCTGCCGCCTGGAGGTCGTCGAGGTCGATTGCACAGGTACCCGAGAGGGCGTGGATCAGCCCGAGTCCGTGGTCACCGATCATGTTCTGTGCCAGGGGCTTGTTCTGCCACCCTTTCAACTTCGGGCCTTTAGTCCCCTTGGCAATGGCGCACAGGCTGAAACCGCACTCCTCCATATACTGCTTTGCAAACTGGCGAGTGCGATTGATCCGGGCCGTCGCCTCCGCCGCAGTGCGTGCCAGGTTGCTGACGGTCGAGGCTGCGGGGTCACCTTCCGAAATGTCAGTCATCGTGCCGTGAGCAATCATCACGCCTTCTTCTGGCACCTTGCTACCTTGCGGTTCGGCCAGCGGGCTGTGGGCAATCAGCGCGCTCATTAAGCGCACTCCATTTTCAGCAGGCGCAGGATGCCATCGACTGGCCAGGCCAGGCGGCCCTGCACGCGGATGGGGCGAATCGGCCCGTTCTCAAAGCACGCCCACGAGCGGAGCGTTTGCGGGGCGCGGTTCAGCCAGTGCGCTGCGCACGCGGTTGGGACGTGAGTACGGGTTTCTTTGATCAGCGCGGGGTAGTGCGCAGTCACTGAGGTGGATGCAGACATGGTCTTTATAGTCCGGGTCTTGTTAAGGGAAACCCATTATTTGTCTGCCAAAAATAATTCGACTTCGTTTATTTTCGTTGCTTTTGGTCGACTGCCGGTGGTGGGGGGGGAACCCAAAGTACCCCCTGGCTCCTACTCTTGTATAGGTGAATCCCTCAAAATTTTTTCGCGCGCAAAACAGAAATTTAACTATTTGTCGCCTGCTGTTATCCACTGCCACTCATGTATAGTGTTTGCCATATGAAAAACACAAGACTTTCTCGTGCACTCTGCAAGGTCGTTGGCGATGTGATTCAGACCACCGGAGGTCATCCAACTTTAGATGCCTTATTCGCCTCCTCAGGAGCGCCCGGCGAACCACCTGCGTTGGCCCATCACTCGAAGTGGAAGGAATGGCTTTTTAGGACCGGCCAAGACCCGGCCGTCGATAGCCTTCAAGTCCTCGGCAGTGTGCTTGAAGAATACATGGACACCCGCCCTGCCGATGCAGCCGATGAAGCGCAGTGGAACGAGAACAGGGCACGTATAGAAGCCGCGTTAGCGGAAGACGGGCTGCGCTACTTTCGGCTCGGCAGGGTGCTGCCGGTAGGTCAATCCACGCGCACCCAAGATGATGGTCAGATCGCCGTGCGCCTAGTGCCTGCAAGGCCTCATAGTGTGGACGAGGTAATTTCTGTTGTCATCCAAGGGCTGCGTCGAGCCATGCACCCATTAACCTATCGGCGTAAGGGAGCAGAACAACTTCGCTTTACCAACGAGTACGATGTACAAGATTTGTTGCACGCCTTGTTACGTCCTTGGGTTCAGGACGTCAGGCCTGAAGAGTACACCCCAAGCTACGCCGGCAAGAGTACGCGCATGGACTTCCTCTTGCCCGCTCACGAATTGGTGATTGAAACAAAATGTGTTCGAGACAGGCAGCATGCCAAAGGGGTCGGTGATGAACTCATGCTTGACATCGGTCACTACGCAGCGCATCCCACCTGCAAGAAGCTATGGTGCGTCGTCTACGACCCAGAACATCGGTGTTTGTCAACGTAGCTGTCGCGTCACCTCAAGCGGCGCGCTGTAATGCTTCTGGCCGAATCCGTTCCGGATTCAACCAGACCTGACTTCCCATTTTCCAGTTCCTGGTGCCTCTCGACCAGCGCTGCGGTTTGCGGCTGCGGGCATCGTCATAAACCTGCTCCCGGCGTTTCAGGATCGCCGCGTCCTGGCCGCTGTGGCGCTGTGCTGGCGTCACGAATTTCAGGCCACTGTGCTTGTGCTCCTGGTTATACCAGCGCACAAATTTCTGCGTCCATTCCTGCGCCTGTTCCAAGCTCGCAAACGGTTTGCTCGGGTAGTCCGGGCGGTATTTGCAGGTACGGAACAGCGATTCGGCATAGGCATTGTCGTTGCTCACACGTGGCCTGCTGAACGACGGCGCCACGCCCAACTGCTCCAGGGTCGCCAGCATGGTCGCGCCTTTCATTGCGCTGCCATTGTCCGAATGCAGCACTAGGGAACGGCCTGCCAGTCCTTCTGCCAAGCTTGTCCGGCGCATCAGCCGTGACGCCAATTCCGACGATTCCGCCACGTGCACCTCGTGCCCGACGATCTTGCGGCTGAAGACGTCCAGTACCATGTACCAGTAATAAAACTGGCCCTTCACGGCAGCTGGCATCCACGTAATATCCCAACTCCACACTTGGTTCGGCCCAGTGGCGCAATGGCTTGTGAGCACGCGGTCGGAAGGCTTCTTTGCACGGCCGCGATGGTGCTGCTGCGATGCTGCCTTCAAGACGCGGTAGAAGCTCGATTCCGACGCCATGTACACGCCTCGATCAGCCAGAGCCGGCACGATCTGGCTCGGTGGCAGGCTGGCGAACTCCTCGCTATTGGCAACGGCCAGGATCTCGGCCCGCTCATCCTCGCTCAGCTTGTTGGCCGGTTCTGGCCTCACAATGGTTGGACGGCTGTCGCCGGCCACGGCATCGTCGCCTTCGCGCACCCCAGCGCTGGAATGTGCGCAGGGTGATACCCAGCTCGATGCAGGCCGGCGCAAGACGGCTACCTGCTGCCTGTGCCTCACGGATCAACTCGACACACAACAGGCGATCTGGGACGCTGATCAGTCTTCCTCTTTGTCCCCCCAGATTGCCTGGGCTTTTTTTCGCAGGATCAGCAGTGCTGCTGCCTCGGCCAGCGCTTTCTCCTTGCGCTGCAAGTCCTTCTCCAGTTGCCGGATGCGCTTCTTGTCTTCCTTCGATTGCGCCTGCTGGCCCCGCGTTTGCTGCGTCGTGCTCGCATTGGCTGCCATGCAGGCGGCGCGCCATGCGGTAATCTGTTCGGCGAACAGGCCCTTGCGTCGGCAATACTCGGCCAGTTCGCTCGCGTTCAGCGCAGCCGTTTCCAACACCACTGCGAACTTGTCTTCCGAGGTCCATTCCTCAGAATTTTTCCCACTACCTGGCACTGCGATTCCCTGATTACGAAGTTGACGGCGCCAAGTATAAAGGGTCTGCTCGGTGATCCCGCTCTCGCGAGCCAATTCTGACACCAGCCTGTTCTGCGGCGGCATCATCTGCCGCAGTAGCGCCTCTTTCCGTTCTGTTGAATACTGCCTCACTTGATCTCTCTTGCCCGTCCCCGGTATGGTTTTATCTCATCAGGTGACGCGACAACTATTCTGACACCGGGGGATCAGTTGCGAGCAATACCGGTAAGTGCTCCAGAAGAAATCCGCGATCGTCTCTGGAAGGTCAAAGCAGAGCAATGCATCGCTGGCTGTGCCGATCTTCGGCAACTTGGCACAACGACGCTCTTGATTGCACTGACTTCGACTCTACGGCTTTTGGCAAGACGATGGTTGATGCTTAAGGCTGAACTCAAGGAGCTCGATTCACAGCTAAAACAGCTGACGCTCCAATTTGCTCCGAATCTTCGTGAACAATTCGGCGTCGGACCTCTCACTGCAGCAACATTGATTATCACCGCCGGAGACAATCCCGAACGTCTACGCAGTGAAGCTGCGCTCGCGGCGCTGTGCGGTGTGAATCCAATACAGGCATCCTCTGGCAAGACGACACGTCATCGACTAAACCGAGGAGGCAACCGTCAAGCCAACAACGCATTGTGGACTATTGCGATGGTACGAATGCGCAGTGAGCCCCGAACCCGCGCCTACGTCGAAAAACGAACGACAGAGGGCTTGTCGAACAAGGAGATCCACCGGTGTGTAAACCGGTATGTCGTCAGAGAGTTATATCCCTACATCTTGGCGGACCTGACGGCGACGGCGCTACCCAGTTGACATAGGAGCGTCAACGCTGTCGCAGAGAGCTTTTTCCAGCTACTGAAACGGGAGCGAGTTCGCCGTCGGATCTACATTACCCGCGACGAGGCCAGGCAGGACATCTTCGACTATATCGAGATGTTCTACAATCCGAAGCGCCGGCACAGCTTCAGCAATGACATGTCGCCAGCTGAGTATGAAAAGCAGTATTTCCAGCGGCTCTCGAGTGTCTAGAAAAGTCGTGGCGATTCAGTCCGAAAGATCAGGCAGCAGTTGCGTCAAGCTTTACGATAGAGTGTTCACTCGGTTGCACTGCAACAAATTATCTCCTAACATACACTTTCATGATACTTTTAATGCAACTTTTTAAGGAGTGTCACTGTGCGTCCTTTGCCCTATGCCCCTGATGTAGAAACGGTTTCTGAAGACGAAGCACACCTCACAGACCAGATCGTCGAACAGATGGCGGCCGCCAACCGCTGCGCGTTCGAGCGCCACCGTCACGCAGTCCGCGACGCCCATGCCAAGTCCAATGGCCTGCTGATTGGCGAACTAGCGGTGCATGCGAATTTGCCGCCCGAGCTGCGCCAGGGGATTTTCGCCGAGGCGCGCAGCTACCACGTTGTCGCGCGCCTATCCTCGGCACCCGGCGACATCCACTCCGACAAGATTCCGGCACCGCGCGGCTTTGCGCTCAAGGTGATGGGCGTGGAGGGCGAGCGCCTGTCGCCCGGCATTGCTGGCGCCAACCAAGACTTCCTGATGGTGAACTTTCCGGTGCTCGCCTTCGGCACCATCCCCAAGTACAAGCAGATGCTAGCGCTGCTCGAAGCCAATTCACATGCGCCGGATACCTTCCAACGGCTGGTGGCTGGCACCGCGCGTGGCGCGAAAGAGCTAGTGCAGGCACTGGGTATGGAACCAGGCGCAACGCTCGAAGGATTGGCGCGCGATAATTACCATCCGCTCGGCGAGACTTACCACACGCAGGCGGCGATCCGCTTTGGCGACTACATTGCCAAGCTCGCGCTCGCGCCCAAGTCTGCGGAGGTGCGTACGTTAACAGGGCAGCCTCTGACAGAGGTGCATGATGCCTGCATGCGCGACGCCGTCAGCGCCTTCTTTGCCGAGCATGGCGCCGAATACGAACTGTCGGCGCAGTTGTGCGTTGACCTGGCGGCGATGCCGGTCGAGGACGCCGCCGTACGGTGGAGCGAGGAGCGCTCCCCGCACCGCCCCATCGCCACGCTGCGCTTCCCCCCACAGCCCACTGCGACGCCGCAGCGCCAGGTGTATGGCGACGACATCCTTTCCTTCAACCCCTGGAACGCCATCCAGGCGCACCGGCCGCTGGGCGGCATCATGCGCATCCGGCGTGCAGCCTACGAGCGTTCGAGCGCGTATCGCCATGCGATGAACGCGCGACCACGCACGGAGCCATCACAGCCTTCCGACATCCCAGACTGAGGAACCCGAACCATGACCGACAAGACCACCGACCCACGCCTGGACGACGAAACCTGGCTGCAGGAAGTCCGGCGCCGCATCGATGCGGTGGCGCACGACGCGCCGCATCTCGCCAAGATCGCACTTGAAGCGATGGTGCGCAAGCACAATCCCGACCTGAAGGGCAGCGCCAAATCGGCGGGGCGCGCGGGCAAGCAGTCCGGCAACGTGTCCGAACTGACCGCGATCGCGCCGCTCAAGCCGGGCGGCGCCGACCGTCTGCGTCGCATCTTCGATCTCACCAACGGCAATATGGATGGCGCCCAGCGTGTCTCCACCTTGCACGACATGCGCTTCGTCTTCTTCGACAACGACACCCGAATCCTGTTTGCTACCACCTATGACGGCGACTGGGACAGCTATATCAATGACTTCGCGACCAAGATTCCGGAACTGATGGACCTGCTGTTCGCGAACGTGGAAGGCTGGCCGGGCATCGCCAGCCCGCAGGTGAAAGACTTCATCGCATCGCACCAGATCGATGCCGCCGGCTGGTTTGTCGCCAACCCGCAGGTGACCGTGGTCGACACCCGCCGCTACCAGCGTATGGAAAAGGCGCTGGACACCTTCTTCGACGCCATGGCCGCGCATCCGCCTACGGACGAGGCGACACGCAAGGCGCTGGACACGCTCAGCGCCACGATCTCGCAGCCGGAAGGAGTCGATTACTGACATGGGCCTGCTCAACGATTTGAAGGCGCGCTTCCAGCGCGAACGGGTGACGCTGGCTCTGGACGACATCCAGGCCCTGATCTTGCGTTCGCGTCCCGAACCCTATGTCGGCATCCACGCGATGCTGCATTTCGACGATGCGGAAGGAGGACGCGACCTGGTGCGCCGCCTGGCCGCCCATATCCCTTCCGCAGCCGGTTGGACCGACGACCGCGACGCCTGGACCGGTGCCGCACTCAGCTTCCAAGGCTTAAAGGCCCTGGGCCTGCCGGAGGCCTCGCTCAAGAGTTTTCCGCTGCCCTTCCAGCAAGGCATGGCGGCGCGCGCCGAACAGTTGCGCGACGTCGACGTCAATGCGCCCGAACACTGGGACGAAGCGTTCCGCCCCGGCGCCTGCCATCTAGCGCTGACGATCTATGCGCGCGACGCCGCCGCGCTCGAAACGGCGCGCACCAAGGCCATGGACGAACTGGCGCGCTCGCACGGTGTAACCTTGGTCGGCACCCACGCATTTGGCGCCGATGCCGATGCCAAAAACCCCTTCGGCTTCCGCGATTCGATTTCGCAGCCCGCGGTTGCCGGTAGCGGCGTCGATGCGCTACCGGGCCAGGAGCGCGCGATCGCGGCCGGTGAATTCATCCTCGGTGAGAACAGCGAGACCGGGGCCCCGGTGGCGATGCCGGATCCGCCCGAACTGGGACGCAACGGTTCTTTCGTGGTGCTGCGCAAGTACGCCAGCCAGGTCGGCGCGTTCAACGACTTCGTGCGCAGCCATGCCGCCAATGAATCCGATGAAGAGCTGCTAGCGGCCAAGCTGGTCGGCCGCTGGCGCAGCGGGGCGCCCCTGATCCTCGCCCCCGAGCGCGACGATCCGGAACTGGGCGCCGACCCGGCCCGCAACAACGATTTCGATTTTTCGAAGGACCCGCGCGGCTTCGTCTGCCCGCACGCGTCCCACATGCGGCGCCTGAATCCGCGCGACAGCAGGCTAACGATCCTGACCGATGTGAACATCCACCGCATTATCCGGCGGTCCTCGACCTTCGGCCCCAAATGGAGTCGCGAGGTAACGGCGGCAGACGATGCACGGAGTGAGCGCGGCATCTTCTTCATCTTCATCAGTGCACGCGCCTATGACACCATCGAGTTTCTTCAACAGGAATGGATCAACCGCGGCAATTTCATCGACTTGGGCACGGAGCGCGACGCTATCGTCGGCCTGCACGAGACGCCTGGCAGTTTCACGCTGCCACAGTCGCCAGTGCGGCGCCGGTTGGACGGCGTGACTACTTTCAACCAGCTCAAGGGCGGCGAGTACCTGTTCATGCCCTCGCTGGCAGCGCTACGCTGGATCGGCGAGGCCGGTTGGGCACGTTAATAATCTGCGGAACAGGAAGCTGTAACCGTTGGCCCGCAGGCGTAGGAAGACTGCTTCACGGATGCGCCGCCAACCGTCGGCTTGCAGCCACTCTTGAAGAGGATTCTAGTGAATACCTCGAATTTAAACTCCATACACTAGAGAACCCGATAATATGGTTTCTAATGTCGAAGAAGAACGAATGCGTCCTGAGCGAGAGCTTGGGCTGGTAGTACAGGCGGAATTCTTCGTGTTCGATGGCTTGCCACAGGGCGGTTTCCATGTCCAGCCGATGCTCGACCTAGCGCGCCATGGAACTGTCGAAGAACTGCCAGCCGTTGCGCCCGGCGGCCTTAGCGCGGTACAGGGCGGTGTCGGCGTTGCGCACCAGGGCCTGGTAATCCAGCCCGTCCTGTGGGAACAGGGCAATGCCCATGCTGAGCGTCAGGTACAGCTCGCGCCCCTCGACCGCGATCTTGCGCCGCAATGCTGTCCATATCGCCTACACTGCCCACGAGGCATGTCATGCATGGATGCACATGAAATCTCAGGGTTGCGTATGGATGAACGAGAAGATGACGAATCAAATGGTCGCCAGTTGGTTGCCGTCGTAGTCAGTAAAGAGTTCGGGCATCTCCGCTACTAGCTTGCGAAGTAACGGAGCGAGAGACCGGCTGCGGTCGCTTAAGAGAAAGTGCAAATCCTCTCGTTCCGGATGCTTTTCTAAGGCAATGTCCACAAACATCCACACAATATCCACGCACCGAATTCCTTGTAACCCGCATAAACAGTGGGTTTGCGTGATTTCGAGCATGAATATCCACATCAATCGAATGACAGCGTGCTCAATGCAGATAGCTGTTGAAATTTTTACAGAGGGTGGGGGGTAGAGAAGGAGAGAAGATATACATATAAATCTTCTAAAACCTAGTATCCATGCGGGTTTCAGCCTTCTCTACCTTGGAGAGAATGTTATGAGAAGGTAGAGCTGGTTCAACGCGGCGCTGGTTAGTGACCACTCACAAAAACGTCCCTGGAAGACCATTGTGTCCTGACCATAGGCTTCGCACGCGCGCGATGGAGCTCGTACACATGAGTCGGTTGGTTCCATGTCCGCTTCGCCCGCTGCCGATCAAACATGCGGTCCAGATCGGGCCGTGCCATGGCCGAGTTGGCTGGCTTGCCCGACAAGGCCACGATTCGCGCTCTTGGACAGTTGCATGATGCGGGCATGGTCGACAGAATCGGTTGCAAATACAAGGCCACTGGGACGCTGTGAGGCCGCTTACTGCCTTCCGGCCTGATCCAATCGTCGCCCTAGAGGTACTATGGCGAGGTCAGGCGAGCATACCCAGCCTCCCCCCCCCACCCCACCGGGGGAAAACCAAAGCGGTACCCCCGTCTCGCGCAGCCTTATAGGTCCGGTCCTTCAAAATTTTTCGGTGTACATATAGGCGAAACCGATTGGTCGGCGGCAGGTTCATATTCCCCTTTTGCTTTCGAGCTCTACCGGCACTGCTATCATTGTCCTTAATTCTGACCCTCAGGATAGCCGCTCATGAACCTCTCCTTCTCCGACGCGTTCCGCGCTTTCGGCGCGACCCTTACCAACCCGCAGTGGGCGTACTCCTCAATCGCCTCCAATGGATCGATGGTGATCAGCTGCTGGGCTCACAAGCTCAAGCTCGCGAATCGCGTGCTCACCTACACCGACCGGCTCTCTCGCTGGCACCTGAACGCGCCCGAGAAGAACCTACTCACGGAGCACCTGCGGAAGGCCCATGACGAGGACCTAGACGTCAGGCTGGTCATCGACAAAACGAACCAGCCCGAGGTCGTTGAGCGCGGGGAGGAGGCGGCAAGCCTCAAGAAGGAGTTCTACATCAAGGAGAACGTGGCCGGGAAGGTGACGGTGTTCGACGGCAATAACTTCGTCATCGAGTTCCGCCAGCGCTAGTAGCCCCTTGCTACGCCCTTGGTCGCGGAGCGCTTCTGTTCCACGCTGGCATGGTACGGCGGCTTTGCCCAGCACCTTTATGGAGCACCTAATTCATCGCCACGATTTGTTAGTCAAAAATCAAGTGCCATCAGAATGGCTCAGCACTACTCAATGAAAGGAATATTATGGCTAATGTCAACAAAGTCATTCTCGTCGGCAATCTCGGCCGCGATCCAGAAATCCGTTATATGCCGTCGGGCGACGTCATTGCAGCAATTTATGCTGAGTACAGAGTTAGCCGGGCGTCGGCTGCATTCAAAAAGAAAGCTGGGTTCGCTGGCCCAGAATCAAAACAGAACGCCAAGGAAATGGCGTCTACCACCACTTCAGCTGGTACTGCTGCACCAGGTGCAGACGATGCAAGCGGTTCTGGGGATGATGACGGCGGGGATGGCGACGGCGACGGCGACGGCGACAGCGATGGTCCTCGACGTCTTTCTCAGTCCAACCGCTCCCCCGCTACACCCCTTTCCCCTCGCGCCCACCGGCGCCTAAATCTCCCAAAACCGTTAACCCGCCGCGCCTTTGCGTGGTTGCTTGCGCTCGCCCTACTTTTGGCTTACATAGGCCCACCAGGCTTCGCCCTGCTATTTGTTCAGGTCGGGCACCCTGAACTCGCCGGTGAGATGCTAAGGTACAAACCTGTCTTGATACTCCCTACTCCACCAGGATGGTTACCGTCCGGCGAGAGGGATGGCACGATAACTGGTATATCTCCGGCGAAATCTGGTGCCGGAGCCGCCCCAACCGACTTAAGAGCCGCGTCGACGACGCCCGCAATATGCACGAGTAGCAATCACAGCAGAGTGAACACACCAGTCAGACGTTCGGGCGAAACCCGTGTTCACGAGTCAACAAGTCCGCGCCGCACTATGACAACTCGAGTTCGCAGGGCCTCGCCGGCCGCAAAGGACCGCTCGAATAATTCCTGTACCGGCACGCAAGCTGTAGCTACCGATGTTAGTGTTTTGGAGCCGCCCGTCCAGCCCTGAGTCGGTAGTGGCGCGGAGCGCGGCAGCATAGCCTCACCAATTCGGAGCGGTCAGCTCCCGCACTTGCGCGTCACCGCTTCGCGCCAGTCTTTCGATCTGCACCGCTCGGACCTCGCTATGTCCGTCCGCCGGTACAGCCTTGAGCAGAGCGATCGCTTCGTCGAAACGGCCCAGCAACCGCAACAGCTCCCCTTGCTGGATCATGCTGCCCGGCTGTTGCGCGCCATCCCGCAGAATGTCCAGGATGACCTCCATGTTGGATCGCTCTGCGGCGGCTGGCCAGCTCGGCGCGTCGGGGACAGGGGACCCATCGGATCGGCTGCGGTAGCGGTCGTTCAAACCCCACCAGATGCGATTCCTGAGCCAAAGCAACCGGTCCCTGTCCACGCCCTTCGAGCGTGACAACACATACACCACGTCGTCGAAATTGACGCGGCCGACATGCTGCGCCTGTCCCCATGACTTCATGGCCTCGGTCCATTCTTCGTGAGCCTGAAGTTGCCTTCCCGGGTCGCCGCGCCATCGCAGCCAAGCCCTCGTCAACCGACGAATGGGTCTCGCCGCTTCGGGCATGATTCCGACATGCTCGATATCGTCCAGCCAGAAGAGCGCAGCGCACGCTTTACACTGGACCAAGGGTTCCTGCCGCCACCACATGCTTGGCGCGCCATCGGACCAGTCGCGCATGCCGAAGAAGTTGATAGTGCGAAGCCGCCGGCGAAGAAAGAAAGCATCACAGCTGGGGCATACGTGGACAGAGGGAGCAGAGTAGCTAGTCATGGCACTATCGTACCGCCACAATTGGGGCATGAGCAAAGACCAAGCACTGCCCCAGGGCGCATAGACAAAAACGTAGACGAAGCTGGGTTACACAGCGGTTACACAACCGAACGGACGCCGCGAAAAAGAAAAAAGGGTTACACGCCGAAGCCTGTAACCCTTTGATCTTACTACTAATTCTTGGTGCCGCTGACCGGAATCGAACTGGTGACCTTCGCATTACGAATGCGCTGCTCTACCGACTGAGCTACAGCGGCGAAACCTGTGCTTCGCCTTGCCTTTCGGCGCACGACGACGTAGCCGCCGTGACGAAAGAACCATATTCTAGCAAACAATGCGGCAAACTTGCTAGTGTGTATCGCTAGCGTGCCGCATTATCGGCCGAAAACAGGAAATTCAGGCGCCGTGATAGCCTGTGACGATCTCGACTTCTTCCTTCGAGCCCAGGAACACCGGCACGCGCTGGTGCAGCTTGGTCGGCGGGATGTCCAGGATGCGGCCCTTGCCGTCGGTGGCGGCGCCGCCGGCCTGCTCGACGATCATCGCCATCGGGTTGGCCTCGTACATCAGGCGCAGCTTGCCCGGCGAAGCGGGATCGCGCAGGTCGGCCGGATACATGAAGACGCCGCCGCGGTTCAGGATGCGGTGCACGTCGGCCACCATCGAGGCGATCCAGCGCATATTGAAATCCTTGCCGCGCGGGCCGGTCTCGCCCGCCAGCAGCTCGTCCACGTAGCGCTGCACCGGCGGATTCCAGTGGCGCTTGTTGGACATATTGATGGCGAACTCCTTCGTCGAGACCGGAATCTGCATGTCGCTCTGGGTCAGCACCCACGAACCCATCTCGCGGTCCAGCGTGAAGCAGTGCACGCCGTTGCCGGTGGTGAGCACCAGCATGGTCTGCGGGCCATAGACCGCATAGCCGGCCGCCACCTGGGCGGTGCCGGGCTGCAGGAAGTCCTGCTCGGTCGGCTGGTTCATGCCTTCCGGGGCCTTGAGCACCGAGAAGATGGTGCCGATCGAGACGTTGACGTCGATGTTCGACGAGCCGTCCAGCGGATCGAACAGCAGCAGGAACTCGCCCATCGGATAGCGGCTCGGGATCTGGCGGATGGTTTCCATCTCTTCGGACGCCATCGCCGCCAGGTGGCCGCCCCACTCGTTCGCCTCCAGCAGGATCTCGTTGGAGATCACGTCCAGCTTCTTCTGGACTTCGCCCTGGATGTTCTCGGTCTCGGCGCTGCCCAGCACTTCGCCCAGCGCGCCCTTGCTCACCGAATAGCTGATGCGCTTGCAGGCGCGGGCGACGACCTCGATCAGCAGGCGCAGCTCGGCGTTGATGTTCTGGTGCAGGCGCTGCTCTTCGACCAGGTATTGCGTCAGACTTACGCGTTTCATGACTTCCTCAGGTTTGGTTTAAATATTGTTATCAATTCGCGAGCGCTTTGCTCACCACTTCGCGCACGTCGTTGGACAGCTTGCCCTGCCCCGCCACCCGCTGCAGCGCGGCCTGCATCTGCTGCTGCAGCGCCGGCGCGTAACGGCGCCAGCGGTCCATGGCGCGCGCCAGGCGGCTGGCGACCTGCGGGTTGAGCGCGTCGAGCGCGATCACCTGCTCGGCCCAGAAAGCGTAGCCGCTGCCGTCCGGCGCATGGAACTGCACCGGATTGTTCATGCAGAAGGCCGCGACCAGGCTGCGCGCGCGGTTCGGGTTGCGCAGGGTGAAGGCGGGATGGCGCATCAGCGCGCGCACCGCCGCCACGTCGGTGGTCGGGGCCGTGGCCTGCATCATGAACCACTTGTCCACCACCAGTGCCTCGCCCTGGAACTCCTGGTAGAACACGTCCAGCGCGTCGGCCGCTTCCGGCACGCGCGATGCGATCAGCGCGCCCAGCGCGGCGGCGCGGTCGGTCATGTTGTCGGCCTTGTCGAACTGGCGCTGGGCCAGCGCCACGCTGTCTTCGTCGGGCGCCGCGTTCAGGTAGGACAGCGCCAGGTTCTTGAGCGCGCGCTTGCCGGCGGACGCCGCGTCCGGACTGTACGCTCCCGGCGTCAGGTTGGCCTGGTACTGCGCCAGCAGCTCGCCGCGCAGGCGCGCGCCGATGTCGGCGCGGATGAACTGGCGCGCGATGTGCACGGCCAGCGGGTCGACGCCGTCGATCTGCTCGGCCACCATGCCCTCGGAAGGCAGCAGCAGCGCCTGCTCGCGGAAGGCCGGGTCGAGGGTCTCGTCGGCCAGCACCTTGCGCATCGCCTCGATGAAAGTGTCGTCCAGATTCAGGCTGGCGCCGCTATTGCCCTTGGCCGCGGCCTCGCCGGTCAGCTTGAGCAGGCGGCTCATGGCCAGGCGCTGGCCCGCTTCCCAGCGGTTGACCGGGTCGCTGTCATGGCTGAACAGGTGCAGCAGGTCGGCATCGGTATAGCTGCCCTGCAGGATCACCGGCGCCGAGAAGCCGCGCAGCACCGACGCCACCGGCTGCTCCGTCACGTCGGTGAAGACGAAGGTCTGCTCGGCCTGGGTCAGCTCGAGCACCGCCGTCGTGCCGCGGTCGACGCCACCCTCTACCAGGCGCATGTCGTTGCCGGCGGCGTCCAGCAGGCCGACCGCGACCGGGATGTGGAACGGCAGCTTCTCCGGCTGGCCCGGCGTCGGCGGGCAGGACTGGATCAGCTTGAGCGTGTAGGTGTGGACGGCCTCGTCCCAGCGGCCCTCGAAACGCAGCACCGGGGTGCCGGCCTGGCTGTACCAGCGTTCGAACTGGGTCAGGTCGCGGCCGTTGGCGTCGGCCATCGCGCGCCGGAAATCGTCGCACTCGACCGCCTGCTCGTCATGGCGTTCGAAGTACAGGTCCATGCCCTTGCGGAAGCCGTCGACGCCGAACAGCGTCTGGTACATGCGCACCACTTCGGCGCCCTTCTCGTACACCGTCACCGTATAAAAATTATTGATCTCCACGAAGGAGTCGGGACGCACCGGGTGCGCCATCGGGCCGGCGTCCTCGGGGAACTGGTGCTGGCGCAGCGTGCGCACCTGGTCGATGCGGGTCACGGCGCGGCCGGTGTCGGTGCCGATCATGTCGGCCGTGAATTCCTGGTCGCGGAATACCGTCAGGCCTTCCTTCAGCGACAGCTGGAACCAGTCGCGGCAGGTCACGCGATTGCCGGTCCAGTTGTGGAAGTATTCGTGCGCCACCACCGCCTCGATGCCCTGGAAGTCGACGTCGGTCGCCACCCGCGGGTTGGCCAGCACGAACTTGGTGTTGAAGATATTGAGGCCCTTGTTTTCCATCGCGCCCATGTTGAAGTCGCTGGTGGCGACGATCATGAAGCGGTCCAGGTCGAGCTCGAGGCCGTATTTTTCCTCGTCCCAGCGGATGCTGTGCTTGAGCGACTGCATCGCATAATCGGTCTTGTCCAGGTTGCCTTCTTCGACCCACACCTGCAGCAGCGCGTCGCGGCCGTCCGCCAGGCGGAAGGTCTCTTCCTGGCACACCAGTCTGGCGGCCACCAGCGCGAACAGGTAAGAGGGCTTCTTGAACGGGTCTTCCCACAGCGCATAGTGACGCCCATCGTCGAGATCGCCTTCCTGGATCAGGTTGCCGTTCGACAGCAGCACCGGATAGCGCGCCTTGTCGGCGCGCAGCATCACGGTGTACTTGGCCATCACGTCCGGGCGGTCCGGGAAATAGGTGATGCGGCGGAAGCCTTCGGCCTCGCACTGGGTGAAGAAGTTGCCATTCGATACATACAAGCCGCTGAGCGTCGTGTTCTGCTCGGGCACGCAGACCGATTCGATCTCGAGCACCACGTCGTCCGGCGCCTCGTGGATGGTCAGCAGATTGTCGGCCAGCGTATAGTCGGCCCCGCCCAGGGTCTTGCCGTTGAGGCGCAGCGCCACCAGCTCGATCTCCTCGCCATGCAGCTCGATGGCCCGCCCGCTTGCCGCCGGGTTGCGGCGCAAGGTCAGACGGTTGGCCACGACCGTCCGCACGGGATCCAGGTCGAAGCCGAGCTCGACAGTATCCACAAGGTAACTTGGCGGGGTATAGTCTTTGCGGTAAATGGTCTGGGGCGTATCGGTGCGCATAGGAAGAGTCCAAGAACACAGTGGAGAAGTGCTTATTTTACCAACAAGCTTTTCCGGTGCTTCGTTCGATTCCATGTATCGCAGTGTATGCACGGTAACGGGGTGTAAAACCTGGTTCATTGATCCTGAACAAGCGGTAAGCTTGATCATCGGGGAAATTCCGCACAAATAATCTGGAGATTGTATGAAACGCCTCATCATGGTCGCCGCCGGCACGGCGCTCGCACTGCTCCTGGGCGGTTGCGCGACCACCATCCGCAGCGACGTCACGACCTTCCACCAATGGCCGGCCCAGATGGAAGACAAGAGTTATGTATTCGAGGTGCCGTCGCCGCAGGACGACACGCTGGAATGGCGCAGCTACCAGGAACTGGTGCGCGCCCAGCTGGCGCGCCAGGGCTTCCGCGACGCCGAGGGCGCCACGCCGGCGCTGACGGTGGCGATGCGCTTCACCACCACCGACCTGCCGGTGCGCGTGCTGGAGCCGATCATGACGCCGTATTTCTATCCGGGCGCACGCTACGGCTACGGCTACCGCGGCTTCCATCGCCGCTATTGGGGCGGCTGGTACAGCCCGTTCTACGATCCGTTCTGGGGTCCGTATCCGGCCTACCAGACCTCGATCGAGCACCACTACCGGCGCGAGCTGCAGGTCTCGATCAAGTCGGCGCGCGACGGCAAGCGCCTGTTCGACGTCACGGTGCACAACACCAGCCGCAATATGTCGACGCCGGAAATCATGCCGGCGCTGGTGCACAGCGCCTTCGAAGGGTTCCCGGGCCCGTCGGGCGTGGCGCGGCGGGTCGAGGTGAAGCAGGAACCGAAAGGCTGATCGCAGTCGATCGGGTTCACGAAGCCGGGCATTGCCCGGCTTTTTTCATGGGACCGCAGGAAGAAAAAAGACCCGTCACGCGCGCCGCATGACGGGTCAACGAGAGACAACGGGTCAGCGCACCATGCAAGGTTTCTTGCTATCGAACTTCCAGTTCGGAACCAGGTACTGCATCCCCACCGCATCGTCGCGCCCGCCCAGCCCCATCTGAGAATAGCGCTGGTGCGCGGCCTCCACCGCGTCCATATCGAGTTCCACGCCCAGCCCCGGCGCCGTCGGCACGGTGACCATGCCGTCCACGATGCGCAGCGGGTTGCGGGTCAGGTGCTGGCCGTCCTGCCAGATCCAGTGGGTGTCGATCGCCGTGATCTCGCCCGGCGCCGCCGCCGCGCAATGGGTGAACATCGCCAGCGAGACATCGAAGTGGTTGTTCGAATGCGAGCCCCAGGTCAGGCCCCAGGCTTCGCACATTTTCGCCACGCGCACCGTGTCCTGCATGGTCCAGAAATGCGGGTCGGCCAGCGGGATGTCCACGGCCCCCAGCTGCACCGCGTGCGCCAGCTGGCGCCAGTCGGTGGCGATCATATTGGTGGCGGTGCGCAGGCCGGTGGCGCGGCGGAATTCGGCCATCGTCTCGCGGCCCGAATATCCGCCTTCCGGCCCGCAGGGATCCTCGGCATAGGCCAGCACGCCCTTCATGTCGCGGCACAGCCGGATCGCGTCCTGCAGCAGCCAGCAACCGTTGGGATCGAGCGTGACGGCGGCCTGCGGGAAGGCTTCCTTGAGCGCGCGCGCCGCCTCGATTTCCTGTTCGCCGCGCAGCACGCCGCCCTTGAGCTTGAAGCTCTTGAAGCCGTAGCGCTTCTGGGCGGCGCGGGCCTGGGCCACGATGGCGTCGGTGTCCATGGCCGGCTCGTGGCGCAGGCGCAGCCATTCATCTTGCGCATCCGGCTCGCTGGCATAAGGAAGATCGGTGGCCTTGCGGTCGCCCACGTAGAACAGGTAGCCCAGCATCTCGACCTGGTCGCGCTGGCGGCCGTCGCCGAGCAGGTCGGCCACCGGCACGCCCATGAACTTGCCCAGCAGGTCGAGCAAGGCGCACTCGACGCCGGCCACCGCGTGGATCATCACGCGCAGGTCGAAGGTCTGCTGTCCGCGCCCCGCCGCATCGCGTCCGGCGAACGCCGTGCGCATCGAGCGCAGCACGCCGTTCCAGGCGCCGATCGGCTGGCCGACGACCAGCGCGCGCGCATCCTCGAGCGTCTGGCGGATGCTCTCCCCGCCCGGCACTTCGCCGACGCCTTGCTGGCCGCTGCTGTCGGTGAGGATCACCAGGTTACGGGTGAACCACGGCGCGTGGGCGCCGCTGAGGTTGAGCAGCATGCCGTCGCGGCCCGCGACCGGCACCACGCGCATCGCGGTGATCGTTGGCGTGCCGCCCTGCGTCGAAGATTCGATGGTCATCATTCTTCCCTAAGATATGTTACCGGTATCAAGATGGGACGATGATACCGGTATCTTGACGATGAAGTCAACGCACCGCAGGCGGTTTTTGACGGTTAACTGCTGCCGCGTTCGACGATGACGAAGCCGACGTCGCGCACCGGCGCCTCCACCGGCCGGCCTTCCGCGCGGTCGATGATCAGCTGTGCGGCGGTGGAACCGATGGCGGTGCCGTCGATGCGCACCGTGGTCAGGGGGGATGGAGGTCGCGCGAGAACGCCAGGTCGCCCAGGCCGACCACGGCCAGCTGCTCGGGCACCTTGATGCCCAGCGCCAGCGCTTCGAGCAGCACGCCCTGGGCCATCATGTCGGAGCTGCAGAACACGGCGTCGATGCCGGGATCGCGCGCCAGCAGCTCGCGCAGGCCCGCGCGGCCGCTGCCAAGCGACGTCGGCGCCGGCACGATGCAGGTCGGCACCGCCGCCCGGTCCGCGCCCAGCCCCGGCTGCAGCGCCAGCACGGTGTCGGCGAACTGGCGGTTGCGGCGCACCGCGCGTTCGTCGTCGGCGCTGATGGCGGCGATCCTGCGGCGTCCGCGCCCGTGCAGGTATTCGGCCACCGCCTTGCCGATCTGTTCGTGCGAAAAACCCACCAGCATGTCGATCGGGGTGTCGGTCAGGTCCCAGGTCTCGACCACCGGGATGCCGCTGGCCAGCAGGCGGCGCCGGCCCTGCTCCGAGCGCATGATCCCGGTCAGCACCACGCCGTCCGGACGACGGCCGATGATGGCCTCGAGCAGCGCGTCCTCGCGCGAGTTCTCGTAGCCGGCCTGGCCCAGCATCAGCTGGTAGCCGCGCGCGGCCAGGCCGTCGGTGAGCGCCTGCACCATCTCGAGGAAGACCGAGCCGCTGATGGTCGGCACCACGGCCGCCACCATGCGGCTCTTCTTGGAGGCCAGGCCGCCGGCCAGCAAATTCGGCACGTAGCCCACCCGGTCCACCACCTCGCGCACGCGCCGCAGGATCTCGGGCGAGACCGAATCGGGATTGTTCAGCGCGCGCGAGACGCTCATCGGGGCCACGCCGGCCAGGCGGGCGACGTCGCGCACGGTGGGCGTGGCGCCCTTGCGGCTCTTGCGGGCGGTAGCTGGTGCGTCCTTCGGGGCGGGGGGTTCCATGGCCGCGATTCTAGCACCGCACCATGCCCGGCCTGCTATCGGTATTTCTGCTGCATGCCATCGTAAAAGCGCTTCAGGGTATGGAAGGCTTTCTTCTTCTGGCCGGTGTCCGAGATCAGGCCCTTGCGGTTCCAGAAATCCTGGTATTGCGGATGCGGGCGGCGCGGCGAGCGGAAGTCGGCCAGGATCCACGGCGTCATGCCGCGCAGGCCGGGGATCGCGGTCAGCAGCTTGAACTGGTTCTGGTACAGGCGTTCCTGGTATTCCTCGGTCCAGCGGGTCGTGGCGTCGCCGTGATGGCCGCCCAGCGCATCGGCGCCGAACTCGCTGACGACCACCGGTTTGTTCACCTTGATGTCGAAACGGTAGTTCAGCATGTCCTCGGGATCGCTCCAGTACCAGCCGGCGTATTCGTTGAAGCTGGCCAGGTCCAGCTTGCCGGCCAGCGGATCCTCGACCACGACACGCTGGCCCTCGCGATGCACTTCGAGCGCCGCCGCCACCAGGCGCGTGTCGTCCAGGCCGCGCACGGCGTCGGACAGCCGGCCCATGAAGACGTTGCGCGGCTCGCCCACCGGCGTCTCGTTCCCGATCGACCAGACGATGACGCTGGCGCGGTTCTTGTCGCGCACCACCATGTCGGTCAGCTGGCGCTCGGCGTTGCGGTAGGTGTCGGGATTGGTCCACGAGATGGTCCAGTACACCGGCACCTCGGCCCACAGCAGCAGGCCCATCTCGTCGGCCAGGCGCGACATCCGTTCGCTGTGCGGATAGTGGGCCAGGCGCACGAAGTTGGCGTTGAGCTCGCGCGCCCACTGCAGCATCATGCGCATATCGCCCTCGCCGCGCAGGCGTCCCTGGGCCAGCGGGTTCTCGTCGTGCAGCGAGATCCCGCGCAAAAAGATCGGCTTCCCGTTGAGCAGGATGTCCTGGCCGCGGGTCTCGATGGTGCGCAAACCCACCCTGTCCTTCACCGTGTCCGACCCGGCCGCGATCTCGACGTCGTACAGGATCGGCGTTTCGGGCGACCAGTAGCGCAGCTTGCCGGCCGCGTGATCGATGTCGATATCGATGGCGGCGCGGCCGCTGGCGTCGGCCTGCACCGTGGTGCTGATGCCTGCCGCGGGAATCGTCACGCTGACGCTTTGCCGCGGCTGGTCGCCGGCCAGCTGGACGTAGCCCTGGATGCGCTTCAGGTCGCCCTTGGCCAGCTGCACCTTGTAGTCGGCGATATGGGTGGCGGGGACTTCGGCCAGCAGCACGTCGCGCGTGATGCCGCCATAGTTCCACCAGTCGGTGTTCACGGTCGGGATCTCGTCCTGGTGACGCATATTGTCGACCTTGACCACCACGACGTTGCGGCCTTTATTCAGCTTGCCGCTGACGTCGAACTGGAATGGCGTGAAGCCGCCCTTGTGCGTGCCCAGCTTCTTGCCGTTCAGGTAGACGTGGGACTCGTAGTTGACCGCGCCAAAGTAGAGGAAATAGCGTTTGTCCTCCTTCGGCTCGGCATTGAACACCCGCCGCATCCACACCGTGCCTTCATAGAACACCAGTTTCTCGTCCTGCGAATTCCAGTCGCCGGGAGTCCTGAGCGTGGGGGACAGGTCGAAGTTGTACTCGACCAGTTCGCCATTCTGCGGCGGGCCCAGGTCGTCATAGAAGCCGCCCTTGCCCGAGGGCGTCGCGTCGAACGGCTCGCGCCGGTAGTTGTAATAGCCCGTCTCGTAGGGGTCGACGATGTAGTTCCAGCGGCCGTTCAGGCTCAGATGCTGGCGGCCGTAGATATTCTGCAGCGGCGCGGACGCTTGCGTTTTTTCCGCGGCCGAGGCCGAGGCCGAGGCCGGGGCTGCCGGCGCTTGCGCCGTTGCGTTCAGATGCCAGGACAGGACCAGCGCCCACAGCGCCGCCCCCAATGCATTGCCAAAATGCTTCATGGTTGTCTCCCGCTCTGCGGCTGGCGCCGTCCGGTGTGGTTTTTTGGTTACCGGTATCTGGTGCTGGGTAATGTAGCGGGACAGTTTTATTGTGTCAATAAAATGCTGGGCGACGAAACCTCTGAAAATACAGGCCTAGAGCTGCGGCAGAATCTCGGCGCCCAGCTCGCGCAGGACGTCCTCCGCCGGCCGCGCACCCCGGTGCAGGTTGAACAGGATGTGGGCGACGCCGAGTTCGCGCATGCGTTGCAGATAGGCGGCCAATGCATGGCGGCCCGTGCGCAGGCCAAGCTCGATCGCATCGAGCGGCGCCGCCGGATCGTCCAGCAAGTCCAGCTGCACCGACTGGATGAAGGGCTTGCGCATCCCGGGCGAACGCTGGTCCTGCGCCATGTGCCAGAGCGCGATCCGGCCTTTTTGCCGGTCTTCCTCGCGGTGATAGCTGGCCCAGCCATCCGCATGTTCGGCGATCCACTGCAGCGACTGTCTCGCGCTGCCCACCGCGAGCATGGGGATGCGCGCCTGCGGCGGGGGCAGCACGCGGTATTGCTCCGGGTCCGCGACCGGCGCCGGCGCCAGCGCGGTGTGCAAGGCGCGCCAGTGCTCGCGAAAGGCCAGGTCGCGCGTCTCCAGGTCGGCCCCGAAACGGGAGAATTCCTCGGGACGGTCGCCCGAACCCAGGCCCAGCAGCAGGCGGCCGTGGCTGATCCGGTCCAGGGTCAGCGCCGCCTTGGCCACGTGCAGCGGATGGCGCAGCGGCAGCACGATGGCGCCGGTGGCAAGCACGATCCGCTCGGTCACCGCCGCCAGCGCGGCCAGCCACAGGAAGGGGTCGTCCAGCGCCGCGGTCTCGTTGGCGCTGCCCTGCGGGATCATCAGCGGCACGTCGCGGGTCCAGAGGGCGGCGAAGCCCAGCGCATCGGCCAGGCGCGCATGCGCTTGCGCCGATGCGAGATCGGCCAGGGCGCCGGACTGTCCCGCCAGGGGCGTCATCAGCCCGACCGTCAGGCGGCCGGGGACGAAGACTTGCCCGTATGCGCGGTTGAAGTCCTCCATGGGCTCAGGTGAAATACGCTTCCGAGCCAAAGGTGAGCGCCACCACCACCAGCATAGCCAGGACCAGCACGATCAGCAGGCGCCCGAACTTCGGCTCGCCGTCGCCCGACGGCTGCGCCGACGGCGGCAACTGCGGCAGCGGGTCGTCGTCGCGCGTGTCTCTCATGGCAGCAGCACCGTCGAACCGGTCGTGCGGCGCGCTTCCAGCGCGCGGTGCGCCTCGCCCGCCTCGGCCAGGGCAAAGGTCTGGCGCACCTCGACCTTGACCTTGCCGCTGCCGACCATCTCGAACAGCTCGGCCGTCATCGCCTCCTGCTCTTCCTGGTTACTCATGTAGTCGAACAGGGTCGGCCGGGTCAGGAACAGCGAGCCGCGCCTGGACAGCTCGGCTGGCGCGAACGGCTCGACCGCGCCGGAGGCGTTGCCGAAACTGACCATCAGGCCGCGCCGGCGCAGGCAGTCGAGCGAGGCGGTGAAGGTGTCCTTGCCCACCGAGTCGTACACCACGGGCACGCCCTCGCCCCCGGTGAGCTCGCGCACGCGCGCGACGATGTCCTCGTCGTTGTAGTCGATGACGTGGGCCGCGCCGTGGCGCAGCGCCAGCTCGCCCTTCTCCTTCGAGCCCACGGTGCCGATCAGGCGCACGCCGAGCGCGCGCGCCCACTGGCAGGCGATCAGGCCGACGCCGCCGGCCGCGGCGTGGAACAGGATCGTGTCGCCGGCCTTGACCGGATACGTCTGGCGCAGCAGGTATTGCACCGTCAGGCCCTGCAGCATCATGGCGGCCGCGGTCTCGAAGCCGATCGCGTCGGGCAGCCTGACCAGGAAGCGCGCCGGCATGGTGCGCACGCTGGCATAGGCGCCCAGCGGTCCGCCGGCATAGGCCACGCGGTCGCCCGGCTGCACGTGGGTCACGCCCTCGCCCACCGCCTCGACCACGCCCGCGCCTTCCTTGCCGAGAAAGCCGGGCAGCGGCTGCGGATACAGGCCGGTGCGGAAGTACACGTCGATGAAGTTCAGGCCGATCGCGTGCTGGACGATGCGCGCCTCGCCCGGTCCGGGCGCCGGCGCCTCGACGTCGACGTATTCCATCACTTCTGGGCCGCCGGTGGCGGCGATCCGGATCGCTTTGGCGAGCATGGCTACTCCCTTGTCAGGTGGGTCAGGCGGCGCTGCGCGCGCCCATCAGTTGCGACAGCACCAGGCGCGCGGTCGAGACATTGGTCGCGCACGGGATATTGTGCACGTCGCAGGCGCGCACCAGGGCGTTGATGTCGGGCTCGTGCGGCTGCGGCGTCATCGGGTCGCGCAGGAAGATCACGCAATCGATCAGGCCGTCGACCAGCAGGGAACCGATCTGCAGGTCGCCGCCGACCGGCCCCGAATGCTTGCGCTCGACGGAGAGGCCCAGCTCGTTGATCAGGCGCCCGCCGGTGGTGCCGGTGGCCGACAGGGCGCAGCCCTGCAGGAACGTGCGGTACTCGGCGGCGAGCGAGATCATGTCGTCCTTCTTCTTGTCGTGGGCGATCAGGGCGATGCGTGGGGCGGCGGTCGTGATGGTCATGTCGTGGGCGGCGGTTGGTGTGGTCGGGACGCTCATAAGAATACCGCATTCGACCACGCGGTCATATAAATCACGATGGCGCTGAAACGTTCTGAAAGCGATCAAGTGCGGCGCAAGACTGTGGCGGCGGCGCCGAAGTTCAGCGGCGCGACGGGCGCGATCGCGGCGATGCAGCACCGCGCGCGTGGTAAAGGAGTTGCACCGCTGGCGTCATCTCCAGGGCTCACCCGGCAACGGCGGCCTCGGCGTCGAGACGCATCCGGCCGCGCCCGCCGAACGGGGGCGAGGCGCGACCGGTCGAAACCATGCATCTCAACCAATATGGAGAATCGATCATGACCTCGAAGACTGAGCGCACGGGTCCACCGGGAGCGCCGCAATGAACCTGAGCGACGTCGAAGCACGCCTTGGCCGCGACCGCTTCCTGCTGCTGGCCCTGATCGTCGTATCGCTGCTGGCCAGCCTGTGCTGGGCTGGCCTGGTGCTGGGTGGACTGGTGCTCGGCGGCGCGCCCCTTGCCGCACCCGCGGCGGCCGGCGGCGCGGGCGCCGCGGGTGCGGCCGGCGCGGCCGGCGCGGCCATCGCGGCGCCCACCCTGGCCTACCAGGCCGGCCAGCTGGCCCTGGTGTTCCTGACCTGGGCCGGCCTGTGCACGGCCATGATGCTGCCGCTGGCCAGCCGCGCCACGGTGCTGTTCGCGCGCATCGCCGGGGAGCGCGCGGCCCAGCGGGCGCGCCTGCGCACCTGGCTGTTCGTGCTCGGCTACCTGGGCGCCTGGACCGGTTTCGCGCTGCTGGCCGCGATCGCCCAATGGACGCTGCACGAATCCGACCACGGCGGCGCCGTGCGCCACCCCCTGCTGCTCGGCCTGGCCATGGTGGCGGCCGGCGTCTACCAGTGGACACCCGCCAAGCATGCCTGCCTGGAGCACTGCCGGGCACCCCTGCCCGGCATCCTGGCCGGCTGGCGCGACGGCCTGCCCGGCGCGTTCTGGCGCGGCGCCGCCCACGCCCGCCAGTGCCTGGGCTGCTGCTGGCTGCTGATGCTCCTGCTGCTGGCCGCCGGCCCGGACAACGCGGCCGCGATCGCGGTCGTCGGCCTGTTCGTGGTGGCCGAGATCCGCCTCCTCAGCGGCCACTGGATCGCCTGCGCGGGCGGGCTGGCGCTGCTCGCCCTGGGGACCAGACTGTTGTTTCCATGACGGCGCCTCGAAAATGCAACGCGCAACAGGTTTTTCGATGTGCCCAGCGACGAATTTGCAAGGGGGGCCTATGCTAGAATATCGGCCACTCTTGCATACCGTCTAAGGAATTCTCGACATGGCTGGACACAGCAAATGGGCCAATATCAAGCATAAAAAAGCCGCTACCGACGCCAAGCGCGGCAAGATCTGGACGCGCCTGATCAAGGAGATCACCGTGGCCGCGCGCATGGGCGGGAGCGACATCGCTTCCAACCCGCGCTTGCGCCTGGCGGTCGAGAAGGCCGCGGACGCGAATATGCCGAAGGATAACGTCACCCGCGCGATCCAGCGCGGCTCGGGCGAGCTCGAAGGCGTCAACTATGAAGAAGTGCGCTACGAAGGCTATGGCATCGGCGGCGCGGCGATCATCGTCGACTGCCTGACCGACAACCGTGTCCGCACCGTGGCCGAAGTGCGCCATGCCTTCAGCAAGTTCGGCGGCAATATGGGCACCGAAGGCTCGGTCGCCTTCATGTTCAAGCACACCGGCCAGTTCCTGTTCGCGCCGGGCGTCGACGAGGACAAGCTGATGGAAGCCGCGCTCGAAGCCGGCGCCGACGACGTCATGGCCGACGAAGAGGGCGGCTTCGAAGTGCTGTGCGATCCGCACGCCTTCTCCGCCGTGAAAGAAGCACTGGAAGCAGCCGGCTTCAAGGCCGAAGTGGCCGAAGTCATCATGAAGCCCGCCACCGAGACCGTGTTCACGGGCGAGGACGCGGTCAAGATGCAGAAACTCCTCGATGCGCTGGAAAACCTGGACGACGTCCAGGAAGTCTTCACCAACGCCGTGATCGAAGAATAATTGGTAGCGAATATGAAAATCCTCGTAGTCGGCTCGGGCGGCCGCGAACACGCGCTGGCGTGGAAACTGGCCCAATCGGAACGCATCCAGACGGTCTTCGTCGCGCCCGGCAACGGCGGCACCGCGCTCGACGACCGCCTGGTGACGGTCGACGTGACCGAACCAGAGGCGCTGGCCGACTTCGTGGTGGCGGAGGGCGTGGCCCTGACCCTGGTCGGCCCGGAAGCGCCGCTGGCGGCCGGCATCGTCAACCTGTTCCGCTCGCGCGGCCTCAAGATCTTCGGCCCCACCCGCGAGGCGGCCCAGCTCGAGAGCTCGAAGGATTTCGCCAAGGCCTTCATGCACCGCCACGGCATCCCGACCGCCAGGTACGAGACATTCTCCGACGCCGCCGCGGCCCACGCCTACATCGACGCCAACGGCGCGCCGATCGTCATCAAGGCCGACGGCCTGGCGGCCGGCAAGGGCGTGGTGGTCGCGATGTCGCTGGAAGAAGCCCACGCTGCGGTCGACCACATGTTGTCCGATAACGCCTTCGGCGACGCCGGCGCCCGCATCGTGATCGAAGAATTCCTGGCCGGCGAGGAAGCCAGCTTCATCGTCATGTGCGACGGCAAGAACGTGCTGGCGCTGGCCACCAGCCAGGACCACAAGCGCCTGAAGGACAACGACCAGGGCCCGAACACGGGCGGCATGGGCGCCTACTCGCCGGCGCCGATCGTGACGCCGTCGATGCATGCGCGCGTGATGCGCGAGATCATCAACCCGACCATCCAGGGCATGGCGCGCGACGGCATCCCATTCACCGGCTTCCTGTACGCCGGCCTGATGATCGACGCCGACGGCAATCCACGCACGCTCGAGTTCAACTGCCGCATGGGCGACCCGGAAACCCAGCCGATCATGGCGCGCCTGAAGAGCGACTTCGCCACCGTGCTGGAACACGCCTGCAACGGCACCCTCGACACGGTCGAGCTGGAATGGGACCGCCGCACCGCCGTGGGCGTCGTGATGGCGGCCGCCGGCTATCCGGACAGTCCGCGCAAGGGCGACGTCATCGACGGCATCCCCGCCGAAGTACCGGAATGCGTCACCTTCCACGCCGGCACCAAACTAGTGGACGGCAAGCTGCAGACCAGCGGTGGGCGCGTGCTGTGCGTGGTGGGCCTGGGCGACAGCGTCAAGATGGCGCAGAAGCAGGCATATGAAGGCGTCGAGAAGATCCACTTCAATGGCGCGCAGTACCGGCGCGACATCGGCTGGCGCGGCGTGAAGTAAACGCCTGCAATAGCAGGCCCCAAGCCTTTCCCAACCAACGCCAGATGTAGACATTCGGTGGGCCGGTGTACAATCGGCCCACTTTTCATTCCAAGCCGGTCATTCTTCATGTCTTCCCCCAATCCCGCCGCCATCAAGGCCTGGCTGCTCGAGCTCCAGGCGCGCATCGTCCACGGTCTCGAACAGGTCGACGGCAAGCCGTTCCTGCGCGAGGAATGGCAGCGCCCCGAGGGCGGCGGCGGCATCTCGCGCCTGGTCGAGGAAGGCAACGTCCTCGAACGGGGCGGCGTGAATTTCTCGCATGTGCGCGGCGCCACGCTGCCGGCGTCGGCCACCGCCGTGCGTCCGGAACTGGCGGGCCGCGCCTGGGAAGCGATGGGCGTGTCGCTGGTGCTGCATCCGCGTAACCCCCATGCGCCGACGGTGCACATGAACGTGCGTTTCTTCGAGGCGACCGCGCCCGGCAAGGAGCCGGTCTGGTGGTTCGGCGGCGGCATGGACCTGACCCCGTACTACGGCGAAGTCGAAGACGCGCGCCACTTCCACCAGGTCTGCCACGACGCGCTGGCGCCGTTCGGCGACGGGTTGCATCCGCGCTTCAAGACCTGGTGCGACGATTACTTCTACCTGAAGCACCGCAAGGAACCGCGCGGCGTCGGCGGCATCTTCTTCGACGATTTCAACGAGCTCGGCTTCGAGCAATCGTACGCCATGGTGAGGACCGTCGGCGAGCGCTTCCTGGACGCCTACCTGCCGATCCTGGCGCGCCGCAAGGACCAGCCGTATGGCGAACGCGAGCGCGACTTCCAGGCCTACCGGCGCGGCCGCTACGTCGAGTTCAACCTGGTGTGGGACCGCGGCACCCTGTTCGGCCTGCAGTCGGGCGGACGGACCGAGGCGATCCTGATGTCGATGCCGCCGATCGTCAAATGGCGCTACGACTGGCATCCCGAACCCGGCAGCCCTGAAGCACGACTGTATTCCGACTTCCTGGTGCACCGGGACTGGCTGGCGCCGTGACCGGCACCAGGAGCGCGCCGGGACGCAACCGCTGCATCGCCGTCCTCGGCGGCAGCTTCGATCCGGTGCATCAGGGCCACGTCGCGCTGGCGCGGCTGTTCGCCGGCCTGTTGCGGCCGGACGCCTTGCGCATCCTGCCGGCCGGCCAGCCGTGGCAAAAGAACGGCCTCCAGGCCAGCGACCGCGACCGGGTCGCGATGCTGGAGCTGGCGTTCGAGGCCTTGAAGAGCCCGAGCCTGCCGGTCACGATCGACCTGCAGGAAATCGAACGGAACACGCCAACGTATACGGTCGAGACGCTGCGCGCGCTGCGCCAGGAACTTGGGCCGCGCACCTCGATCGTGTTCCTGATGGGCGCCGACCAGTTGCGCAAGCTCGATAGCTGGAACGAATGGCGCGAGCTGTTTGCCCTTGCCAACCTGGGCGTGGCGACGCGTCCCGGCTACGACCTGGCGCAGGAAGCATTGCCACCGATGGTGGCCCAAGAACTGTCGACGCGGCTTGCAACGCCCGACACCGTGCGCCTGCTGGCGCACGGAAAAGTCTGCCTTGCGCCGACGCTGGATGTGGACCTCTCGTCCAGCCAGCTCCGTGCGGCCTTGCAATCCGGCGCGGATGCAAGCGCGCTCGGGATGGCGCAAGTGCTAGACTATATTCAACAACATAACCTGTACAAAAACTAATGGATATCAAGAAACTGCAAACCCTCGTCGTCGACGCCCTGGAAGACGTGAAGGGCCAGGACATCGTCCTGTTCGACACGACCCACCTGACCAGCCTGTTCGACCGCATCGCCGTGGTCTCGGGTACGTCGAACCGCCAGACCAAGGCGCTGGCCGCATCGGTGCGCGACAAGGTCAAGGCGGCGGGCGGCGACGTGGTCGGCCTGGAAGGCGAAGACACCGGCGAATGGGTGCTGGTCGACCTGGGCGACATGATCGTCCACATCATGCAGCCGGCCATCCGCCAATACTACCGCCTCGAAGAAATCTGGGGCGAGAAGCCGGTCAAGCTGGGCGCCGCCAAGCGCAAGTCGACCGTCGAGGGCATCGAAGCCGACGCCGCCAAGCCGAAGTCGAAGCACCTCGCCGCCAACCAGGCGCAGGAAGAAGCCAAGCCGGTCAACGAACGCAAGCCGGCCGCCAAGCGCGCGACCAAGGCCGCCGCCGAGACCGCCGCCAAGCCTGCCGCCAGGAAGCCGGCCGCCAAGAAAGCCCCAGCCAAGGCAGTCCCGACCGGCAAGACCGTGAAGGTCGCGCCGAGCAAGACCGAAGTCGCCGCCGTCGAAGCGACCAAGGCCAAGCCACCGAAGCGCGTGAGCAAGACTGCCGCACCGAAGGCCGCCCCGGCCGCCGATGCGCCGGTCAAGAAGGTGATCCGCCGCATCAAGAAGGACGCTGAGTAAGGGTCTTCATGCAGTTGATCATTGCCGCGGTCGGCCACAAGATGCCGGCCTGGATCGAGTCCGGCTTCACCGAGTACACGAAGCGCATGCCGCCCGAGCTGCGCATCGTGCTCAAGGAAATCAAGCCGGTCGAGCGCTCCGGCAGCAAGACCGCCGCCACCGCGATGGCGCTCGAGCGCGAGCGCATCGAGGCCGCCCTGCCGAAGGGCGTGCGCATCGTCGCCCTGGACGAACGCGGCAAGGACCTGACCAGCGTCGGCCTCTCGCAACAACTGGAAACCTGGCAGCGCGACGGCCGCGACACCGCCTTCCTGATCGGCGGGGCCGATGGCCTCGATCCCGAACTGAAGGCGCGTGCCGAAGGACTGATCCGCATCTCCAGCATGACCCTGCCGCACGGAATCGTCCGGGTCATGCTGGCGGAACAGCTCTACCGCGCCTGGTCGATCACCCAGAACCACCCTTACCATCGGGTCTGAAGCGGCCAAGTATCGGTCAAGAACAAGCGATCAAGAACAGCGATGAAAAACCAGCACAATAAAATCTATCTCGCTTCCAAGAGCCCGCGCCGGCGCGAACTGCTGCGCCAGATCGGGGTCGACTTCGAACTGATGCTGCTGCGCAGCGACCCGGGCCGCGCGGTCGACGTCAGCGAGGACGTGCTGCCTGGCGAAGACGTCCACGATTACGTGGCGCGCGTGGCCCGCGCCAAGGGCGCCTTCGCCTTCAACCTGCTGTTGCAGCGGCGCCAGCCGCTGCGCCCGGTGCTGACGGCCGACACCACCGTCACGATCGACGGCGAGATCCTCGGCAAGCCGGCGGATAACCGAGAAGCGGTCGCCATGCTGGAGCGCCTGTCCGGGCGCACCCACCAGGTGCTGACCTCGGTGGCCGTGCACTCCCAGCACGTGGCCGAGCAAGTCACGCAAGTGTCGAACGTACGCTTCGCTACCCTCACCCCGGCCCGGATCAGGGCCTATTGCGCCACGCTGGAGCCCTACGACAAGGCCGGTGGCTACGGCATCCAGGGCCCGGCGGCGCTGTTCATCGAGCACATCGAGGGCAGCCATTCGGGCATCATGGGCTTGCCCCTGTTCGAGACCGCCAACCTGCTGCGCAAGGCGGGTTTGGCAATCTGATCGCCCGCTTCGGCCGCAGGGCCGGCGCGTGTATCATGTCACCCTGAACAATACGCACGGCAGGGTCCATGAACGAAGACATCCTCATCAACATCACACCGCAGGAAACGCGCGTCGCGCTGATCCTGCAGGGCGCGGTACAGGAGCTGCACATCGAGCGCACGCTCACGCGCGGGTTGGCGGGGAACGTCTATCTGGGCAAGGTGGTGCGCGTGCTGCCGGGAATGCAGTCGGCCTTCATCGACATCGGCCTGGAGCGCGCCGCCTTCCTGCACGTGGCCGACATCTGGGAAGCGCGCAGCCACGACGGTGGCAACGCCCCGCCCACCCCGATCGAAAAACTGCTGTTCGACGGCCAGGTGCTGACCGTGCAGGTCATCAAGGACCCGATCGGCACCAAGGGTGCGCGCCTTTCCACCCAGATCTCGATCGCCGGCCGCATGCTGGTGTATCTGCCGCAAGACCACCACATCGGCATCTCGCAGAAGATCGAGAAGGAAGCCGAGCGCGAACGCCTGCGCGCCCACCTGCAAAGCCTGCTGCCGGCCGAGGAAAAAGGCGGCTACATCGTGCGCACGATGGCCGAGGAAGCCTCGAGCGACGACATCGCCGCCGACGTCGACTACCTGCGCAAGACCTGGGGCGCCATCGTGCAAGGCGCGCGCACCCTGCCGCCCACCACCCTGCTGTACCAGGACCTGAGCCTGGCCCAGCGCGTGCTGCGCGATTTCGTGCACGACGAGACGGCCAGCATCCAGGTCGACTCGCGCGAGAACTTCCTCAAGCTGGCCGAATTCGCCCAGGTCTACACCCCGAGCGTGCTGTCGCGCATGGCGCACTACACCGGCGAGCGGCCGCTGTTCGACCTGTACGGCGTGGAAGAGGAAATCCTGCGCGCCCTGGGCCGGCGCGTGGACCTCAAGTCCGGCGGCTACCTGATCGTCGACCAGACCGAGGCGATGACGACCATCGACGTCAATACCGGCGGCTACGTCGGCGGACGCAATTTCGCCGACACGATCTTCAAGACCAACCTGGAGGCGGCGCACGCCATCGCGCGCCAGCTGCGCCTGCGCAACCTGGGCGGCATCATCATCCTCGACTTCATCGACATGGAGAACAACGAGCACCGCAACGCGGTGCTGGCCGAGCTCAAGAAAACCCTGGCGCGCGACCGCACCAAGGTCTCGGTGAGCGGCTTCTCGGCGCTGGGCCTGGTCGAGATGACGAGGAAGCGCACCCGCGAATCGCTGGCCCACATCCTGTGCGAGCCCTGCCCGGCCTGTTCGGGCAAGGGGCAGGTGAAAACCAGCCGCACGATCTGCTACGAGATCCTGCGCGAACTGCTGCGCGAAGCCAAGCAGTTCAACCCGCGCGAATTCCGCATCGTCGCCGGGCAGGAGGTGATCGATCTGTTCCTGGAAGAAGAATCGCAGCATCTCGCCATGCTGGGAGACTTCATCGGCAAGCGCATTTCGTTGCAGGTCGAAAAGGGTTATCACCAGGAGCAATACGACGTCATTCTCATGTGAGCGCAATGGAAGTTGTCGCCACACAATGCGATAGTTCTTCCCTATTTTTATAATAGCGACAATATATCGTTCAATCCGCGCTGTGTGTGTCATCCCACAGTTCGTTTCATCCTGGCTGGGCTATGTTGTTGAGGTTATTGATTAACCCCACAACCAACGAGGACCAGGATGACCAATTCCAAGCACACCAGCCCGGTAGACGGCGCCGGCTCGATCCTGAGCACCGTCTCCGGTCCGTCGGACGCCAATCCACCGAAAAGCCTGGGTGTCAGCAACCCGGTCGCCGACCGCCTGCTCGACAAGATTCCGTCCGAACAGGAACTGGCGGCCGACCGCCCCTACAACGCCACCAAGGCCAGCGAATACGGCGACGCCGCGCGCACGCCGACCGAGGGCGAGACCTTCCAGCCGTCCACCCATGCCGCCACCGGCAGCACCGCCAGCGAGATCATCGCCAACGACAAGGTCGGCGACGGCAATCCGCCGGAGGGCGAGAATCCGACGACGGACCCGCTCGACCGCGTGCGCGTCGATCCGGCCAAGCGTCACCTGACCACCAACCAGGGCGTGCCGGTGGCCGACAACCAGCATTCGCTCAAGGCCGGCCTGCGCGGCCCGACCCTGCTCGAAGACTTCATACTGCGCGAGAAGATCAGCCACTTCGACCACGAACGCATCCCCGAGCGCGTGGTGCATGCGCGCGGCTCGGCCGCCCATGGCTACTTCGAGGCCTATGACGACTTCAGCGAACTGACCCGCGCGGCGCCGTTCTCGAAGAAGGGCAAGCGCACCCCGGTATTCCTGCGCTTCTCGACCGTGGCCGGCGAGCGCGGCTCGACCGACACCGCACGCGACGTGCGCGGCTTCGCCGTCAAGTTCTACACCGAGGAAGGCAACTGGGACCTGGTGGGCAACAACATGCCCGTGTTCTTCATCCAGGACGCGATGAAGTTCCCCGACCTGGTGCACGCGGCCAAGCCGGAACCGCACCACGCGATGCCGCAGGCGGCCACCGCCCACGACACCTTCTGGGACTTCGCCTCGCTGTCGCCCGAGATCGCGCACATGCTGATGTGGACGATGTCCGACCGCGCCATCCCGCGCAGCTACCGCACCATGCAGGGCTTCGGCGTGCACACCTTCCGCCTGGTCAACGCCCAGGGCGAATCGCGCTTCGTCAAGTTCCACTGGACCCCGATGCAGGGCACCCATTCGCTGGTATGGGACGAAGCGGTGCGCATCTCGGGCGCCGATCCCGACTTCCACCGGCGCGACCTGTGGGAGGCGATCGAAGCCGGCAACTTCCCCGAATGGGAACTGGGCCTGCAGATCTTCACCGAAGAACAGGCCGCGGGCTTCCCGTTCGACGTGCTGGACCCGACCAAGATCGTGCCGGAAGAGCTGGTGCCGCTCACGCCGGTGGGCAAGATGGTCCTGGACCGCAACCCCGACAACTTCTTCGCCGAGACCGAGCAGGTGGCGTTCTGCACCTCGCACGTGGTGCCGGGCATCGACTTTTCCAACGACCCGCTGCTGCAAGGCCGTAACTTCTCCTACCAGGACACCCAGCTCACCCGCCTGGGCGGCCCGAACTTCCACGAGATTCCGATCAACTCGCCGATCGTCCAGATCCAGAACAACCAGCGCGACGGCTTCCACCGCCAGGCGATCAACCGCGGCCGCGTGAACTACGAACCGAATTCGCTCGGCGGCGGCGCTCCGTTCCAGGCCGAGAAAGCGGGCTTCACCAGCTTCCCGGAACGCATCGTCAGCGAAGACAAGGTACGCGGCAAGCCCGAGCTGTTCGCCGACCACTATTCGCAGGCGCGCCTGTTCTGGCAGAGCCAGACCCCGGCCGAGCAGAACCACATCGTCAACGCCTTCCGCTTCGAGCTGACCCGGGTGCAGACGCCGGCGGTGCGCATCCGCACGCTGGCACTGCTGGCCAACGTCGATGACACCCTGGTGGCGCGCGTGGCCGAGGGCCTGGGCCTGGAGGTGCCGGCACCGCTGCCGCTGGCGACCGATGCGCCGATCCCGAGCTATCCGCCGTCGCCGTCGCTGTCGTTGCTGAGCCGTCCGGGCCAGACCGGCATCAAGGGCCGCCGCGTCGCGGTCCTGATCGCCAGCGGCGTGGACGACAAGGCGGTCAAGAAACAGTACGCGAGCCTGCTCAAGGACGGCGCCGTGCCGCGCATGGTCGGCAATATGCTGGGCAAGGTGACGGCGCGCGATGGCGACCCGATCGACGTCGAGATCTCGGTCGAGGCCGGGCCGTCGGTGATGTACGACGCCGTGATCGTGCCGGACGGCGCGCCCGCGGTCGAGGCGCTGGCGAAGAATGCCCAGGTGCTGGAGTTCCTGCGCGAACAGTACCGCCACGGCAAGCCGATCCTGGCCTACGGTTCCGGTTCCGACCTGCTGGCGAAAGCCATGATCCCGCAGAAGCTGCCGGACGGTTCGGCCGATCCGGGACTGGTCATGGGCGACCCTGCCAATGCCGAAGCGGCGCTCGACGCCTTCAAGACCGCGCTGGCCGGCCATCGCGTGTTCGCGCGCGAGACCGATCCTCCCTCGGTCTGATCCCGGCCACGGTGGGAAAGAGTTAGTTTCCCACCCGCGCCGATCGTTATAATCGACCAGCGGCGCCGCGAAGTTCGCGGCGCCGTTTTCTTTGTCAATACGATTTTTCAACCAGCAGGAAAGTCTCCGATGTTCTGTTCACATTGCGGCGCGCAGATGGCGCCCGACGCCGCCTATTGCTCCGTGTGCGGCAAGGCCGCCGGCACGGCCCCGGTCAACCTGGACAAGCCTTCCGCGCCCGCGCCGCACGCGGAAGGCGACATTCCCGAAGGGGTGAAGGGCTGGAGCTGGGGCGCCTTCCTGCTCAACTGGATCTGGGCGATCGGCAACCGCAGCTGGATCGGCCTGCTGGCGATCGTTCCCTACGTCGGCTGGATCATGGCGTTCTGGCTCGGCTTCAAGGGCCGCGAGATGGCCTGGAAGAACAAGCAATGGGAGAGCCTGGAACATTTCAACCGGGTCCAGAGAAAGTGGTCGCAGTGGGGCATCGGCATCACGATCGCCGCCATCGTCCTTGGCGTGATCGCGGCCATGCTCGCGCCCGATGTGGAGGTGGACCGCACGGTCACCGTGCAGCGCAGCGAAGCGCCGGCGCGCGATGACGACGCCGCCGTCACCGCGCGCGGCATCGTCGACAGCAATGCCGACAACCTGCCGGCCTCGCTGTCGACCGTCGCCGGCCTGCTCGACCGCCGTACGAATGCCGACGGCAGCCGCGCCGTCACCCTGGGCGGCAGGGTCTTGTTCAGCGGCGAAGACGCCGGCTGGCAGTTCCCGCTGCGCAGCTTCGCGCTGTCTGGCGGCAAGGAGGCGATCCTGATGGCCAGCAGCGGCGGCCGCGGCGCCAGCTGCGACACCCTGTTTTTCTTCCTGCTGGCCGATGCGTCCGGGCTCAGGCCGACGCCGATGTTCGGCACCTGCGCCGCGCGCGGCAGCTACGTGCAGCGCGGCGACACGATCGAGCTCGAACTACCGGACGTCAACGGCGCCTCGACGTTCGTGCTCGAGGATGGCGTCGTGGCCAAGGATGGCCAGGTCGTGAGCATGACCGGCATGAACGATCCTTCGCGCTGAAGGGGCGGACGATCAGGGTCAGCGCAACGGCGCGAAGAACAGCTGCTCGCCGGCCGGCTTGAACGAGGCGATGCGCGCCTGCCCTTCGGGCGAGGTGATCCACTCGATCAGCTGTTTCGCGCCCTTGTAGTTCACGCCGGCGTGCTTCGCGGGATTGACCGCGATGATGCCGTAGGGGTTATACATGCGCTTGTCGCCTTCGACCACGATCGCCAGCCCGGTCTTCGCTTTGTACGCGCCATAGGTGGCGCGGTCGGTCAGCGTGTAGGCGCGCATCTCGGCCGCCATGTTCAGCACTTCTCCCATGCCCAGGCCGGCCGATACGTAGTTGGCGCCCTGCGGCTTGACGGCGGCGCGCTGCCAGTAGCCCTTTTCCATCGCGTCGGTGCCCGAGTTGTCGCCGCGCGAGATGAACTTGACGTTCGCGCCCGCGATACGCTGGAAGGCGTCGATCACGTCCTTCGAGCCCTTGATGCGGGCCGGGTCCGATTGCGGACCGACCACGATGAAGTCGTTGTACATCACGTCGCGCCGGTCCACGCCCCAGCCTTCCTCGACAAACTTGTCTTCCATCGCGCGCGCATGGACCAGGGTCACGTCGACGTCGCCGTTCTTCGCCAGTTCGAGCGCCTTGCCGGTGCCGACCGAGATCACGTGGACCCTGGTATTGGTTTTCGCTTCGAACACCGGCAGCAGGTGCTTGAGCAGGCCCGAGTTCTCGGTGCTGGTGGTGGTCGACAGCTTGATCACTTCCTGCGCCAGCGCCCATGGCGAGGCGAAGGCGGCGCATGACAAGACGGCGAGCAGTGAACGGCGTTGCATGTTGATCTCCCTGGGTTATCGTACTTCGAGTTGCCCGTCGCGCAGCTTGAGCCGCCGCACGCCGGGCAGGTTGATCAGGTCGCGGTCATGGCAGGCCATCACCACGCTGCCGCCCTGCCCGACCAGGGTCGGGATCAGCCCGATCACCTGCTCGCGCGCCGCGCCGTCGAGGTTGGCCGTCGGTTCGTCCAGCAGCAGCAGGCGCGGCTGCAGCACGCGCGCGCGCGCCAGCGCCACGCGCTGCTTCTCGCCGCCCGACAGGCGGGCCGGATCGTTGTCGCGCAGGTGCAGCACGCCGGCCCAGGCCATCGCCTCGTCGACCAGGCCGCGCACCAGCTGCCTGTCCACACCGCGCGCCAGCAGGCCGTAGGCGATGTTATGGCCGACGCTGGTCGAGAACATGATCGGATGCTGGTGCACGTAGACGATGCCGCGCCGCAGCGCCGGTGGATACGGGTACAGCGGCAGGCGGCTGCCTTCGAACTCGACCGTGCAGGCATCGCACCGTTCCAGGCCGCCGAGCATGCGCAGCAGCGTGCTTTTTCCGGTGCCGTTGGCGCCGGTCAGCACGTAGGCGCCGCCTTTCTCGATGTCGAGCCGGGCGACGTCGAACAGCAGGCGCTCGCCGTAGGCCTTGCGCAGGCCGTGCACGGTCAATAGCGCCGTCATAAGCGTGCTCCCGGATTGTGCGCCTCGCCCTGCAGCAGCACCAGCACGCCGTTCATCAGCAGCGCCAGCGTCACCAGCACGATGCCCAGCGCGATGCCCTGGGCGAAATCGCCCTTGCTGGTCTCGAGCGCGATCGCGGTGGTAATGGTGCGGGTCTCGCCCTCGATATTCCCGCCCACCATCAGCGCGCAGCCGACTTCCGAGATCACGCGCCCGAAGCCGCTGATCACGGCCGCCATCACGCCATAACGGGCCTCGTGCAGCACGGTGAACATCACGCGCATGCGCGAAGCGCCGTGGGCGATCGCGGTCTCGGCGTAGCGCGGGTCGAGCGCCTGCACCGCCGCCAGCGTGAAGGCCAGCAGCACCGGGAGGCCAATGATGAGTTGCCCCAGCACGATGCCCGGCTGCGAGAACAGCCATTCTAGCCCGCCCAGCGGCCCGCGCCGCGACAGCATCAGGTAGAGCAGCAGGCCGATCAGGACGGTGGGCAGCGACAGCGCGGCCTGGGCCAGCCAGACCGCGATGCGGCGCCCCGGAAAACGGTGCATGGCGATCAGGTAGCCGAGCAGCACCGCCGGCGGCGTGGCCAGCATCAGGCCCAGCAGGCTGGTCTTGATCGAGATCCAGACGATGTGCCACAGCGCCGGGTCGCCGCTGAACAGCAGCGCGAAGGCGTGCGCGGTGGCGTCCAGCAGCGCCATTACTCGCGGAGTTCGGTGTCGGCGCGCAGGTCGGGACGAACGTAGGGCGTATCCAGCAGCTGCGGCTCGAACACCAGGCGTTCATGCCCGGCCAGCAGCAGGAAATGGCGTCCGCTGCAGCGCGCCAGCAGCGACATGCCGACCCGCTCGGCCACCATCTGGCCCATCTGCGTCGTGCCGGAGCGCGACAGCAGGAAGGGAATGCCCATCTGGGCGCCCTTGATCACCATCTCGGACGTGAGCCGGCCGGTGGTATAGAACACCTTGTCGGCGCCATCGACGCCGTCGAGCCACATCAGGCCGGCGATGGCGTCGACCGCGTTGTGGCGGCCCACGTCCTCGACGAAGTACAGCAATTGTCCGTCGCCCGTGAACAGCGCGCAGCCGTGCACCGAGCCGGCCTGCTTGTACACAGACTGCTGGGTTCGGATGGTGTCGACGATGCGGTAGACGCTCGCTTGCGCCAGGCGCGCGTCGGCGGGCAGCGCGATCCGGTCCACCTCGTCCATCAGGCCGCCGAACACCGAGCCCTGGCCGCAGCCGGTCGTGACCACCTTCTTCGCGGTGCGCGCCTCGACGTCGTCGATGCCGTGGCGGGTGACCACGGCCACCGCGTCCACCGACCAGTCGACCTGGATCGACACGAGGTCTTCCAGTGCGCGCACCAGGCGCTGGTTGCGCAGGTAGCCCAGCACCAGCGCCTCGGGCGCGCCGCCCAGGGTCATCAGGGTGACCAGTTCGCGCCGGTCGACGTAGATCGTCAGCGGCCGTTCGGCCGGGATGGCGATGGTGGAACGGCGTCCGCGCTCGTCGATGGCCAGCACCTCGTGGGTCAGGACGGCGCGCGCCTCGGACAGCGCCGGCCGCCCGGCTCGAGACCCATTGCGCGCATCGCTGCGCATCACGCTGTGCACCCCGTTGCCGCTTGCGTCCTTCCTGGCCAAGACACTGTCTCCTGTCGGTTGTTGGCGGTTTTACAAGAACAGTATAAACCTCCAGGGACGGCGCACGGCTGAAACCATTTACTTTCATGCAAGTTCGCTTGCGATGCGCCGCGCCAGGCGGTATAACATCTGCCCCTGTCGATCCACTCACCGTCATGCATTCCACTGACTATCGCCGCATCAGCGACATCCTGCGCCACGGCGCCGCCCGCGCCCCGGACGACCCGGCGCTGATCGAGGACGGCCGCGCATGGTCGTACGCGCAGCTGGCGGACATCGCCGATGCCTGCGCGGCGCTGCTGCGCGAACTCGGCGTGCGTCCCGGCGACCGCGTGATGGTGGTGGCCGAGAACGGCGTGGCCCAGGTGGCGCTGCTGTTCGCCGCCGCCGCCATCGACGCCTGGAGCGTCAGCGTCAACGCGCGCCTGAGCGAGGGCGAGCTGGAAACCATGCGGGCGCACAGCGGCGCGCGCCGCGTGCTCTATGTGACGGGCAATTCGGCGGATGCCGCGCGGCACGCGGCGCGCGCCGGCGCCCTGCCCTGCACCGACGGCGTGGACGGCCTGCTGGCCGGCCCGCTGATCGATGCCTGCGCGCCCGAGCCGGTGGACGCCGGCGGCGACCAGGTCGCGGCCCTGGTCTACACCACCGGCACCACCGGCCAGCCAAAAGGCGTGATGCTCAGCCACGCCGGCCTGCTGTACGTGGCCGCCACCTCGAGCCGCCTGCGCGGCCTGACCCCTGGCGACCGCGCCTGGGGCGCCCTGCCGTTCTCGCACGTCTACGGCCTGGCTTCGGTGCTGCTCGGCACCCTGTACGCGGGCGCCTGCCTGCGGCTGGCGCCGCGCTTCAACGCTTGCGCCCTGCTGGCCTCGATCCGCGCGGGCGAACTGACGGTCGTGCAGGGCGTGCCGGCAATGTATGCGCGCCTGCTGGCGCAGGCGCAGGCGGATGGTGGCGCCACGCCGATTCCGTCGCGCCTGCGCTTTTGCTACGCCGGCGGCTCGCCGCTCGATCCCGTCCTCAAGCGCGCGGTCGAGGCCTTGTTCGGCCTGCCCCTGCACAACGGCTACGGCCTGACCGAAGGCGGCCCCACCGTCAGCCAGACCCGGCTCGACGCGCCGCGCGCCGACAGCGCGGTCGGCCTGCCGATTCCCGGCGCCGAGGTGCGCATCATGAGGCGCGACGGCCTCGAGGCCGGGCCGGGCGAGGCGGGCGAACTGTGGATGCGCGGTCCGGGCCGGATGCGCGGCTACTACCGCGATCCGGCCGCCACCGCGGCCGCGCTGAAGCCAGGCGGCTGGCTGGCCACCGGCGACCTGGCGCGCCAGGATCCCGACGGCGCCATGTTCCTGCTGGGCCGCACGCGCGAGCTGATCATCCGCTCCGGCTTCAACGTCTACCCGGTGGAGGTCGAGATGGCGCTGAACGCGCATCCGGCGGTCGTGCAGTCGGCCGTGGTGGGCCGCCCGCTGCCGGCGGCCGAGGAAGAAGTGGTGGCCTTCGTCGAGGCGCGCGGGGTCGACGAGGCGACGCTGCAGGCCTGGCTGCTACCGCGCCTGGCGCCCTACAAGCGCCCGGCCCGCATCGTGTTCATGGACGCGCTGCCGGCGGCGCCGAGCGGCAAGATCCTCAAGAGCCGCCTTCCCCGCTAGCGGCGCCGCTTCTTCCAGTCGTAACCGGGGCCGGTGACGTCCACGCCGGGATGGCCCACCATGTCCGGATGCTCCGAGCACATGGTGATGAAGCGCACGCCTTCGCCGGCGCGCTGGCGCTGGCGCAGCTCTTCCATGAACCGCATCGCCGGCACCATCTCGCTGGTGTCGAAAGGCCGGGCATGGGGCGCGCTCGCGGTGGCGCCGACGACGGTCCAGTACACCATATACATCGCTATTCTCCTTGCTGAACGTGCCGCCATTTTAATGCCGACAGAAAGTAGGATTTGTCCGAAAAAAGCCGATTGTGTGGGCCACTTCACATAAGCGCTCGCATCGGGCCGTTAGGCTGGCATCTGTGTTCATTACGCAGGTACCGACTTCATGAATATTTCAACCGGCCCTTCCACGCAAGACCTTGCCCTGTGGGGCGGTCTCGAATGCACGGTCAACCGCGTACGCGACAATTACTTCAGCCAGATGGACCGCAATGGCCACGCCGGCCGCCTGCAGGACATCGAACGCTTCGCTTCCCTCGGCATCGGGGCGATCCGCTATCCGGTATTGTGGGAACGCACCGCTCCCGACGGCGTCGACAAGGCCGACTGGTCGTGGCCTGACGAGCGCCTGTTGGCGCTGCGCCAGCTGGGCATCAATCCGATCGTGGGCCTGGTCCACCACGGCAGCGGCCCGCGCCACACCAGCCTGGTCGATCCCGCCTTCCCCGAGCTGCTGGCCGACTACGCCGGCGCGGTGGCGGCGCGCTATCCCTGGGTCGAATACTACACGCCGGTCAACGAGATCTGCACCACGGCGCGCTTCTCGGGCCTGGCCGGGGTCTGGTATCCGCATGGCGGCGACGAAGCCACCTTCATCCGCGCCCTGCTGGTGCAGTGCCGCGCCACCGTGCTGTCGATGCGCGCGATCCGCGCCGTCAATCCCCATGCCAAACTGGTCCAGACCGACGACCTGTCGAAGACCTATGGCACGCCCGAGATGGAAGAGATCAGCGGCTTCTTCAACGAGCGCCGCTGGCTGGCCTGGGACCTGCTGTGCGGGACGATCGACGAGCACCACAAGCTGTGGACTTACCTGCGCGACTCCGGCGCGGGCGAGGAAGAGCTGCGCTGGTTCCGCGACAACCCCTGCCCGCCCGACGTGATCGGCGTGAACTACTACATCACCAGCGAGCGCTGGCTCGACCATCGTCCCGAACGCTATCCGGAGACCCATCGCCACGTGTTTCGCGGCGTGCCGCACGCCGACATCGAGGCGCCGCGCGCGCTGGCCACGCCGACGCCGGGCATCGGCCCGCTGCTGATGGAAACCTGGGAACGCTATGGCCTGCCGATCGCGGTCACCGAAGCCCATATCGACGCCAACCGCGAAGACCAGATGCGCTGGCTGCTCGAGATCTGGAACGCCGCGCTCAAGGCGCGCCAGCAAGGCGCCGACGTGCGCGCGGTCACGGTATGGGCCCTGCTCGGCTCCTTCGACTGGAACTGCCTGGTGACCGAATGCCGCGGCTACTACGAGCCGGGCCCGTTCGACGTGCGCGGCCCGGCGCCGCGGCCGACCGCGCTCGCCACCCTGATGCGCGAGCTGGCCAGCAAGCGTCCGCTGTCCAATCCGGTGCTGCAGGGCGAAGGCTGGTGGCGCCGGCCGGGCCGGTTCTGGTGCAAGCCGGTCGCGACCCGCACGGCGGTGGCCGACATCGCCGTGCGCAGCCAGTTCAAGTCGACCCCCGTGCAGCCGATCCTGATCTCGGGCGCCAGCGGCACCTTGGGGTCGAGCTTCAAGCGCATCTGCGAGAAGCGCAACCTGGCCTGCCACGTGCTGACGCGCCAGGAGATGGACATCACCGATCCGGCCTCGGTGGAAGCGGCGATCGTGCGCTTCAAGCCGTGGGCGATCGTCAATGCCGGCGGCTACGTGCGGGTCGACGAGGCCGAAGCCGATCTTGACCGCTGCATGCGCGAGAACACGCTGGGCCCGACCGTGCTGGCGCTGGCCTGCATCCGCCACGCGCTGCGCTTCATGACCTATTCGAGCGACCTGGTGTTCGACGGCGCCAAGGAACAGCCGTATGTGGAATCCGATGCCGCCAATCCACTTAACGCCTACGGCCGCAGCAAGCTCGAAGCCGAGCAGCGCGTGCTGGAAGCCGACCCGCAGGCGCTGGTGATCCGCACCAGCGCCTTCTTCGGTCCCTGGGACCAGCACAACTTCGTGACCCAGGCCCTGAACGCGCTCGACGTCGGCCTGCCGTTCCAGGCGGCGCACGACGCGACGGTGTCGCCGACCTACGTGCCGGACCTGGTCAACGTGTCGCTGGACCTCCTGATCGACCGCGAGCGCGGGATCTGGCACCTGACCAATGGCGAAGCGCTGAGCTGGGCCGAATTGGCCCGGCGCGCCTGCGCGGCGGCCGGAGTCTCGAGCGAGCGGCTGCAGGAAGTCTCGGTCGAAGAGTACGGCTACGCCGCCCGCCGGCCGGGCTACAGCGCCATGAGCAGCGAGCGCGGACTGCTATTGCCGTCGCTGGACGATGCGCTCAAGCGCTATGTGGAAGCGGTGCAGGATCGGGCCAATGGCCACAGTCTCGGTCATGAGCATGCGGGGGAAGCGGCGCATTACGCGCGTTGATGCCGCGCACGCGCGGCATCAAGGTGGGTTCATTACGCCTCGGCCGCCGTGAACTGCAGGTGATACAGATTGGCATACATGCCCTTGTGCGCCAGCAGTTCGTCATGCGTTCCCTGCTCCACGATGCGCCCGGCCTCCATCACCACGATGCGGTCGGCGCGCTCGATCGTCGACAGGCGGTGCGCGATCACGATCGTGGTGCGGCCGGCCATCAGGGTATCGAGCGCCGCCTGCACCGCGCGTTCGCTCTCGTTGTCCAGCGCCGACGTCGCCTCGTCCAGGATCAGGAGCGGCGCATCCTTGTAGATCGCGCGCGCGATCGCCACCCGCTGGCGCTGGCCGCCCGACAGGCGCGAGCCGTTCTCGCCGATGCGGGTGTCGATGCCGTCCGGCAGGCGCGCCACCACGTCCGTCAGGTGCGCGGCGCGCACCGCCGCCGCCAGGCGCTCGTAGTCAACCTGCTCGGCGCCATAGGCGATGTTGGCCGCCAGCGTATCGTCGAACAGCACCACGTTCTGGCTCACCATCGCCAGCTGGCCGCGCAACGAGGCCAGCCTGATGTCGGTATACGGCACGCCGTCGAGCAGCAGGCGGCCTCCTTCCGGATCGTAGAAACGCGTGACCAGGTTCACGAAAGTGGACTTGCCGCCGCCCGACACGCCCACCAGCGCCACCGTCTGCCCCGGCTTTACTTCCAGAGAGACGCCGTTCATGGCCGGGTTCAGTGCGTTCGGATAGCGGAACACCACGTTTTCCAGCACCAGGTGGCCGCGTGCGCGGCCCAGTTCGCGGTTGCCGGTATCGACCTCGGGTTCCGAATCGATGATCCCGAATACCGTCTCGGCCGCCGCCATTCCGCGCTGCATCGGGCCGTTCACCTCGGCCAGCGATTTCAGGGGCGTGAGCAGCATCAGCATCATCGTCACGAACTGGGTGAATTCGCCCACCGTCATGTCGGCCTGGATCGCCAGCACGATCACCAGCGACAACGCCAGCGAGGTCGCGATCTGGGTCACCGGGGTGGTGGCGGCGAAGGCCACCGTCATGCGCTGCGAGAAGCCGCGCAGGGCTTCGCTGCGCTGGTGGAAGCGCTGGCGCTCGTACTTCTCGCCCGCGAACACGCGGATCACCTGGTGGCCGCGCGCGGCTTCCTCGACCACGCCGGTCATCTCGGCGGTGACGCGCTGGCTCTCGCGGTTCAGGTTGCGCAGGCGCTTGGTGGTGGTGCGCACGATGACGGCGGTCAGCGGGATCACGATGATCGCGACCAGGGTCAGCTTCCAGTTCAGGTACAGCAGGGTGCCGAGCAGGCCGATCACGACCAGCACGTCGCGCACGCAGGCCACGAACACCGACTGGATCATGTCGACCACCTGGCGCACGTCGTTGACCACGGTGTTGATGATCTTGCCCGTCGATTCGTCCTGGTAGCGCGCCACCGGCAGGCGAAGGACACGTTCAAAAGCAAGTGCGCGCATGTCGTTGAGAACCCGCGACAGCACCCAGTTGTTGAAATAGGCGGTGCCGAAGGTGCCGATGCCGCGCAGGATGAAGATCGACACCAGGATGGTGGGGATCCACCACAGGCTGAAGCCGACGTTCTCCTTGAAGCCATCGTCGAGCAGGACCTTGAGCGCCTCGCCCAGCAGCGGCTGGGTGGCGGCCGTGACGGCCATCGACAGCAGCGCCATCCAGGCGCGCGATTGATACGGTTTGACCAGCGCGAGCAGGCGCCGGACGATCACTTTAGTTTCCACGTTGTTCAACCTTTGCTTCCCTCGCCGGGCCGGCGGCCAGGCAGAATCCCATGAGCAGGAACACCATCAGCGCATAGAACATGCTGCCCTTGAGGGACCAGAAAATGACTTCGGTCAGGCCGAAGCTGAAGTAGCACAGCACCACCAGCATGCCGGCCAGCGCCGGCGCAAAGCGCCCTTTCGCGTCCAGGCCGACGCGGCCCATCTGGCGCGCGAAGAAGATGAAAGGCGCCGCCAGGATGCCGATCCAGGCCGCCAGCCCGAACACGCCGCCGGTGGCGAGCGCCTGCAGGGCGTCATTATGCAGGTGTTCAAGCGACAGGATCGCCGGATCGAGCGTGCCCTGCTCCACCAGGCGGCGGATCTCGGCGCGCACCGTGTTGCGGTCCAGGCCGAACAGCGGCCGTTCCTCGATCAGGATCGCCGCGCCCTTCCACAATTCGAGCCGGGTGCCGACGTTGGTGAAGACGTTGCCGCCGTCGACCCAGGTCTGGACGTCGTCCACGCCCTGCAGCGCGCGCTCCTGCATGCCGGTGGCCGGCACGAGGAAGGCGGCGCCGACCAGGGCGAAGCTGCCGGCCAGCAGCAGCCGTACCTTGCGGCTCTTGAGCAGCTGGGCATAGGAGAAGAGCAGCAGCGCGGCCAGCGCCAGCGCGACCCAGGCGCCGCGGGTGCCGGTCAGCATGCAGGCGGCCAGCCCGGCCACCGTCCCGACCCCCGCCAGCAGCGCCTTGCGGGTATGGTGGCGATAATCGATCGCCGCCGTCAGCGCCACCAGGCCCAGCACCAGGGCCAGGTCGCCGAAGGTGATCGCATTCAGGAAGCCCCCTGGCCGCTCGACCTGCAGCACGATGCGCTGCCAGGCGACGAAAGGCAGCGCGGCCACGCTGCCGGCCACCACGCCCCACCACAGGACGGCGGGAGACGGCCGCGCCAGCAGGACCAATGCCATGCAGCTCATGCCGAGCAGCATGCGCGAAGGCTTGTCCAGGGTATCGAGACCGGCCTCGGGCCGGACCAGCACGGCGACGACGGCCAGCGCGAACTGGAGCCAGAAGGCCGCGACCACCCAGCGGATCTCCTTCCAGTGCGGCGTCAACGCGGCCCAGGCCTTGCGCGGCACGCACAGGGCCGACAGCAGGAACAGGAGGCTGGAAAATCCGATGCCGGAAGGCGTGGTCAGGCTAAGGAAGGGAAACAGGAAGACCTGGAAGCCGATCCAAACCTGCATTGGCTCCCGGGACATCATCGGCTTATTGTTCATTCAGGTTCTTGTGGGATATTCTTGCGACCTAGTCGGCTATTGAATCGGACAGCAATGCAGCAAACACAGACAATTTCGGTCGTGATCACCACGTACAACCAGCCCGACGCCCTGCAGGCGGTGGTGGAAGCCTGTTTTTTCCAGGACGACAAGAATTTCGAAATCATTATCGCTGATGACGGCTCGACTGCCAACACGCGGGACTGCATCGAACGCCTGGCCGCCAGGTCGCCGGTGCCCTTGAAACATGTCTGGCAGCCGGACGACGGCTTTCGCGCCGCCATGGCGCGCAACCGCGGCACGCTGGCGGCAACAGGCGACTATATCATTTTCCTGGACGGCGATTGCGTCCCGCAGCGCGACTTCATCCGCCGCCACCGGGCGCTGGCGCAACCCGGCTTCCTGGTTTCCGGCAGCCGCATCCTGCTGAGCCAGGGGCTGACCGAGCGCGCGCTGCGCGAGCACATCGACGTCGCGGGCATGTCGGTGGGCGAACGCCTGCGCCATCGCCTGTCCGGCGACATGAACAAGGTGATCCAGACGATGCTGCGCTGGCCCGACCTCGGCCGCGTGCGCCGCAAGTTCAGCTGGCGCCGCATCAAGAGCTGCAACCTGGCGGTATGGAAGTCGGATCTGGTGCAGGTGAACGGCTTCGACGAGAGCTTCACCGGCTGGGGCCACGAGGATTCGGATCTCGTGGTGCGCCTGTTCCACGCCGGCGTGCTGCGCAAGGACGGCGCGCTGGCCACCGAGGTGCTGCACCTGTGGCACCGCGAGGCGCAGCGCGATCAGGAATCGAGCAACCGCAAGGTGGTGCTGGAGCGTGCGGCGAACGGGACGACGCAGGCGACGATTGGACTGCGCGAGCACCGTTCGTGAAGGCTGCCGGCGAGGCGCCGACAGCCCTTCCGCGCCGCGGTGCGGCGGGGAATATCAGGAGAGGTTGATCAGACCAAGCCGACAGGAAGTTCCGTTGCCTGGGCCACGCCGACGATGTCGATCGCAACCGGCGGCTTGTAGACGTAAGGGATGAAGTCCATGCCGTCGGACGTGCTGGCGAGCACCTGGGCCTTGTTCTCGACGCTGTCGCTGAATTCGAGCATGATCTGCTCGCGGCTCGAATCGTCGACCCGGGTCAGCCAGTAGGCGTAGCCGTCGGGGTCCGGCGCACGGTTCAGGACGTTCTGGTACAGACGATCCAGGAAGATTTCGTCGGTCGGATTCTCGCCATACTTTTCCTTGAATTCCGGCGCCCAGGTGAATTCGTGGGCGATCTGCTGCAGCGAAGCGCCCTTGTCGACACGGTCGATCCAGTAGCCCAGGCCGAACGGTTCGGCCTCGCGGCCAAGCGCGGCCTGGTACAGGCGGAACACCGAGGCCGCGGTTTCGTCGATCGCCACCCAGCCATCGCTGAACTGCAGGCGCTCGACGTTGTACAGGCCGTCCACGCCGCCGCTGCGGTCCGTCACCGCATGGCCCCAGCTCTGCTGGGCGATCGCGTAGTCGGCGCGCGCGCCCTGGAACACGGCGATGTCGATGCCGGCGCCGCCGCTGATCGCGACATTGTCCGCAGTCATGGTGAAGGTATCGGCGCCGCTGGTGCCGACCTTGTTGAGGGGATTGTCCACCGTGAAGTCGATATTGCGCGTCGCACTGGTGGCATTGCCCGCCACGTCGACCGAGGCGCCGATCACCTTGTACACGCCATTCGGCAGCGGCTTCGAGTTCAATTGCCAGGTGCCATCGGATCGCACCTCCGCCTTGCCGATCGTGATGAAATCGCCGTCGCGGTACAACTCGATGGTGCTGCCGGCCTCGCCGGTGCCGGCGAAGATCGGTTGATTGCTGCCTTGATTGAGCCCGATGGTGACTGAGGGCGCCACCGGCGCCGTGGCGTCGACGTTGAAGGTCACCGTATCGCTCGGCGCCGACACGTTGCCGGCGTCGTCGGTGGCCGTCACGTAGGCGCGATAGCCCAGGCCATCCTTCAGCGAGATCGACGACTTGGCCCCCACAAACCATTGGCGTCCGTCTTGACGGTGGCGACCAGCTGGTTGTCGATGTACACGCGCACCGTCGAATTGGGTTCGGCGGCGCCGGTCATCGTCGGCATATTGCCGCGCGCGTAGTCCTTCGCGTTGAGCGTCAGGCTCAGCACGGGCTTCCCGGGCGCCAGCAGGTCGGCCAGGTTGGCGCGTTCGACGCTCATGTCCGCGAACTGCAGCACGTCGATATTGCGCAGGGTGGTAGTGCCTTGTGTTGAGTGCGATACCGCCAGCGCGCCATTGCCCAGATCGCTGAACGAATAAGCGCTGCGATCTGCATTGAATACTGCCGTGTCCCGGCCCGATCCTCCGTCGATCATGTCGTTGCCTCCGTTGCCTTGTAAAATATCGTTGAATGCGGTGCCCGTCAGGGTGTCGGCCCTGTCGGTGCCCGTGATATAGCGTCCTCCGGTGGTGCTGTTGATGCCGAGCGCACCGCGCAGGCCATCGCCGCCATACAGCCAGTTCAGCGCCGCGATATCGTAGGGGCTGTAGGTGCTGTGGACGCGGCCGTCCGGGGTGTACGACATCAGGGTATTACCGGTGTGGTCTTCATTACGGCTCAGCACGATCTGCGCTCCGTCGCCGCCTTCCTCGTAGAACGGGTGTTTCAAGCCCAGCACGTGGCCAAGTTCGTGCAACAGGGTTTCATAACCCTGGCCGCCGGGCGTCAGATTCTGCGTCATTCCCCGGTACTCGGCGTTATCCAGGTACAGGTAGGCGTTGGCGCTATAGCTGGCCAGGGAACTCGAACCACTGTAGCCCGCGCGCCAGCTGGCCAGGCCGGTGGTGTAGGCGCCTTCGATGTCGAGATTGGCGAGATGAATCTGCGCCAAGCCGCCATCGCCCGTTTCCTCGAAAATAATCCCGGTCACCTGGTGCAGGTAATCGAACGCGGTGCGCGTCGCCGCCTGCTGGGGCACCGAAAACATCTCCTGTCCACTGCGCCCGGCTTCATTGCCCGAGGCGATGGAGAAGGTGTAGTACAGGGTATTTCCGTAAGGATTAGGAGTAAGGAAGTTCCAATCCGGACCCTTGTCCAGGAGGGCATCAATATGATTCAAGCCCGAAAGCGGTGTGACGGTGATGTCGGAAATGCTGGCCATGAGGGTGAAGATCGTTTCTACGTGGAAATTGGTATGAAGAACTCGCTAACAATGGAGTATTTCCTGCTCAACAGTTCAAGTCAAATCCGATTTTCAATCGTGCGCACCTCTTGCATACTCATCAAGGCTCGTATGCAACACTTGCCGGCACGTGCTTCCCCATGCAGGGCGCTCAGCGTGAAAAAAAGGCGTGTCCGCAGACACGCCTTTTTTTCACGCTGAGCGGCTCGTCAGTATTCGACCGCGACGTCCTTCGCGCCAAGGCCCAGTTCGAGCGCCTGCTTGAGCGTATCCGACGGCCCCACGCGCCAGTCGTCGCCCAACTGCACGACATAGGGGATCCCATTGGTGACCAGGCGCAGGCTCACCGGCATCCCGTCCTGCACCCGGTAAGGTTGCAGCACTTCGGCGATCTTTGCCGGATCGACGGTGGTAGCCAGATCCATCTCGAGCTTGTGCCCGTACTGGATGCGCGACGCCGCGATGTCGAACACCTTCTCGGCCGTGATGCGCAAGCCGCCGTTGAAGCGGTCTTCGGACACCTTGCCGACCACCAGCAGGAACTCGTCTTCCTTGAGGGCGTGCTTGTTGGCCTCGGCCACCTCGCTGTAGATCGTCACCTCGTGCACCGCGGTCTTGTCGTCCAGCGCCACGATCAGGATCTTGCCGCGCTGGGTCATCTGGGTGCGCACGCCGGTGATCACGCCGCACATCATGCGCGGGTCGCGCGACGGTTCCAGGTCTTTCAGCTTGGTCTTGGCGAAGCGCCGCACCTCTTGCGCATACGAGTCGAACATATGGCCCGACAGGTAGTAGCCGAGCGCGATCTTTTCTTCGGACAGCTTCTGGCGGTCGGTCCAGGGCGTGGCCTTGACGTACTCGGGCGGCGCCACCAGGTCGGAATCGTCGCCGCCGAACAGGCTGACCTGGTTGGCGGCCGCCGCCGCCTGGCCGGCCGCTTCCATCGCGAAGGCGACGGAGGCCAGCAGCACCGCGCGGTCGACGCCGAAGGCGTCCATGGCCCCGGCACGGATCAAGGACTCGATGGTGCGGCGGTTGATCTGCTTGCGGTCGACCCGCTTGCAGAAATCGAACAGGTCCTTGAACTTGCCGCCTTCCTTGCGCGCGGCGATGATGGCCTCGATCGCGCCCTGTCCCGCGCCCTTCACGCCGCCCAGGCCGTAGCGGATATTGGTCACCTGCTTGCCGGTCCTGGACTTCGGCTCGCCTTCGGGCGTGAAGCGGAACTGCGATTCGTTGACGTCCGGCGGCAGGATCACGAGCTTGCAGACCTCTTTCGCATCCTCGACCAGGATCTTGATCTTCTCGGTGTCTTCCATCGCCAGCGACATATTGGCTGCCATGAACGCGGCGGTATGGTGCACCTTGAGATAGGCGGTATGGTAGGACAGCAGCGCATAGGCGGCCGCGTGCGACTTGTTGAAGCCGTAGCCCGCGAACTTTTCCATCAGATCGAAGATCTCGTCGGCCTTCTCGGTCGACAGTCCGTCCTTGGCTGCGCCGGCGCGGAAGATCTCGCGGTGCTCGGCCATCTCTTCGGCTTTCTTCTTGCCCATCGCGCGGCGCAGCATGTCGGCGCCGCCCAGCGAGTAGCCGCCCACGATCTGCGCCATCTGCATCACCTGCTCCTGGTAGACCATGATGCCGTAGGTCTCGGACAGGATCGACTCGGTGCGCGGATCGGGATAATCGAACTTCTCGCCGTGCTTGCGCTTGCAGAAGTCGGGGATCAGGTCCATCGGGCCCGGACGGTACAGCGCCACCAGCGCGATGATGTCCTCGAAGCGGTCGGGACGCGCGTCCTTCAGCATGCCCTGCATGCCGCGCGACTCCAGCTGGAAGATCGCGACCGTCTTGGCGTCGCTCAGCAATTTGTACGAGGCGCGGTCGTCCAGCGGCAGCTTGGCCAGGTCGAATTCGCTCTCGGCCGGGTCAAGATCCTTGATGTAGTTGACGGCGCGGTCGAGGATGGTCAGCGTGGTCAATCCCAAAAAGTCGAACTTGACCAGGCCCACGGCCTCCACGTCGTCCTTGTCGTACTGCGACACCACGCCGGCGTCGCCGCCCTGGGTGTACAGCGGGCAGAAGTCGGTGAGCTTGCCCGGCGCGATCAGCACGCCCCCGGCGTGCATGCCGATGCCGCGCGTGATGCCCTCGACCTGTTGCGCCAGGTCGAGCAGCTGTTTGACTTCTTCTTCGTTTTCGAGGCGTTCCTTGAGCAGCGGTTCTTCCTCGATCGCCTCGGCGATCGAGACCGGTTTGCCCGGCTTGAACGGGATCAGCTTGGAAATGCCGTCGCAGAAGTTGTAGCCGAAGTCGAGCACGCGACCGACGTCGCGGATCGCGCCCTTGGCCGCCATGGTGCCGAAGGTGGCGATCTGCGACACCGCGTCGCGGCCGTACAGGTCCTTCACGTGCTGGATCACCAGTTCGCGCTTTTCCTGGCAGAAGTCGATGTCGAAGTCGGGCATCGAGACGCGTTCCGGGTTCAGGAAACGCTCGAACAGCAGGTTGTACTTGAGCGGATCGAGGTCGGTGATCTTGAGGGCATACGCGACGAGGGAACCCGCGCCCGAGCCGCGGCCCGGGCCGATCGGCACGCCGTTGTTCTTGCCCCACTGGATGAACTCCGCGACGATCAGGAAGTAGCCCGGGAACTTCATGTTGATGATCGTCTTGTTCTCGAACTCCAGTCGCGCCTCGTAGCGCGGACGCTCCTGCTCGCGTTTCACGGGGTCGGGATACAACTGCACCAGGCGTTCCTCGAGCCCCTTCCTGGTCTCGGCGACCAGGAATTCGTCGATCGTCATGCCCGGGGTCGGGAAATTCGGCAGCTGCGGCTTGCCCAGCGTGAGCGTGACGTTGCAGCGCTTGGCGATCTCGACCGAATTGGCCAGCGCGCCCGGCAAGTCCTTGAACAATTCAAGCATCTCGTCCTGCGACTTGAAGCACATATTCTCGTTGAAGCGGCGCACGCGCTTGGCGTTGGCCAGCATCTCGCCTTCGGCGATACACACACGCGCTTCGTGGGCGATGAATTCGCTCTTGTCCAGGAACTGCACCGGATGCGTCGCCACCACCGGCAGCCCCAGGCGGCCGGCCAGCGCCACCGAATGGCGCACCTGCTGCTCCTGGTTGGGCTGGCCGGCGCGCTGGATCTCGATGTAGAAGTGGCCCGGGAAGATCTTCGCCCAGCGCGCGGCATTGGCCTCGGCCTTTGCCAGGTCGCCGTTCTCGATCGCCTGGCCGACGTCGCCGAAATGGGCGCCCGACAGCACGATCAGGGCATTGGCCTGGGGCTCCTCGGGATGCAGGGTCGAGACGGACGTCGCCAGCGCTTCCAGCCACTCGGTGCGGATCTCGGCGCGGCCCTTGTGCTGGTTGGTGAGCCAGGCGCGCGCCAGCAGGTCGCACAGCTGCAGGTAGCCGGTGTGGTTCTTGGCCAGGATCAGCAGGCGGTGCGGCTTGTCGCGGTTGTCGTCGTTGGTGATCCAGGCGTCGACCCCGACGATCGGCTTGATGCCCTTGCCGCGCGCCGCCTTGTAGAAACGCACCAGGCAGAAGGTATTGGCCAGGTCGGTCACGGCCAGCGCCGGCTGGTTGTCCTTGACGGCCGCCTTGACCAGGTCGTCGATGCGGACCAGGCCGTCGACGATGGAGTATTCGGAGTGGACGCGCAGGTGGGTGAAAGTCGGGGAAGTCATCCGGGTATTCTACCGCGCCACCGGCGGTGACTGCACGGCTGCGTTACTATCCAGCATATCCGCGTGGTGATTTCGCTAACGCCGCCGCTCTGAGGAAAAAAGGGGGGGCAATCGCCCGCGCCATGCAGCCGACCGGGCCCGCTGACTTATAATATCGCCCTACCTTTTCTACAGCCTTTGCAAGGCCTACGACCATGTCCTCCGATACCCAGTACGTCAACATTGCCGCCTATAAATTCATCACGCTCGACAACCTGGAAGCACTGCGTCCGCAATACCAGGATCTGTGCAACGAGCTCGACTTGAAGGGCACCGTACTGCTGACGCCGGAGGGCATCAATATGTTCCTGTCGGGCACCCGTGAACATATCGACCAGTACCTGGCCTGGGTCCGTAGCGACGCCCGCCTGAGCGACCTGGAATGGAAGGAAAGCCTGTCGCGCGAACAGTCGCACAAGCGCATGCTGGTGAAGATCAAGAAGGAGATCATCACCATGCGCATGCCGCTGATCAAGCCCGAACTCGGCCGCGCACCGGCCGTGGACGCGCACACGCTCAAGCGCTGGCTCGACCAGGGACACGACGACGATGGCGTCGAGGTCGTGATGATGGAAACCCGCAACGCCTTCGAGGTCGATGTCGGCACCTTCAATAACACGCTCGACTACCGCATCGACAAGTTCACCGAGTTCCCGGCCGTCGCGGCCGAGCACAAGGAAGAGCTGGCCGGCAAGACCGTGGTCACCTTCTGCACCGGCGGCATCCGCTGCGAGAAGGCCGCGATCCACATGAAGGAAATCGGCTACGACCGCGTGTTTCAGCTCGAAGGCGGCATCCTGAAGTATTTCGAGGAAGTTGGCGGCGACCATTACACGGGCGACTGCTTCGTGTTCGACTACCGCACTGCGCTCAATCCAAAGCTGGAGCCGACCGAGACCGTGCAGTGCTTCGCCTGTCGCGCCGTGGTCACGCCGCGGCAGCAGCTTGCGCCCGAGTATGTGGTGGGGGTATCGTGCCCGCATTGCGCGAACAAGAAGGTGCAAAGCGATCAGGCCGCCGGCGCGCCGGCCTGAACGGCGTTTCATGAAAAGGCGCCCGGGTCCGCATGAGGCGGCCCCGGGGCCTAATGGTTCAGCTGGTAATCGCCAGCCCCTTGAGCAGGTCCAGGCGCAGCTCGCTGAAATTGACCGCCTGCTTGCGCAGTTCGTCCAATTGCTGTTCCAGCGACTCGACCGGCTTCCCTTCGACGAGGACGCGCTGGTTCTGCGCTTCCAGCAGATCGGCGGCGAACCTTGCCCATTCACCTGGCTGCGTCAAGCCGGAATCCCGCGCCAGCATGAACAGCTGTTCCAGGCGCGTGACGAACATGCCGCCGCCGGTAACGGGCGAAGCCAGGTAGCTGGTCTCGGTGGAGTACCGCGCCTGCCCGCACAGGCGGGCGTTCAGCGCGTCGGTCGCCGGGCGCGCCTGCTGGATTGCCGTGTCTTCCTGGGCCGGATACACGGTGCCGTTGCCCGCCAGGATGACCAGCGCCTGCAACAGGTGGTTGAGCGTGACGCCGTTGCCCGCCACGGCCCGCTCGATGTCGCTGACATAATGCGGCTGGTAATCGCTCAGCGCCTTCAGGATCGGCCGGTAGATGTCTTCTTTCAGGTCAGCATTGACCAGCAACCCCTTGGCCTTCAGCTCGACCTTATCGAAAGGCATGCCCATCACGATCCGCTGGGCGCGCAATCTTTCTGCTTTTTCGAGCGGCGCCAGGCGGCGCGGACCGCGAATCCAGTAGTCGCGCCGGAAACGCTGGTTCACCATGAAATCCATTGCCGTTTCGCGGAAGCGCCGGTCCGGGATCTCGTTGAGGAAGGTCGCCTGGTCGGCGGTCATGTTCAACGCATCGACGTGATCAAGATAGTGGGCGGAACCCGCGAAGCTGAGCTTTTGCGATTCCATCCACTCGGCCATCCGGGAAAACGGCATCGGCATCCAGTCACGATTGAAGTATTCGTGGGCCAGGTAGTTGCTGGGATGTTTGCTCAGCTGCTTCAGTTGCTCCGCCACCGGCGGGTTGGCGCGGCCATACATGGCGCCGGTGTCCAGCAGCCGGCTGGCGAAATCGAGCGCCGACTCGATGCGCTGGCTCGTGTCGGTGCCGGGCGCCACCAGGGTGTCGCTATAGCCCGTCAACAGATCGCGCAATGGCGCCATCGCGGCCCAGCCGGGCTGGGTGTTATAGCTGATATAAACCACCCCGCCGACCTTGAGCTTGCGCCGGATGAAATCGGCGATGACGGCGCGGTTGCTGTCGGACACCCAGCTCCAGATGCCATGCAGCCCGATGAAATCGAAGTCGGGTAAATCGCTGCGGTTGCAGAAGGCGTCGAAGGCGTCATCGAAGATGCGGGCCGCCCTGGCCGGATCGCCGGACAGGTCTTTCGCGAACGCGGCCTGGGTCGGATTGAAATCGGTACCATACCACTCGGTCGACGATGCGGCGCCGTGGATATTAATGCTCAAGCCCTGGCCGAACCCCAATTCACATGCCGTGCCGATTTCGGGATAGGCATAGCCTGAGTTCAACATTACGAGTCGGGTGCGCAGGGGATTCAACTCTGCGTAGTACCCGAATGTGTATTCAACATCCGTCATGTAACCATCAGACCAAGCTTGCATGGAGATTCCTGTACTGGTGAATAAATCGGTTCGCGCAGCGGACATGCGCAGCTGCAAACTTTAACATCGATTCAGACGAAATTTCGCGTAATCATCATCTTTGCCGTCGTTCTCGAACGGATAAAGAAAAACGGGCGCATGCCATTGGCATACGCCCGTCGATCCGAGGCGACGTCCTGTCAGCGGAAGTAAGCAGCGACTTCGCGCACGGCGTCCGGATTGAGCGTGCCCGCGTCCGCGCGCAGGCGCAGCAGGCCGAGCAGATAACTGTAGCGCGCCTGCGCCAGGTCGCGCTGGCTCGTGTACAACTGCTGCTGGGCGTTCAACAGGTCAAGGTTGATGCGCACGCCGCCAGCGACGCTTTTCTCGGTAGCGACCATCAGTTCCTTGCCCGAGGCGACCGCCCTTTCCAGCGCTGTGATCATCGCCACGCTGTTCTCCACCAGGTCGTAGGACTTGCGCAATTCGACCATGATCCGGTTGCTCTGGGTGTCGAGTTCCGCCCTGGAGCGTTCCAGGTTGGCTGCGGCCTGTCGCGTGGTGGCGCTGATCGCGCCGCCCTGGTAGATCGGGATGTTTACCTGGACGCCGACCGTGCGGTTGATGGAATCCTGCTGGTAATTCTGGAGCGAGGCCGCATCGTCGCGGCTGTAGCCGGCGACCAGGTCGACGGTGGGCATGTGCCCGGCCTTCTGGCGCTTGATTTCCAGGCGGGCATTTTCGACCGCCAGCCTGCCGGCGGCCAGCAGCGGGTTGCGCTCTTCTGCGGTGCGGCGCCAGTCTTCGAACGATTTGAGCGGCAGGTCCTGGAAGCGGAACTCCGGCCCCAGCTTGTCGAGCGTGCCCGGGTCCATCCCGATGATGCCCGCGAGCGTATTGCGCATCGCGATCGCATTGTTCCTGGCCTCGACCAGTTGCGCCTCGGCCAGGTCCAGCCGCGCCTGGGTCTCGAGCATGTCGGTCTTGGTGCCCTCGCCTTTTTCGAACAGGCGATTATTGACCTTCATCTGCTCCAGATACATATCGCGCTGCACGCGCGACAGTTCGACCTGGTCCTCGGCGAACAGCGCGTCCGCATAGGCCCCGACGACGCGGATAATGACGTCGTTGGTGTCGGATTCGAACTTTTTCGCGCCCTGGGCGGTCTGCACCTTCCCCTGGCGGTAGCGGAAAATCGAATCCAGGTTCAGGATCGGCTGCTGGAGGTTGATGGACGCGGAGCGGCTGATATAACGGGGATGAGCGGGAATGTCGACACCAAACCGATCGCAACAAGTGAATGTATCGGCAATATTCCGGCTCGCCCTGTACCCGCCGGACAGCCGCGGCAGCAGGTTCGACCGTCCAAGATTCACGCTCTCCTTGGCCGACTCGTTCTCGTAGTAGTTCATGCGGTATTGAGGATCGTTCTTCAATGCCGCTTCATAGGCCTGCTGCAGGCTGACCGCGCCGGCATTGCCGGCGGCAAAAGCCAGCAATGCGGCGACGGCCAGTCCGCTCCGGCGAAGCACGCCCGGTTTCCTGATCGCTTGCGCCATGATCAATCCTCGCTCATCGACGACCGGCTACGGTCCATCAGGGGCTTGAGCAGGTAGCTCATCATCGTCCGCTCGCCGGTCTTGACGAACAGGTCCACCGGCATGCCGGGACGGATCGACATATTGTGCTGCGCGATCATCTTCGCGCCTTCCGGCGACACCTTCACGCGCACGTGGTAATACGGCGCTCCGGTGCGTTCGTCGACGCTGCGGTCGGCCGACACGGTTTCCACGATGCCCGGAATGTGCGGCGTGCGGTTGGCATTGAATGCCGAGAAGATCAGTTCGGTCTCCAGCCCTTCGTACACCTTGTCGACCAGGTTGACCGGCAGCTGTCCTTCGACGATCAGCATGTCGTTGGTTGGAACGATGTCCATCATCTTGAAGCCCGGCTGCACGACGCCGCCATTGGTGAACACGGCCGAGCCGACCACCGTGCCGCTGACCGGCGCCCTGACCTCGACGTTCGACAGCTCGAATTGCTGGGCGCTCATACGCGCCCCTTGCGACTCCGATTCCTTCTGCGCTTCGGCGAGCGCGGCGCGCACTTCCTTCTGGTAATCCTGCACGCGCTGAGATTTACGCAGCGTCAGCTCCATCACCTGGCGCTGGGCGCGGCCGATATTGCCGATATCTTCGGAGATCTGTCCCTGCAACTGGGCATAGGTGCGCTCCAGGTCCAGCAGGCGGTTGCGGGCGATATAGCCTTCCTTGGCCAGGTCGCGCATGCCGCCGAGCTGTTCCTTCAGGAACCCGATCTGCTCCTTCTTGCTGTCGCGCGATTCCTGCAAGCCCTGTATCTGCATTTTGAGGCCGGCGATGTTCTCGTCCACGCCGCCCAGTTCGTTCTGCAGCGAGGCCTGGCGCGAGGCCAGCAACTGGCTTTGCAGGGCCATCATCTCGGCCACGCGCGCATTGTCGGCGTGCCTGGTCAGGTCGTCGGGGAAGCGGATCGTTTTCTGTCCCGCCTGTTCCGCCATCAGCCGCGCCTCGGTCGCGCGCGCGGTGAGGAATTGCGCCTCGGTGATGTCGTAGCCGGCCTTGGCGGTGATCGGGTTCATGCGCACCAACACCTGGCCTGCCTTCACCACGTCGCCGTCGCGGACCAGGATTTCCTGGATCACGCCGCCGGTCGGGTGCTGGACGCTCTTGCGGTTGGTCTCCTTGGCCACCGTGCCCGACATGGGAACGCCCTTGTCCAGCGGGGCGAATGACGCCCACAGCAAAAAGCCGAGCACGCCGAACAGCACGATCAGCCAGCCGATGCGCGCATAGGAGCGCGCGTCGGTGTTCACGGTCAGCGGCGCGACGTCATGGCTGATCACTTCAGTAGCCGGATCCTTCTGCGCATCGTTCCTTTGAATCAGCTTCATTTATTTGCTTCCTTGTTCAGTCGTTGCAGCAGCAGCGGCAGCCTGCGCCTGCAGTTGTGCCTGGCGCGCCTGCGCCTGGGCTTGCGCCGCCTTCTGGTTCGCGTCCTGGAGAGCGGCCAGCACCTGGTCGGTCGGGCCGAAGGCCTGGGCCACGCCGTCGCGCAGCATCAGCAATTTGTTGGTCGCGCCGATGATGCTGGTGCGGTGCGTGATCAGTACGACCGTCTTGCCGCGGCGGCGCATGTCGAGCACGGCCTGGACCAGCGCCTGTTCGCCCACGTCGTCGAGGTTCGAATTCGGCTCGTCGAGCACCAGCAGGGCCGGATCGCCATACATCGCGCGGGCCAGGCCCAGGCGCTGTTTCTGCCCGCCGGACAGGCCGGCGCCGCCGTCGCCCAGCGGGGTGTCGTAGCCCTTGGGCAGATGCAGGATCATGTCGTGCACGCCGGCGCGCTTGGCCGCCTCGACGACTTTTTCGGCATCGACTTCACCGAAGCGGGCGATGTTGTCGCTCACGGTGCCGCCGAACAGCTCGATGTCCTGCGGTAGGTAGCCGACGTTGGGACCGAGTTCGGCCTTGTTCCAGTGATAGATGTCCGCGCCGTCCAGGCGCACCTTGCCGCCGGCGGCCGGCCACACGCCGACCAGCAGGCGGGCCAGGGTCGACTTGCCCGATCCCGACGGGCCGATCACGCCCAGCGCGTCGCCCGGGGCGATGGCGAACGACAGGCCGCGCAGGACGGCCTGGGTTGCGCCCGGAGGCGCCGCGGTCACGCTTTCGACCGTTACCATGCCCTGCGGTTTAGGCAGTTCCATGCCGACATTGCGCTCTGGATTGTCATTGAGCATCTTGGACAGGCGGTCGAAGGCGCTGCGCGTGGTGCTCCACGTCTTCCAGACCGCGATCACCTGCTGCACCGGCGCCAGCGCGCGGCCGATCAGGATCGACGCCGCGATCATCATGCCCGGGGTGATATGGCCTTCGATCGCCAGCAGGGCGCCCAGGCCCAGCACCAGCGAGGTCAGCGAGGTCTGGAAGAACTTGGTGATGGCGCCGATGACGCCGGCCTTCTGGCTGGCCTCGGCCTGCAGGTTCAGGAAGCGGCTGTGCAGCTTGAACCAGCGGCGCATCAGGTTGGGCAACATGCCCATCGATTCGATGACTTCCGCGTTGCGCAGGTTATTGGTCGCCAGGTTGCCGGAAGCGATCGACACCGTATTGGCTTCGCCGAGCGGCCCACGCGTGACGCGCTCGTTGATGACGGCCAGCACGACGAGGATGATCGTGCCGCACAGGGCGAACACGCCGAGCCAGACGTCGAAATAGAAGATCACGGCCAGGTAGATCGGGAACCATGGCGCATCGAAGAACGCGAACACCGCGTTACCGGTCAGGAACTGGCGCAGGTTGGTCAGGTCGCCCAGCGCCTGCCCGGCGTTGCCGCCGGCTTTCTTGAGGTTCTGCTCGAACGCCGCGGTGTAGACCCGCTTGTTGAGCAGCATGTCGAACTTGGCGCCCACGCGCACCAGCACAAAGCTGCGCATCATCTCGAGCGACGACATCAGCACGTAGGCGCCGAGCATCATCACGGTCAGCATGAGCAGGGTGAATTCGTTGCGGCTGGCCAGCACGCGGTCGTAGACCTGCAGCATGTACAGGGACGGCGTCAACGCCAGCAGGTTCGTGATGGCGCTGAAGACGCCGACGGTGATGAACGTGCTTTTGAACCCGCGCAGGGCGAGCCCGATTTCGTTTTTCGAGTCGAAGAATTTATTGAGCATTTTAGGCCGTCGTGAGAGTGTGCCTGACGACCGGCATTGAGCCAGCCTCAGCCAGAGCGCACATTATCGCCCAAAAGCCTAATGAAATGTGATGAGCATCACATTTTTTAAAAAGATTAGTTGCGGTGATGCATCAGGTGTCACGACTAGCCAAGAAAAAAGGCCACGCTCTCGAGCATGGCCCTTGGGTCGATGCCCATCCCGGGAAAGGCGTCGCGTTATCCATTCGTGCCGAAACTCAGCAGAGCATGCTCCGCATTCGACAGCACTGCAGAAGTCGATCCTGCCTGTCCAGGCCGGTGATTGCTCACATGGCGGGACGGAATCGCTTGTCTTGACTCATTGCGATACGCAAAAAAACCCTGACCACAAGAGCCAGGGTTCGCGTGGCCGCGACCCCTTGCCGAGGCAAGGGGCATTTCCGGTAAAGGAAATTAGGCGGCTGGAGCCGAGTTCAGAGCGGCGACCAGCATGTCCAGGTCGATCGCGCCGGTCAGCTTGATGACGACGTCGTTATCGGTGAGACCGTTGGCACCCACGTCCGAGTAGATGTAGGTGTCGCCGCCGTACTGGAACACGACGTTGTCGGCGGTGGTGCTTGCGCCGAGTTCGGTCAGTGCCAGGCCGAAGGTCGAAGCCGTCGAGGTTGCTTTAGCAAAGGTGGTGATGCCGGCAACCGAGATGTCATCCGAAGCAGCCGCGTCCAGCGCGCCAGCGGCGGTCTTGACCAGGCTGAAGCCTTCGATGGTGTCCATCGACGAGTAGGTCGACGACGACGCCGTGAAGCGGATGATGTCGTGGCTTGCGCCCAGCTTGATGGTTTCAGCAACGTTCGAGCTGGCGGTGTAGTCCAGGCCAGTGGTCACTGCTGCGCCGCCGAAGGCTGCTTTGCCGGTCAGGCCGGTTGCATCGACGGTAGCCAGCGAACCGGTGGCGCCGTTGACGATCTTTGCATTGCCGTTGCCGGTCAGGGTCAGCGAGGTCAGGTTGCCCAGGTTGGTGGTCGCGCCTGCGGTGGCTGCATCGCTGGTGGTCAGGGTGAAGGTAGCCACTGCATCAGCGGTTGCGGTGCCGCTGGTTGCCGCGTTCACGCTGTTGGTCAGGTTGACGGTTGCCGACTTGACGTCACCGGTCAGCTCTGCGAAGGTTGCCTTGCCGGCTGCGCTCGAGGTAGCAGCGGTGGCTTTCACGTTCAGGACGATCGAGTCAGCGTATGCGTCGACGATGACGTTGTTCTGCGGGGTCACGACTGGCGGATTATTAACTGGATCCACTGGGTCAGGCGTCGAGGTGCTACCAACGCCGCCCATCACATCGACCATCAGCTTGCCAGCGTAGGTTGCGTCGGTGGTGGCGGTGCCGGCCTTGTAGCCTGCTGCGACCACGTCGATGTCAGCGGTGGTGGTCACGGTCTGGGTATCGGCGACCTTGGTGATGACGCTGCCATCGGTGGTGAACGAGAAGGTGCTGAACTGGTTCAGCGCGGCTGCGTCGACACCGGTCACGGCCTTCGAGAACTTCAGGGTCTCGACGTTGCTCACGGCTGCTTTCAGGATTTCCAGATCGGCGGCAGCGATTGCGGTGTTGCCGATGGTCAGGGTGTCCTTGCCTTCGCCGCCGTTGACGACGTCGGTAGCGGTGATAGGGCGCTCGAAGACGATGCTGTCATCGCCAGCGCCGGCGTTGATGTTGACGTTCAGTGCGGTGGCTGCGACGGTGATGGTGTCGTTGCCAGCGCCCGAGTTGACGGTCGCGGTCTTGCCGGCGGTGGTCAGGCCCACGGTGAAGGTGTCGTTGCCCGAACCGGTGGTGATGGTTTCAGCAGCGGTGAAGGCAGTGGCGCCCAGGTTCACGGCGGCGGTCGAGCCGGCTGCGTTGATGGTTTTGATCGAACCAGCTTCGCCTGCCGACACGCCCAGGGTCAGCGAACCGGTGGCGTTGACGTTCAGGGTTTCGACAGCAGCGCCGGTCGCGTCGATGGTAGCGCGGCCGCTACCGTTGACGGTGACGGTCTTGATGCCGGCGCCAGCCAGGTTGACGATTGCGTTGCCAGCCGTTGCAGCAGCATCCGAAGCGCCGTTCAGCTGCACGGTTGCCAGGCCAGCGGTACCGAAGTCACCGGTGACGGCAGCAGCGGTCTTGCCTTGCACGCCCAGGGTCTTGCCCGACAGGCCGGTGACGGTTGCGGTGGTGCCGCCTGCAGCGATCAGGTTGACGGTGGTCGAACCAGCGAAGTAGCCAGCATCGATGGTGGTGCCGGTGATGTTTTCCACGCCGGTCACATTGATGATCTCAATGTTCTTGATAGTTGCCACACTTGGCAGGGTCGAACCGGCTTTGCCGACGATCAGGTTCATAGTGTCGATACCTGCGCCGCCATCGACCGAGTCACCGGTGTTCAGGGTGGTCGTGGTGCCGTCTGCGCCCACCAGTGCCGTGAAGGTGTCGGCGCCGTTGGTGCCAACCAGGGTGTCCACGGTGTCGGTCAGTGCGAAGTTCGAGATCGGCGCCGAGCCGCTCACGATGCCGGTGATGGTCGAGTTGATGGTCGCTTGGTAAGCGGTCACGTTGGTCGACGAGTTGACGCCGGCCAGCAGGCCACGGCCGGCAGCAGCAGCTGCGTCGCCCGAGTAGGCGTTCAGTTCAGCCGGGGTATCCAGGGCGGCGGTGAAGGCGGTAGCGACGGCAACCTTGTTGGCCACGGTCTGCGCGTCCAGCATGCCTTGTGCCGAGGTGTTGGCGGTAGCGGCTTGCGAGATGGCGGCAGCGGCGTTGGCCTTGCTCAGGGTGCCCGAGGTGATGGCGGCGACCCAGAAGTTGAAGCCGGCCAGATCGGCTGGGCGACCCAGCACGTTCATGTAAATTGCTTCGACGAATTTCGAGACGCCGATCTGGCTGTTGTCGCTGCCGTACAGGGCGACCGACTCAGCCGAGTTGCTGAAGGTGTTCACCAGCTTCGACAGCGCGGTGGTGCCGGCGGCGTCGGCGCCCACGGCAGCCTGCACGCCAGCGAAGGTCTTCGGTGCGCCCATTGCGTCGAGCTGCGCCGAGAAGTTCTGCAGGCCGTAGAAGTCAGCCGGACGGCCGAAGTACGACATGTACAGTTGTTGTACTACGGCGGTGTAATCTTGAGCTGCCATGATGTTTAAATCCTTTAAAGATTGTGGTTATAACCAAGTCTGCTACAGGACAATACTGATGAGTGTCCTATGGGCTATTGCAGAACTGCGAAGTATATTGCCAGATTATGAGTTCAAGGTTGTGATCGCCATCACAAAGCCCAACTTTTTTACGTTATCGATACATCTTTTTTACAAATTCTTTCAAAAAACCACCAATTACGGCTACAAATCTTTCAGTTTCAGCGGCTCCACGACGTAGCGCCGCTGACGACCACGCCCGGATTGGCGTAATTCTTGAAGATATATCCGGCCTGGTCCGCATTCGCGCCACCCAGGTATCCCCGAATGATCGTATCGGAGCTACGGTCCTCGTACAGCATGCCTTTGTCCGTCATGATTCCGCTACCGACGACATTCGCGCGGTCGCCATCGGCATTGACCACGAGCGAGGTAGCGAATGTTTTCTTTCCGAAATCCATCGTCAATTGGCCCGCATCGATCGTGGCGAATCGATCGCCATCCGAATTGGTCATGATCGCCTCCCCGCCCATCAATCTGAAAGCCGCGGTTCCTTCTTTTGGCATCACCAATGCCGAATTGGACAGGCGCGTGATCGCATATGGCCCATAATAAGTGGCAATATCGACATCGGCGTCACCGATCCGGCCGATCGCCGGCGCCCGGTTGAGCACAGCCTGCCAGCGCCCCCAGAAAACTTCCGGCACGGCGGCCACCGGAGGCCGCGGCGGCTCGATTACCACGGGGGCGGGATACCCGGACCGGTCACCGGTGGGGGCAGCGGCTGCACCGGCGTCGGCTCCGGCGCCGGCGCAGGAGCAGTCGGCACCGGCCGCACGTTGCGCAGCGCCTGCGCCGAACGCTGCGGATCCAGGTTTACCTGCGCCAGGGGCGCCGCGGTCGGCTTGGTCGCGGGTTCGTCGCCACGCGGCTTCTCGGCCTGATCGGGCGCCAGCGCCGGATTCGCCAGCAGCTGGGGAATGCTGTTGCCGCGCTCGACCTGCAGCAGCATGCCATCCTGCCCTGCGAACAGTTCACGCGCATTGCGTCCCTCGCAGGGACCCGTTCCCGCCGCCGCGCAGCCGGCGCCGAAGCCGCTCATCACCACGCCGCCCGACAGCACCGTCACGCGCGTCGTCTGCTGGTCGGTATAGACCGTGAAGTCGGTGCCGCGCACGCCGATCGCCGCCACCGGCGTATTGAAACGGAAATTCTGGCGCGCGCGCTTGACGCCCTCGCCCGAAATCGCACGGGCCACGCCTTGCGATAGCTCAAGCTTGACCTGGGTTTTCGATGGATCGTTCTTGTCGATCGCATACGCCGCCACGCGCGCGACGGTATTGGGGCGCAGGATCAGGAAACCGTTGTCGACGGTCTGTACATAGACATAGCCGTCAGACCCGGTCGAAATCTGGTCACCCTCTTCCACCACTGCATCCTTGACGGCGGCATGACGGCCGAGCTGGGCATCGCCGGTGACGAACACGACGCGGCCTGCCTCGGCTGCCAATGCATTGCCGACCAGCGACCACACCACAGCAACAGCCATAGCGATTTTTTTCAACATAGAGTCCTCCATTCCTAGCATTGTCCAGCGTCAACAGATAAAATCTGTGACGCTCATCACAATACGTAATGTATATCGACGCTTGCGGACGGCAAATTATTTCTGCCAGCGAATGCAACCCGATATACTGCATGTTTTACTTGTCCCAGCACACTCCTGGTTTCAGTCCTGCCAATGCCGCTCCCCCGTTTCTTGCGCACCGACCTGCGCCATTCAGCCGTCCTGCGCGGCCTGATCGCGCTTGTCGCCCTGGTGCTGGCGGGATGGCTGCAATGGTATGGCGGCACGCGCTTCACCAGGGCTGCGGACGAGTGGCTGCGCGACAGCTTCATCCAGCTGCAGGCTAGCCCGGCGCCGGAACAGCGCATCCTGGTGATCGATATCGATGAAAGCAGCATGGCGGACATTCCCTGGCCCTGGCCGCGCGCCCGCATCGCCGACCTGGTCGAACTTGCCCTGGCCGATGGCGCGCGCGGGGTGGCGCTCGATATCTTGATGGAAAAGCCTGCCGATGCCGGCGGCGATATGCGCCTGGCCATGCTGGCCGGCCACGGCCCGGTGGTGCTCGCGCAAATGTTCGACTACCTGCACGCCGATGCGCCGCTGGCGAGCGGCCGCCTGGTCGGTGGCGTTCCCGCGCCGGCGACCGCCAGCGCCCTGCCTGCGCTCGGCTATCTGGCCAACCACGCCGGCCTGGCCGAGTCACGTCACGCCGGCAATATCGGCGTGCTGCCCGACGCCGACGGCACCCTGCGCCGCCTGCCCATGTTTACCAGTTACCGGGGCCGAGTCTACCCTACCCTTTCGCTTGCCCTGCTGCAGTGTTGTGGTGATGCCACAGATGCCCTACCGCTGCGCGCAATCGAGCGCGTGCCCTTCGCACGCGACTGGGCCGCCTACGACGTCGTCAAGGCGGCCGACCTGCTGGCCGGAGACATGCCGGAAGGCATGGCGCGCGGACGGCTGGTGCTGATCGGCTCCTCGTCGCTGAGCATCGGCGACCGCATCGCGACGCCACTGGGCGCCTCGAGCGCCGGACTGCTGGTCCATGCCTCGATGCTCACCTCGCTGCTCGACCGCCAGCAGGGCCGCGCGCCGGCCGCGCTGCCGGGCAAGGTCATTGCGTTCGCCTTCGTGCTCGCCGTCGTACTACTGACCGGTTATACGCTGCCGCGCATCTCGGCGGCCGCGAACGCGCTGCTGCTGGGCGCCAGCGCCCTGCTGTGGCTGGCCATCGCCTGGCTGCTGGCGCCGCGCGACCCCGACTTCGCGCCGGCGGCGCCGTTGCTGTGCTGCCTGTACCTGCTGGCGGTGGCCGTGCCATTCCAGTGGGAACTGGCGCAGCGCCGCTCGCGCCAACTGCTCGGTACGCTGCGCCAGTATGTGGCCGGCGAAGTCGTCGACGAGTTGCTGCGCAGCGACCTGAAGGACCCGCTGGCGCCGCGGCGGCTGGAAGTGACCACCCTGGTGGCCGACATGCAGGGCTACACCAGCCAGGTCGAGGCGTTGTCGCTGGAAGAGGCGTCGCGCCTGACCACAGAGTTCCTGGAATGCCTCACGCGCCCGGTGCTGGCCCATCGCGGCACCCTCGACAAGTACACGGGTGACGGCCTGGTGGCTTTCTGGGGGCGCCGTTGCCGAATCCCGAGCACGCCGACCTGGCGCTCGACGCGGCGGCGCGCATCCTGCGCGAAGTGGCGCAATTTTCCAGCCAGCGCGTCGCCATCGGACTGCCGCCGCTGCGCGTACGCATCGGCATCGAGAGCGGCGTGGCGATGGCCGGCGACTACGGCACCGCGGCGCGCAGCATCTACACCGCCGTCGGCGACAGCGTGAATACGGCGGCGCGCCTGGAGCAGGCGGCGCGCGACTATCCGCACGACGTCATCGTCGGCGAGGGGACTGCCGCGCTGGCCAAGCGCCATCACCTTCAACTGCTGGGCGAACGCCAGCTGCGAGGCAAGGGAAGACCGACGCGCGTCTATACACTGGAGCAGGGCGAATGAGGCGCCTGGTCGCAAGCGTCGCGCTGGCGGCGGCATGCTGGTCGTGCCACGCCTTGGCGCAGGACGGCCCGGCCACCGATCCAGCGGCGATTGCGCAAGAAACGGACCAGCAGGAAGCGCTGTACCGCGCGGCACTGGGCGCGCTATCCGACGGGCGGATCGAGGAAGCGGCGGCCTTGCTCGAGCGGGTGGTGGCCGCACAGCCGCGCCACGCCGGCGCCTGGCTCGACCTCGCGATCACCCATTGCGAACTAGGCAATTCGGATGAGGCGGAGCGCCTGTTTGCCGGCTTGCAGCAACGCTTCGCGCTGCCCGAGCCGATCGTGGAGACGATCGCACGCTACCGCGCCACCGGCTGCGGCAGCAGGACCGCGCGCGAGGGCGGCGCCTGGCTGCTGGCGGCCACCCGTGGCCACGACGACAACGTCAACCAGGGCGCGAGCGATCCCAGGTTCACGATCGGCACCGGCAGTGCGCAGACCGAGTACGAACTGGACCCGTCCTTCCTGCCAAAGGAAGACAACTTCAGCCAGCTGACGCTGTCCACCGTGCACCCCCTCGGCGTTGGCGGCACGAACGCCATCGTCCAGGCCTATTCGCGCTGGCATGACCGGGAACGCAACCAGGACACTGCACTGGTGGTGGGGGCTCTCGAGCAGACGTGGAAGCCGGGCGGCTGGCTGCTGCGCGGCACGGCGGCGCTTGGCTACGTGACGCTGGACCGCATCCTGTACCAGCGCCAGAAGCAGCTGCAGATGCGCTTGTCGCCACCATGGAAGATGCCCAAGGGTGCGGAATTCGCCTTTTCGGGCAACCTCAGCCGCGTTGAATACCCTACCCGTCCCGCCTACGACGGCACCACCGTCGAACTCGGCGGCATAGCCGGATACCGTAGCGGGCGCAGCCTGACGCAGGCGACGCTGACCCGCCTCCACGACGACAGCAGCGACGGCCGTCCAGGCGGTGACCGCGACGGCTGGTTTGGCAGCCTGCAATGGTATGGCGCAGCCACCAGCCGCTTGAGCCTGGAAGGCGGCGTCGCCTGGCAACGCTGGCGCAGCCAGGCGCTGTATTCTCCCGGACTGATCAACACGCGGCGGCGGCAGGACACGGCGACCTTGCGCACCGCCGTCAACTGGAAGTTGCATCCACGATACAGCGTCATCGTGGAGTGGCGCAGCACTCTCAACCGCGAGAACATCTCGCTGTTCCAATATAATAGTCACGCCCTGCAGATGAGTTTGCGTTGGGATAATTTCTAACGCCAGGATTGGTGTACAAGCAATAGGTCGATATGTCCTGGGAATTGATTGTCTTCGTGGCGGCCGCTGGCGCCGTCGCGCTCGGCTGCCTGCTGCCGGCGCGCTGGCTTCCGCTGCTTCCGCACGATAAGCTGCTGCACTTCATCGCATTCGCGGGACTGAGCACCCTGGCGCTGCTGATCGAGCCATCCTGGCCGCGCCGTGCCGTGTGGCTGCTGGGTTTGCTGCTGGCCGGACTGGCCATCGAAATACTGCAGAAACTGGTTCCGGGACGCAGTTTCTGCTGGCGCGACATGGGAGCGAATACGGCCGGCATTGCCGCCGCCACCGCAGCGTTCGGACTGTTACAGGTGATTTGAGAACCGCATGACATCGTCGACCAACCGCAAGAACGACCCAGAAAAAGACGCCGCTCCCGGTGCCCTGACGCCCGCGCCAGCCGCTCCCGCGGCCAACGAACCGGCGACCCAGGAACATGAAGTCCAGATCCATCTGCGCAAGATCCCCTTGCTCGCCAATCTCAACGAAGAGGACATGCTGCAGGTAAAAACGAACCTGCGCATTCGCGAGTACGCCAAGCGCGACATCGTGCTGCAGAAGGGCGCGCCGGGCGACAGCCTGCTGTTCCTGCTGAGCGGCTCGCTGCAGGTCATCGACGTCACCGAGGATGGGCGCGCAATTGGCCTGCGCATGCTGCAACCGGGCGACTTCTTCGGCGAGATCGCCGTCATCAGCGGCGCCATGCGCTCGGCGTCGGTGGTGGCGCTGACACCCGTGCTGGTCGCCCTGCTGCCGCGCGCGGTCGCACTGCACTTGTTCACACATTCGCCATCGGTGGCCCATCAGATGCTGCGCTTCCTGGCCGAGAAGGTGCAGCGCGACTCGGAGTTCCGCGCCCTGCTCAGCATCCACAATACCTCGCGCCGCATCTTCACTTTCCTGAACCTGCTCAAGGAGAAAAAGGAAGGCGACGTCCATGTGGTGGAAAACCTGCCGACGCACCAGGACATCGCCAACATGATCAATACCAGCCGCGAGACCGTGACCCGTGCCTTGCTGACGCTGGTACAGCAGGGAATCATCAAGAAGGGTTCGCACAGCATCACGATCATGAAGCCGGAAGAACTCCAAAAACTCATCGAGGGCAATGGCTGACCGAATGCTGCCCACCGCACGTGCACGACTCCCTTCCGAGTTACCACAAGGCAAAAGTAACAACTGGTAACTCGTAAATTCCTAGTCAGCATCATGTTATAATCAGCAACTTATCTTCGGGGCCATCCCGAATAAGGACGCTCATCGCGCGTCCCGATTCCTGATCATGATCAAGCCCCACACCTATGATTTCCCGTAATATGCTGGGCGGCGTCTGGCGCTACCGCGGTTTCATCGCGGGCAGCGTGCGCCGCGAATTCCAGGCCAAATACCGCAATTCCCTGCTCGGCGCCGCCTGGACCGTGCTCAATCCGTTGGCCATGATCGTGGTCTACACCGTGATCTTCTCGCAGGTAATGGGTACCCGCCTTCCCGGCGGCACCGGCAATTTCGCCTACAGCATCTACCTGTGCGCCGGCGTGCTGACCTGGGGCCTGTTCGCCGAAATCACCACGCGTGGCCAGAACGTTTTCCTCGAACACGCCAACCTGATCAAGAAGCTGCAGTTCCCGCGCATCTGCCTGCCCATCGTGGTCGTGCTCAACGCGCTGGTGAACTTCGCCATCATCTTCGGACTGTTCCTGGTGTTCCTGGTCGCCACCGACGCTTTCCCGGGCTGGAGCGCGCTGGCCCTGCTGCCGGTGCTGGCGATCCAGATCCTGTTCGCGATCGGCCTGGCCATGGTGCTGGGCGTGCTGAACGTGTTTTTCCGCGACGTCGGCCAGTTCTTCGCCATCCTGCTGCAATTCTGGTTCTGGTTTACGCCGGTGGTGTACCCGGTCACCGCGCTGCCGGCCGAGGTGCGGCCGCTGCTGGTGTGGAACCCGATGGCCTCGGTTGTCCAGGCCTACCAGGGCATCCTGCTGCGCGGCGAGCTGCCGCACTGGCCGAGCCTGCTTCCAGTCACCGTGCTTGCCCTGCTGCTGTGCGCCCTGGGAATGCACCTGTTCCGCAAGCGCGCCGGCGAAATGGTGGATGAACTCTGATGGGCTCGATTATCGTCAAAGACCTGGGCAAGGCCTACAAGCAATACGGAAACCGCTGGAGCCGGCTGGCCGAATGGATTATTCCCGGAAACAAGCCACGCCACAAGCTCAAGTGGGTACTGCAGGACATCAATTTTCAGCTGGCGCCGGGCGACGCGGTCGGCATCATCGGCATCAACGGCGCCGGCAAGAGCACCTTGCTCAAGCTGATCACCGGCACCGCCCAGCCTACCACCGGCGGCGTGGCGATCCATGGCCGGGTCGCCGCCCTGCTCGAACTGGGCATGGGCTTCCATCCCGATTTCACGGGCCGCCAGAACGTGTTCATGTCGGGACAGCTGCTCGGACTCGCGGTCGACGAGATCGCCCGGCTGATGCCGCAGATCGAATCCTTCGCCGAAATCGGCGACTACATCGACCAGCCAGTACGGGTGTATTCGTCGGGCATGCAGATGCGGCTGGCCTTTTCCGTGGCCACCGTGGTCCGCCCTGACGTGCTGATCGTCGACGAGGCGCTGTCCGTCGGCGACGCCTATTTCCAGCACAAGAGCTTCGAGCGTATCCGCGAGTTCCGCAAGCAGGGCACCACGCTGCTGATCGTCAGCCATGACCGCGCCGCCATGCAGTCGATCTGCGACCGCGCGATCCTGCTCGACAGCGGCCGCCTGGCCAAGCAGGGCACGCCAGAGGAAGTGATGGACTACTACAACGCCCTGATCGCCGAGCGCGAAGGCAGCACCGTCGAACAGGTGCGCACGCCCGAGGGCCGGGTCCAGACCACGTCGGGCACCGGCCACGCCAGCGTGCTCGAGGTGGCGCTCGAGAACGAGGATGGCCAGGCGCTCGAGGTGCTCAATGTCGGCGTGCCGGCCCAGCTGCGCATCCGTGTCAGGATCAACAAGGCGGTGCCGCGCCTGGTGCTTGGCTATATGATCAAGGACCGCCTGGGGCAGCAGATCTTCGGCACCAACACCCATTACCTCGACCAGGCCCTGACCGGCCTGCGCGCCGGCGAACTCATCGAATACCGATTCCGGTTCCCGCTCAACCTGGGCCCGGGCAGCTATTCAGTGACCACCGCGCTCACCAGCAGCGAGACCCACCTCGCCGACAACTACGAGTGGCGCGACCTGGCCGCCATCTTCATGGTCATGAACATGAACCGGCGCGAATTCGTCGGCAGCAGCTGGCTCGAACCGCAAGTGGAGATCCAACGATGAACCAGACCTCGTTCTACCGCGCCTTCGAGGACCGCTACCGCGGTTCGCGCGAGACCATCAAGGACCGGCTGCGCGCCTATGCTCCGTTCACCGCGCCGTTACGTGGGCCCGGCCGAGTGGCTGCCGCGCTCGACCTCGGCTGCGGCCGCGGCGAATGGCTCGAGCTGCTGGGCGAACAGGGCTTCCAGGCCCAAGGCGTCGACCTGGATGACGGCATGCTGGCCGCCTGCCTCGAGCGCGGCCTGGCCGCGCGCCGCGACGACGCCCTCGCCGCGCTGCGCGCGCGTCCCGACGCCAGCCTGGCGCTGGTGTCGGCCTTCCACCTCGTCGAACACCTGCCGTTCGACCTGGTGCGCGAGCTGATCGCCGAATCGCTGCGTGTACTGCAGCCGGGCGGGCTGCTCGTGATGGAGACGCCGAACCCGGAAAACCTCACCGTCGGCGCCACCAGTTTCTATCTCGATCCGTCGCACGAACATCCGCTGCCGCCGGGCCTGCTCGGCTTCGCCGCCGAGCACGCAGGCTTCATGCGCCAGCGCATCGTGCGCCTGCAGGAAGACCCGCGTCTGCATACCGACGCGCCGGTGGGCCTGATCACGGTCCTCGAAGGCGTCAGCCCCGACTATGCGGTGGTGGCGCAGAAGGCCGCGCCGCAGGCGGTGGTGGCGCCGTTCGACGACGCTTTCGAGGCGCCGTGGGGCATCACGCTCAGCCAGCTCGCCCAGCGCTACCAGGAACAGCTGGCGGCACAGCACGCCGAGATCCACCAGATCCTTGGCCGGATCGGCGAACAGGGCGTGCAGACGGCCATCGCGCTGGCCGACGAACGCAAGCATGGCAGCGAACTGGCGCGCGCCCAGGCCCGGGCGGCCGAGCAGCAGGCCCAGCTCGCGCAGCAACTCGACGAGCTGCGCCAGCAGGCGGCGCGCCAGGAGGCGCGGCTGCTGCAGGCCGAAGCCCACGCGGCCGAGATGGGCCAGCGCGTGGTCGACCTGCTGTCGAGCACCTCGTGGCGCATCACCGCGCCGCTGCGGCGCGCAATGTCGCTGGCCTACCGCCTGCGCAATGCGCAGCGCGAAGGACGCCTGGGCAGCGCCGCGAAGTCGCGCGGCCTGCGCCTGGCGCGCCGCCTCGGCGGCGTCGTGCTGCGCCGCCCGGGCCTGAAGCGCGTCGTGCGCGCCGCGCTGCGGCGCGTGCCGGCGCTCGAGGCGCGTCTCTACAAGCTCATGCTCGACAACAGCGGCGCCGCCCGCGTGGTGGTCGACCAGCAACCAGGCGAACTGTCGCCGCGCGCGGCGCGCGTGTACCACCAGCTGCAGCAGCTGCAGAAACAGCAGCATTCATCGAAACAGGAACAGGCAAGGACCAGCGATGCGGATAGTCATTGATCTCCAGGGCGCCCAGTCGGAAAGCCGCTATCGCGGCATCGGGCGCTATTCGCTGGCCCTGGCCCTCGGGGTCGCGCGCAACGCCGGCGGGCACGAGGTGTGGCTGGTCCTGAACGCGGCCCTGGGCGGCGCGATCGAGGATATCCGCCAAGCCTTCGACGGACTGGTGCCGCGCGAACGCATCTGCCTGTTCGACGGCGCCGGCGCCAGCGCCGAGGCGCATCCGGTCAATTCGCCGCGCGCGCGCGCCGGCGAACTGCTGCGCGAATACGCGATCGCCCAGCTGCGTCCGGACGCCGTGCTGGTCACCAGCCTGTTCGAGGGCTATGTCGACGACGCCGTGGTCTCGATCGGCCGTTTCGGCGACGGCGTCGCCACCGCCGCCGTGCTATATGACCTGATCCCCTTCCTGAATCCCCAGCAGTACCTGCGCCAGCCGGAGCAGCGCAGCTACTACGAGCGCAAGATCGCCTCGCTGCGCCAGGCCGGCCTGCTGCTGGCGATCTCGGACTACTCGCGCCAGGAGGCCATCGATGCCCTCGGCCTGGATCCGGAGCGCGTGGTCTCCATCTCCACTGCGGTGGACGAGACCTTCTGTCCGGCCGAACTCGACCCTGCCCACCTGGCGGCGCTACGCGCGCGCTTCGGCATCAATCGTCCGGCGCTGATGTGCGCCCCGGGCGGCTTCGACGCGCGCAAGAACATCGACGGCCTGGTCGCGGCCTGGGCGCTGCTGCCGGCGCCCGTGCGCGGCGCGCACCAGCTGGTCATCGCCGGCAAGATCAACGACGGCGAACGCCAGCGCCTGGCGCAACTGGCGCGCCAGCACGGCCTGGCGCCCGACGAGATGGTGCTGACCGGCTACCTGAGCGACGCCGACCTGGTCGACCTGTACCGCAGCGCGGCGCTGTTCGTGTTCCCGTCGCTGCACGAGGGCTTCGGCCTGCCGGCGCTGGAAGCGATGGCCTGCGGCGCGCCGGTGATCGGCGCCGACAGCACCAGCATCCCGGAAGTGATCGGCCACCCCGACGCCCTGTTCGACGGCCGCCAGCCGGCCGCCATCGCGCAGCGCATTGCCGAGGTGCTGGGCGACCCGGCGCTGCAGGCGCGCCTGCGCGCGCATGGCGCGCTCCAGGCGCGCAAGTTCAGCTGGGACCGCAGCGCGCAGCGCGCCATCGCCGCACTGGAAGCCCATGTGGCGCAGGTGGCGCGGACCGCGGTGCAGGGCGCCACCAAGGATGCGCCCGCGCGCAAGCCGCGCATCGCCTTCCTGTCGCCGCTGCCGCCCGAGCGCACCGGCATCGCCGATTACGCGGTGCGCGTGCTGCCCACCCTGCTGCCCCACTTTGAGGTGGAACTGATCGTGCAGCAGGCCGAGGTGGCGCTGCCGCCCGAACTGGCGCACCTGCCGCAGCATCCGCCGGCCTGGCTCGACCAGCACCCCGGGCGCTATGAGCACGTCGTCTACCAGTTCGGCAACAGTCCTTATCACAGCCACATGATGCCGCTGCTGCAGCGTCATCCGGGCGTGGTGGTGCTGCACGACTTTTACCTGAGCAGCATGATCTCGTACGAGCAGATCACCGGCGCGATGCCGGGCGCATGGACCCGCAGCCTGCTGCATTCGCACGGCTATGCCGCGGTGCAGGCCAGCGTGGCGCCGGATGGCCTGGAGCAGGCCAAGCATGACTGGCCGAGCAACCTGGAGATTCTGCAGGACGCCAGCCACGTGATCGTGCATTCCGAGTATGCGCGCCGGCTGGCGCGCGACTGGTACGGCCCGCAGGCCGGCGCCGACTGGAGCCCGGCCCAGCTGCCGCGCGCGGCGCCGCTCGAGAACGACCGTGCGGCCGCGCGCCGTGTCCTCGGCATCGGCGCCGACGATTTCTTGGTCTGCAATTTCGGCTTCATCGCGCCCACCAAGCACTGCCTGGCCCTGCTGCAGGCCTGGCTGGCGTCGGCGCTGCATGCCGACCGCCAGTGCCACCTGGTGTTCGTCGGCGCCAACCATGGCGGCGACTACGGCCGCCAGATGAGCGAGACCATCGACGCCGCTGGCGGCGGGCGGGTGCGCATCTCGGGCTGGACCTCGGACGAGGATTATTTCCGCTACCTCCAGGCCGCCGACGTCGGCGTGCAGCTGCGCACCGGCTCGCGCGGCGAGACCTCGGGCACGGTGCTCGACTGCATGATCTACGGCCTGCCGACCATCATCAACGCCAACGGCGCGATGGCCGAGTTCCCGCACGACGCGGTCTGGATGCTGCCCGACGCCTTCGAGCAGCGCGAGCTGGTGCAGGCGCTGGAAACGCTGCGCGCCGACGACGCGCGCCGACTGGCGCTGGCCGCCGCCGGCTTCGCCCTGATGGGCACGCGCAACAGCCCGGAACGGGTGGGCCTGATGTACAAGGCGGCGCTGGAACGCGACGCCGTGCGCCGCCGCCTGGGCCAGCGCGCCCTGCAGGACGCCCTGCTGGCCACGCCCGGCCTCGAGCTCGACGACGCCATGCTGCAGCACCTGGCGCGCGCGGTGGCGCGTGCGCCCGATCCGCTGCAGCCGCGCCAGTTGCTGATGGACGTGACCACCATCGCCCGCAACGATCTGAAGACCGGCATCGAGCGCGTGGTGCGCAACCAGCTGATGGAGCTGCTGCAGCTGCGCGCCAGCGGCTACCGCGTCGAGCCGGTGTACCTGGACAACAGCGGCGAGCATCCCCAGTACCGCTATGCACGCAACTACGCAGCGCGCCTGCTCGGCATCGAAGGCGTGCTTCAGGGCAAGGATCCGGTGGTCGACGTGCTGGCCGGCGACATCTACTACTGCGCCGACCACTCGCCGCACGCCGCGATGGAAGCCGCGCGCAGCGGCCTGTACGCCGCCTGGCGCGCGCGCGGGGTGTCGCTCAACTTCGTGGTCTATGACCTGCTGCCGGTGCTGCGTCCCGAATTCTTCCCGCCCCACGCCGATGTCACCCATGCGGCCTGGCTCGAATGCGTGGCGGCCGAGGCCGACCGCCTGATCTGCATTTCGCACGCGGTATGCGCCGACCTCGACGCCTGGCTGGCCGAACGCGGCCTGGCCACGCGCGCAGGCCAGGTGCGCACCGGGCTGCACCTGGGCGCCGACCTTGAGCTCGCGGCGCACGCCTCGGCCGCCGAGTCGCCGCTGGTGCGCCAGGTCGCCGCGCGCCCCAGCTTTTTGATGGTGGGCACGATCGAGCCGCGCAAGGGCCACCTGCAGGCACTCGAGGCCTTCGAGCAGCTGTGGGCCGAGGGCGCCGACCTGAACCTGGTGATCGTCGGACGCGAAGGCTGGAAAGGCCTGGCCGACGCCGACCGCCGCACCCTGCCCCGCATCCTCGAGCGCCTGCGCGCGAGCCCGGAGCTGGGCCGCCGCCTGCTATGGCTGGACGGGATCGATGACGACACCCTGCAGCAGGTTTACCTGGCCAGCAGTTGCCTGCTGTTCCCTAGCGAGGGCGAGGGCTTCGGCCTGCCCCTCATCGAAGCCGCCCACCATGGCCTGCCGCTGATGGCGCGCGACCTGCCGGTGTTCCGTGAGGTGGCTGGCGATCATGCCCATTATTTCGCCGGCATGCAGGGCGCCGACCTGGCCGCTGCGGTGCGCGAGTGGCTGGCGCTGCACGCCGCGGGCCGCCATCCTACGCCGCAGGGCATGCACTGGATGACCTGGCGCGAACAAGCGCGCGCGCTGCTGGCCCTGCTGGACCCGGCGTCGGCGCCGCCCGCGCCATGACGCCGCTGCAGCACGTGCGCGCCCTCCAGGCGCGGCCCGGCCTGCGCCGCGCCGACTGGTGGCTCGACATCCACGGCCCCGCCGGCCTGCTGATGGCGGCCGCGCTCGGCCTGGGATACGCCTGGTGGCTGTACGGCTACCCGATGCTGCGCGGCACTGCCCCTTTCTGGTGGCGCGACAACGCCGACATCACCCAGTACCTGGCCGGCTTCAATGCCTACGCCAGCGACGCCTGGCGCTGGCCGCTGCTGCGATTCGAAACCCTTAATACCCCCGAGGGCACGGTCGCAACCTTCCTCGACACGGTGCCTTTGTACGCGCTGTTCCTCAAGCTGGTGCGCCACGGCGCGCCCTACTGGAACCCGTACGGCCTGTGGATCGCGCTGTGCTTCACCCTGCAGGGCGTGGGCGCATGGTGGATCTGCCGCGAGGCCCGCGTGCGCAACTGGGCCGCGCTGGCGGCGCTGGCCGTGCTGCTGGCCAGCTTCCCGGCGCTGACCTTCCGCATCTCGCACACCAGCCTGATGTCGCAATGGATCCTGGTGTTCGCCTTCGCGGCCTACCTGCGCGGCTCGCGTCTTGGCCGGCTCGACACGCTGGCCTGGATGGCGCTGCTGGTGGCGGCTTTCTACGTCAATATCTATCTGTTCGTCATGGCGTCGGCGATCTTCGGCGCCGATGTGCTGCGCCAGTTGCTGCGCACCCCGGCCACGGGCGCCACGCTCGGACGCGCGCTGCTGGCGCCGGTGGCCGTCTACGGCCTGCTGTTCGCGACGATGTGGCTCACCGTGCTCCCCTTGCCGTCGGGCGCGGGCAGCCGCGAATGGGGCTTCGGCCATTTTTCGATGAACCTCCTCGCACCGCTGCATGGCGGCCACCTGCTGCAGCTGGAGCATCCGGTGGCGCACGACGGCCAGGGCGAGGGATTCAACTACCTCGGCGTCTTCGTGCTGATGCTGACGGTCGTCGCCTACAAGGTGCTGCAAGGCCGCGATCCGGGCTTCTGGCGGCGCCATGGCGCCCTGCTGGGCGTGCTGGTTGTGCTGTGGCTGTTCGCGCTGTCGAACATCGTCTGGCTGGGCAACGCCCGGCTGTACGCCCTGCAGCTTCCGGAATGGATGGAGACCGTGACCACCACATTCCGCGCCTCCGGCCGGTTCTTCTGGCCGGTAGGCTATGCCGTCATTCTGTTCACCGTCATCGGCGTCGCGCGCCACGTGCCGGCATGGCGCGCCGCGGCCTTGCTGGCGGCGGTGACGGCGCTGCAGATGTGGGACCTGCAGGCACACCACCATTATGTGCGCAAAGTGGCGGCGCAGCAGTCGGTTCCAGCGATCGACGAGGCGCGCTGGAACGATTTCCTGGGTGCGCACACGCGGGCCTTGCATTACTATCCGCCGTTCCGCTGCAACGAGACGGCGGGCGCCAATGGCCTTCTGCCCGTGATGGCGTATTCGGTCAAGCACGGCTATCCGTTCTCCACCGGGTATATCGCGCGTGCGACCAAGGCCTGCGACAACTACGGCGCCACGATCGCCGGCCTGCCCGCCACGACTGCGATCGCGTTCGAGAAGCATTACTTCAGGCAGCAGCAGGAAGCCGAGCGGCTGGCCGGCCCGGGCGCCGTCTGCGCCGATATGGACATCGTTTTCCTGTGCCGAAAAAGTACCCATCCTGACACCGACAGACAATGAAGAAACGTGTATCCCTGGTCGCTCCGTTCTATAACGAATCGGGCAATGTATCCGAGTTCTTCCGGCGCATCGCCGCGATCGCCGTCGAACTGCCGCAGTACGAGATCGACGTCGTCGCTGTCAACGACGGCAGCCGCGACGCCACCTGGACCGAACTGCAGGAGGCACGCGCCAGGTATCCCTGGGTGCACCTGGTCGACCTGTCGCGCAACTTCGGCAAGGAGGCCGCGCTGACGGCGGGGCTCGACCGGGCGACCGGCGATGCGGTGGTGCCGATCGACAGCGACCTGCAGCATCCGCCGGAACTGCTGCGGGAGATGCTGGCGCAGTGGGAACAGGGCGCCGAAGTGGTGCTGGCGCGCCGCACCGACCGCTCGACCGACGGCCGGTTTCAGAAGCTGTCGGCGGTATCGTTCTACCGCTTCCACAACATGATCTCGAGGGTCGAGGTGCCGGTCGACGTGGGCGACTTCCGCCTGATGGACCGGCGCGTGGTCGAAGCACTGCGCCAGCTGCCGGAAAACCACCGCTTCATGAAGGGTCTGTTCGCCTGGGTGGGTTTCCGTACCGTGACCGTGCCCTACACGCCGGCGCCGCGCCATGCCGGCGCCTCCAGCTTCAATGCCTGGAAACTGTGGAACCTGGCGCTGGAAGGCATTACCAGTTTCTCGACCGTCCCGCTCAAGATCTGGACCTATATCGGCTTGGGCGTGTCGCTGCTGTCGCTCATATACGCCACCCTGATCGTGCTCGACACCCTGGTCGACGGCGTCGACGTGCCCGGCTATGCTTCGCTGATGGCGGGCGGCATGTTCATCGGCGGCGTGCAGCTGATCGGCATCGGCGTCCTGGGCGAGTATGTCGGCCGCATCTACCACGAAGTCAAGCGCCGTCCGGTCTACCTCGTGCGCGAAGAGCATCCCGGTGAAGACGTCGATGAAGCTCGTTGAGCTGTGCCGGCGGCTGCTGGCGCGTCACCACGCCTTCGTCACGTTCGGGCTGATCGGTGTCGTCAACACCTTCCTGCATTCGGGGCCGTGATCGCGCTCGTCGAAACCGGGCTGGCCGGACCGGTCGCGGCCAACGTGGCCGGCTTCGCCCTGGCCAACACCTGCTCGTTCTTCGCCAACTGCCGCTTCACCTTCAGGCAGCCGCCGAGCTGGAACCGCTACCGCAAGTTCCTGGCCGTATCGATGCTCAGCCTCGCGCTGACGGTCGCGCTGTCGGCGCTGGCCGAGGCGCTGCGCTGGCATTACCTCATCGGCTTGGCGCTGGTGCTCCTGTGCGGTCCGGTGCTGACCTTCGCGCTGCACAAGGCGGTGACCTTCCGCCATCAGGCCTGACGCCATGACGCCCTCCTCCGCCCCGCCACGCGACCACGCGCTCGACACCATGCGCGTGGTCGCCACCCTGCTCGTGATCGTCATCCATGTCAGCGCCAAGGGGTTCGGCCTGATGGGAGAGCGCAACTGGTGGGCCGTAAATGCCTGGGAAAGCGTGGCGCGGGTGGCGGTGCCGCTGTTCTTCATGATCAGCGGCGCGCTGCTGCTGACCCGCGCGCCCACGGTGACCGCGATCGGCCGCCGCGAATGGCGCATCCTGCTGCCGCTGGTGGCCTGGTCGCTGCTGTACCTGCTGTGGTTCCGCCATACCGGTCAGCGCCAGGACGATTGGCTGGCGCTGATCGTGAACGGGCCGGTCGCCGGCCACTTGTGGTACCTGTACGCGCTGGCCGGAGTCTATGTCTTCCTCCCGGTGCTGGTCGCGTTCCACCAGCACGTCGCCCCGCGCACCCAGCTGTTCTGCCTGCTGTTCTGGTTCATCGCCGCCAGCGTGGTGCCGCTGGAGATTGCGCTGACCGGACGCCGGGTGGCCGGCATCGACTGGGCGGCGCTGCATCTCTATCCTGGCTATATGGCAGCGGGGGCCCTGCTGTACCACCGCCTGCCGGCCGTGCCCAGGCAACTCCACCTCGCCTGCGCCTGGGCCGCCTGGGCCCTGCTGGCGCTTGCCATTGCGCTTGCAACCTGGTGGCGAAGCCATACCCTGGCACAGGCCAACGAAGCCTTCTATGCCTATTCGAGCCCGCTGGTGCTGCTGGCCAGCCTGGCCGCCTTCGTTGCCCTGCGCGCGCTCGGCGCGACCTGGGCGCCGCCGGACAGCCGCAGGATGCGCGCCGTGGCCTGGTTCGCGGCGACCAGCTTCGGCGTCTATCTGATCCACGTCTGGGTGCTGTTCGTGCTGGAGACGGTGGGGATCGACTACCGCTACGTCAATCCCTGGTTTGGCATTCCGCTGTTGGCCCTGTGCGCGGCCGCCATCTCGGCCGTGCTGGTGCGCGGCCTGCAGGCGATTCCCGGCGTGCGCGCGATCGTGCCGCGCTGAAGGGACGCCGGACGGCGCGCTAGAATGGGAGCCTCGGCCGCGCTTGCAGCCGCTTTTCCAGTCCCTGTCCAGCACATCCGACTTCGATGCATACCGACGGCGCCGCCCTGTTCCTGTTCGCGCACCAGGACGATGAATTCGGGGTCCTGCAGCATATCGCCGACTACCGGCGGGATGGCGTGCCGGTCGCCTGCGCCTACCTGACCGACGGCCAGGCGCGGCGCGCGCGCGCGGCGCGCCGCAATGCGGAGTCGCGCGCCGTGCTGGGCCGGCTCGGCGTGGCGCCCCGCGCCATCGTCTTCGCCGGCGAAGCGCTCGGCATCGCCGACGCCAGCCTTCCACTCCAGCTGGCCGCCGCCCATGCCTGGATCGCGCGCTGGCTCGATGCCCATGGCCCGGTCGCCGCCCTTCACATCCCGGCCTGGGAAGGCGGCCACCAGGATCATGATGCGCTGCATGCGGTGGCGGTGGCGCTGGCCCAGCAGCGCGGCCTGCTGGAGCGCACCTGGCAATTTTCACTTTACCGTGCGGCCGGCCTGTCCGTTCCGCTGGCGCGCGTGCTGGCGCCGCTCGCCGCCAACGGCCGGGTACTTGCCAGGCATATTCCCTGGCATGACCGCATGCGTAATCTGCATTGCTGCCTCTCGTATCCCTCCCAGGCGACCACCTGGCTGCTGCTGTTCCCACCGGTGCTGTGGCATTACCTGGTGTACGGCGTCGAAGCGCTGCAGCCGGTCGCCCCTGCGCGCACCCTGGAACGCCCGCACGAAGGGCTGTTGTACTACGAGAAAAGGCGCTTCTTTACATGGCCGAAGATGCAGCTGGCGCTGGATGCCTGGCGTGCAGGGTGCTCGTCGGATCAGCTTCCGGGAAGCTGAGCGGAGTTCAAGGATCTTCTTGTGCGCAATCTCAAGAAGATTGCCTTGGCAGCTGCACTGACCACCTGCTATCCGGTGCCGGCTTCGTCCGCAGTCTACGTCGTCGCCCATCCCGATGACGACATCCTGTTGATGCGACCGAACCTGTTGAACGACATCATCCACGGCTACCCGACGGCGATCCTCGTGGTCACTGCTGGAGACGCGGGAAATGGTCATGGCGCAGCGTCACCGTATGGATTGTCTTAGGGCCACTTCAGCAACCGGAACCAGCAGTACCATTGCACCAGACTCAGCGCACGCCTCAATGCACTGACCTCCTGCATTCCAGACTCCACGAAGACGTCGTGCCGGGACTGGACCTGGATCGATGAGAATTTCGGCAGCCATACGCCAGCGGTCGATCGTTGGTTCTTGGGAAATGTCGTCGCCTACCATCTGGACGTGTCCGACAATCCAGAAGCGGCGGCAGCCAAGCTGACCAACCTGTACGATGGCCGCACCGCCGCACTCGACGACATCCGCGGCATCAACACCCATACAGCGCCGCAGTTGCGCGAGGTAATCCGTCAAATTACAGCCGCAACAATCGCAACAGGCCCACGCTGGTCGTGAAGCACCACGAATACCGTGCGGACGGCGATCATCCCGATCAAACCACCGTGGGACGCTTCTTCCACCAAGTCATTGGCTAGGCTCCAGACTACGGATGCATGTCGCAGGCAATCTATTATCCGGGATACTCAATGACAAGGAGCAACCCTCGGCCAGGCCCGCTCGACAGGTAGCGGGTCGGCTACGAGTTACTGCACCAGACATTGCTTCAAAGTGCCAACACCACGCCGATCAGCGAAGGGCCGGTCGACAACCGTTGCGCATCCGGCGTGAACACCGACCACGGTCCAGCACGGCGCGCTGTGAAGAGGAACCATGGACGCGTTTCATCCCAAGTTTTATGGCAAGACCGACTTTGTCGGAGCTCGAGCGAATCCGCAGCCATGTGGTTTCGAGGGTCCCTTCACGCATGACGCCGTCAGCGGGTTCCCCATGCAGACAGGCACGCGGCCCCGGCCACATGGGCGCCTCTGTGCGCTTACGAACGGAGCATCGACCGGTCTACGATTACAGTCGAAGTGCCTGCTTCTGTCCGTGGAATACGGGCAGGCCGGCTGCCCAAACTCGCAAGGACACCCCATGGTACTCGGACCGCCGAAAGACGATTCACTCAAGAAAGAGCTCGACGTGCAAGGCGGCGGCCAGAGCCGCGGCGTGCCGGCGAATGCCGAGGTCGAAGGCAATGCGGTCAACCCGATGGGGCCGGTCGAGGACAGCCCCGGCGTCCACCACTGGCAGTCGGGCTACATCGAGCACGGCGGACTGGACGAGCGCGGCAACATCTTCTTCGCCGCGGTCGAGATGACGCGCATGCCCATGCTGATCACCGATCCGCGCCAGGACGACAATCCGATCGTGTTCGTCAACGGCGCCTTCGTCGACCTGACCGGCTACCCGGAAGAACAGATCCTGGGCCGCAACTGCCGCTTCCTGCAGGGGCCGGATACCGACCGCGCCACCGTGGCCGAGCTGCACCGCGCGGTCGAGGAACAGCGCGCGGTGGCGGTGGACATCGTCAACTACAAGGCCGACGGCACGCCGTTCTGGAACGCGCTGTTCTTCGGTCCCATCTTCGACCAGCAAGGCCAGCTACTGTACTTCTTCGCCTCGCAGATGGACATCACCGAGCGCCGCAACAACCAGGAATCCTGGCTGCAGGCGCAGAAGATGGAAGCCATCGGCCAGCTCTCGGCCGGCATGGCCCACGACTTCAATAACCTGCTGCAGGTCATCAACGGCAACCTCGAAGTCGCCCTGCTGGGCGCCGGACCCCAGCACAAGGCGGCCGAACCGATCCGGCGCGCCCAGCGCGCCACCATGCAGGCCGGCAAGCTGACCCAGCAGCTGCTGACCTTCGCGCGCAAGCAGCGGCTGGAGCCGAAGCGCCTGAGCCTGAACAGCGTGGTGGTCGAGTTTTCCGACATGCTGGTGCGCACCCTGGGCGAGAAGATCGACCTGCAGCTCGACCTCAAGCCCGGCTTGCCGGTCTGCACCATCGACCCGACCTACCTCGAGATGGCGCTCCTGAACGTGGTGCTCAATGCGCGCGACGCCATGCCGGGCGGCGGCGCCGTCAAGGTCGGCACCGCGGTGCTGGGCGAGGATCGGCGTCACCTGCTGGGCCTGCCGGACGGCGATTACGTCTGCATCTGCGTGCTCGACGAGGGCGAAGGCATGACGCCGGAGGTCAAGCGGCGCGCCACCGAGCCCTTCTTCACCACCAAGGGACCGGGCACCGGCCTGGGCCTCGCGATGGTGCATGGCTTCGTGCAGCAATCGCACGGCAAGCTCGACATCGAGAGCGAGCCGGGCCGGGGCACCCAGGTGCGCATGGTGTTCCGGGTCGCCGAGCAGGCCGCCGGCATTGAGCCCTCGCTGGCAGAGCGGCGCGGCGGCACGCAAGATGAGCCGCAGCAGCGGCGCTGCCGCATCCTGGTGGTCGAGGACAACGACGACGTGCGAGAACTGGCCGAGAGCATGCTCGTCATGGCCGGCTACGACGTGCTGTCGGCCCCCAGCGGCGAGCGCGCGCTCGGCCTGCTGGAAAGCGGCGAGCAGGCCGACCTGCTGTTTACCGACGTGATCATGCCGGGCGGGATGAACGGGCTGGAACTGATCGAGCGCGTGCACGCCAAGCGCCCCGGCCTGCCGGTGCTGGTCACCACCGGTTATATGGACGAACTGCCCGGCCCCGGCAAGCCCAGCGGCACGCTGGACGTGCTGTCCAAGCCCTACCAGCACCAGGACTTGCTCGACCGGGTCGGGGCGGAGCTCGAGCGGGCCGCGTGAGGCGCCGCCTGCATCGCTGACCTCGATCGCGGCCGACGCCACGGCGCCGGCCAGGGCGGCGCCGAGGAGCGCGCTCACGGCGACCAGCGCCATCTTGCGGGATGTGTTCATCGTCGTTTCTCCTTTGACCCGGACTATCCGCCAGTCCGCCTTTCCGGATACTTACCGAAGCGGTGTCGCGCCGACGTTGTCGCGCCGACGTTGTCGCGCCGACGTTCTCGCGCCGACGTTCTCGCGGTAAGTGTCGAGTAAGGCGACCGGGCCGAGCATGGCGCTTTTCGACAACCCGAAAGCGCTTCCATGCCACTCTCCGACCGCTACTTCCCGCGCCGCCTGGCGCAGATCCCGCTGTTCGCCGCCGCCATGCTCTGCACGCTGCCGGCCCTGGCCCGCACGGGCGACGCCGCCGCGCCCACCTCCTCCTGGGCGCTGGGTGTCGGCGCCATCGCGTTCGACAAGGCCTATGCCGGCATCGACCGCGAGTACCTGGCGCTTCCCTTCGTCCAGTACGAAAACCGCTGGCTCTCGATCGCCGGCCCGCAAGTGGGCGTCAAGCTGCTCAGCCTCGACCCGGCGCCGGCGCACACCGTGAACCTCGACCTGGTCGTGCGCTACGACGGCAGCGGCTACGACGACGACGATATCGACGACACCCCGATCCTGGCCGGCATGCGCGAACGGAAAAGCGGCGCCTGGGCCGGTGCTAGAATCGAATGGAAGAGCCGGTGGGCCGACGTCAGCGCCGAAGCGCTGGGCGACGCGTCCGGCAACAGCAAGGGCAAGCGATTCAATCTCGGCGTGGAGAGAACATGGCATATCGGCGAGCGCGTGACGATCACGCCGCGAGTGACCGCGAGCTGGCACGACGACAACTATGTCGACTATTACTACGGCGTGCGGGCCGACGAAGCGCGCGCCGGCCGCGCCGCCTACCGTGGCGAGTCGGGCGTGAATGCCGAAGCGGGACTGCGCGCGATGTATATGTTCGACCGCCGCCATTCCATCCTGGTCGACCTCGAAGTGTCGCGCCTGGCCGACGAGATCAGGGACAGCCCGCTGGTCGACCGCTCGACCGGGAACCGGGTGCTGGTCGGCTACCTGTACCGCTTCAGGTGAGCCGATGAGCCGCGTCCTCCTGATCGAAGACCACGAACGCCTGGCCCAGCTGATCGCCAAGGGCCTGGCGGCGGCCGGCATCGCCGTCGACGTGGCCACGCGCATCGACGGCGCCTGGGCGTCCCTCCAGCAGATGCCCTACCAGGCCCTGATCCTCGACCGCGGCCTGCCCGACGGCGACGGCCTGGCCCTGCTGGGCCGGATGCGCGCGGCCGGCCTCGGGCTGCCCTGCCTGGTGCTGACGGCGCGCGAAGCGCTGCACGACCGGGTCCAGGGCCTCGAGGCCGGCGCCGACGATTACCTGGCCAAGCCGTTCGCGATGGACGAGATGGTGGCGCGGGTGCGCGCGCTGCTGCGCCGGCCGCAGGAATTCCGGCCGCTCGACCACGCCCGTGGCGACCTGGCGCTGCAGCCGGATGCCGACCTGCTGTGCTGCGGCGCCGAGCGCATCACGCTGGCGCCGGCCGAGATGCAGATCATGCTGCTCCTGCTGCAAAAGCACGAGACCACGGTGCGGCGCGGCGCGCTGGAAGCGGCGGCCTGGGGCCTGAACGACGCCGTCACCCCGAACGCGCTCGACGTCGCCCTGCACCGCCTGCGCCGCAAGCTGGCGGCGATCGGCTCGCGCCAGCGCATCGTCAACCTCAGGGGCGTCGGCTACGTGCTGCGCGCGGACGATGCGGCTCAATAGCATCCGCCTCAAGATCGTCATGGCCTTCGTCGCCGGCACGCTGCTCAGCGTCATGCTGGTGGTGCTGGTCGCGGCCTTCGTCCTGCAAACCAATGTGCTGGCCCGGACCGACCTGTCGGACATGGCGCACGACCTGTCGGCCAAGGTGCACGTCGAGCGCGACGGCAGGCTGCGCCTGGGGACCGACGACCACCATGCGATCAAATGGGTCTTCGACAGCCTGGGGCGCGAAGTCGCCTACCGCGTCGTCGACCGCGCCGGCAACGTGGCCCTGCTGTCCGAGGCCGGCCCGCGCTTCTGGCCCGACGGCGTGCTGCCGGCCGGGGCCGGGCGCGACCGCTTCGAGTTCACCCGCGACGGCGTGACCTTCTTCGGCGCCAGCGAGCCGCTCGCGTTCGAAGGAGGCCGTGGACTGTACCTGCAGGTGGCCGCCAGCAGCCGCATGATGTACCTGCTGCACCGGGTCGCCCTGCCGCTGGTGGCCTACGGCATCGCCCTGGTCACCCTGGTGCTGCTGGTCGCCTTCGGCCTGTGCACCTGGATCACGCTGCGCTATACCCTGCGGCCGTTGCAGGACGTATCGGCATCGGCGGCCGGCATCTCGCTGCAGTCGATGCATGCGCGCCTGCGCACCGATGCCGTGCCGGGCGAGATCGCGCCGCTGGTCGACAGCTTCAACCGGGTGCTCGAGCGCCTCGAGCAGGCCTACCGGGTGCAGCAGGAATTCCTGGGCAACGCGGCGCACGAACTCAAGACGCCGCTGGCGATGATCCGGGCCCAGGTCGAGCTCGGGATCGACGGCGAGGAGGACCGCGCCGCGCTGTTGAAGGACGTCGCCTATATGTCGCGCCAGGTGCAGCAGTTGCTGCTGCTGGCCGAGGCCAGCGAGGCGACCAACTACGCGTTCGGCACGGTCAGGGTGGGAGAGGTGGCCGACGAGGCGATCGGCTACCTGCGGCGCATGGCCGAGGCGGCCGACGTGAAGCTGGCGGTGTCCAGCACGGACGATGGGCTGACGTGGCAGGCCGACCGTGGCGCGCTGTTCACGCTGTTGAAAAACCTGCTGGAGAATGCGATCGAACATGCGCCGGCCGGTTCCATCGTCAGCGTGGAGATCGCCCGCGACAGCATCTCGGTGCGCGACCATGGTCCGGGCGTCGAGGCGTCGCAGCTGGCGCTGCTGTTCGACCGCTTCTGGCGTGGGCCGCACCGGCGCGATCTCGGGGCGGGATTGGGGCTCCCGATTTGCCAGGAGGTGGCGCGGGCCCACGGCTGGCGGCTGATCGCGGAGCCGGCCGAACCGGGATTGCGCTTCAAATTATCGGCCTGAAGATCAGGCCTGCGCCTTTGGTCCGCCACCCAGCAGGAAAGCCAGCTTCTGCTTGGCCGGCTTGGCGGGCGCGTGCGGCGCCACATCGGCATCCTTGCGCGGGCTGCTGGTCGGTTCGTAGGGCTTGAGGAACCACGGATCGACCTTCTCGCGGCGCGCGCCCGGACCGAGTCCGGAGCGCGGCGCACGCGCGGCGCCGCCACGCTCGCCATCACTGCGGCGGGCGCCGCGTTCGCTGTCGCGCGAACCGAAGTCGCGTCCGGTTTCGCGGCTACCCTCGCGCGCGCCGAAGTCACGGCCACCTTCGCGACCGCGCGCGCCTGGCGCGACGAAGCCTTCCAGCGTGCCGCGCGTGATGGTCTGCTTGATCAGCTTCTCGATGTCGGCCAGCAGGCGTTCGTCCTTGTCCGAGTACACGGACAGCGCATCGCCCGAGGCGCCGGCGCGGCCGGTGCGGCCGATGCGGTGCACGTAGTCTTCGGCGTTGTACGGCAGGTCGTAGTTGATCACGGCCGGCAGGTCGGAGATGTCGAGGCCGCGCGCGGCGACGTCGGTCGCCACCAGCACTTCGACGCTGCCGTTCTTGAACGCGTCCAGCGCCGCCATGCGCTCCTGCTGGGTCTTGTCGCCGTGGATCGCCGACGCCTTGACGCCGCGCTTCTCGAGGTGGCTCGACAGGCGCGAGGCGCCGATCTTGGTGTTCGAGAAGATGATCACCTGCTTCATGCCGCGCGAGCGGATCAGGTGCTCGACCACGTCGCGCTTGGCTTCCTCATCGACCTTGTACACGATCTGCGTGACCTTCTCGGCGGTCGCGTTGCTGCGCGCGACTTCGATGGTCAGCGGATTGTTCAGGAAGGTGTTGGCCAGCTTCTTGATCTCGGGCGAGAAGGTGGCCGAGAACATCAGGTTCTGGCGTGCTTTCGGCAGCAGGTTGATGATGCGCTGCAGGTCGGGCAGGAAGCCCATGTCGAGCATGCGGTCGGCTTCGTCCATCACCAGCATCTGCACCTGGCCCAGGCTGACGTTCTTCTGCTCGATGTGGTCGAGCAGGCGGCCCGGGGTGGCGATCACGATCTCGACGCCGCGGCGCAGGATCTCGGTCTGCGGCTTCATGTCCATGCCGCCGAACACCACGGTCGCGCGCAGCGGCGTGTGACGGGCATAGGCCTTGACGTTGTCGGCCACCTGCACCGCCAGTTCGCGGGTCGGCACCAGCACCAGCGCGCGCACCGGATGGCGCGCCGGCGACATGCTGGCGTTCGCGTGCGGCATCAGCAATTGCAGGATCGGCAGCGAGAAGCTGGCGGTCTTGCCGGTGCCGGTCTGGGCCGCGCCCATGACGTCGCGGCCTTGCAGCACCACTGGAATCGCCTGGGCCTGGATCGGGGTCGGATGGACGTAGCCCTGGTCCGAGAGCGCGCGCTGGATTTCCGGCGCCAGGCCGAAGTCGGCGAACCGTACCGTGGAAGCCTCGGCGGCGGCCACGACTGGCGCGGCTGGCGCGGCGCCCGGGACGGCGGCGACGTCGTTGTTGTTCGCGTTATTGCTCTGAGAATCAGACATATTTTTTAGTTGCATTCATTCGTTCAGCTCTACGATCGGGCATATTCTTCCCGTCACGGGTCGACGGACGCGCAGCGAAGGGAAGAACGGGAATAAGCCGGCGGACGGAGCTACCCGGCGGCAAGCCGGCCGGCGGGCCGAACAAAGCGGACGTAGAGACACTTTTAGCGGGTGACACGATACCCGAAATCGCCACCCATGTATATGCCGGCCTATTTTTTAGACAGTTTACCAAAAGAAAACCGATCCCTGCCGCAATGCAGCATCCGCCTGTTTGAGCGGTCACCGTCTCACCGCGTCCAGCCGCGTTGCTGGGCCGCGCGTTCGGCCACCGGATCGAGCACGGTGCCGGCAATGCGCGCGTCGATCGCCTCGCGCACCACGGGCGGCGGCTGGCTGCCATCGACCCAGGCGGCGCCGCCGCCATCCTGGGCCAGCACCGGGATGCTCCAGCGTCCGCCCTTCAGGCAGGCCAGGCCGGCGGTGGTGTCGACCACGAAGCTGCGGCAATAGCCGCCATCCTTCGCGACGAAGGTCACGCCGATGCGCACCCCGCTGTCGGACGGTCCGGGGCTGGCCAGCTGGTCGTCCAGCGCCGCCACCAGCGGCCCGCGCGCCACCAGGGTGCCATCGACGTGGTCGAGCGTCGCCAGGCCGGGCGCCTGCGCCAGGCTGTGCCAGCCGAAGGCGCCCAGGGCCGCGCCCGTCAGCAGCGCCGCGCCGACCGCCACCCAATGGCGCTTGCACCAGTTACTGTAGGCGATCTGCGGCGGCGGCACCGTGCGGCCGGGGCGCAGGCTGTTGAGCTGCACCACCTTGGCGCCGCAGGGCGGCGCCGCGCGCTGGGCATGGTTGGCATCAATGCCGTTGGCCGAGACGCCGATACGCCCGTTGCGCGTACTGCCCTTGAGCTGCAGCTCGGCCCGGTGATGGGCGATGCGCGCCGCCAGCACCGGATCGGCGCGCATGGCCCGTTCGACCGCCGCGCGCGCCGGCTCGGCGAGTTCGCCGTTGATGTACCCGATGAGAAGATCGTCAGAAAATTTCATGCCGGGCCCCTGCGCTACTTCCCTATGAAGTGATCAAGCCATGTTCATCCAGCACGTCATGCAGCAATTCGAGCCGGATCACGGGGTTGTCGAGCATCAGCATATGATGCTTTTGCTGGTTCGGCAGCGGCAGCAGCTCGCACCAGCGGTTGGCCACCCAGCCGCAGTCGTCGAGCCGGAACGGCGGCTGCACCGGCCAGCGGTGCTGGGGAACGTCGTGCAGCGAATTCAAGACCCGGTCGAGCGCGTCGGAGGCGCCCTGCAGCTCGGACGGGATGTTGACGCTGCGGTCGTCCTCGACCAGTTGCGCCTCGGCCATCCACAGGCCGTTGACGCGCTGCTCGGCGGTGACGACGGAAAAGCGCGCGCCGCCGCGGCACAGCACCTGCAGCAGGCCGGGGGTCTCGGCGGTGGTCTCGGTGACCGAGGCGATGGTGCCGGCGGCCACGAAGCGTTCCTGTTCGGCATCGGCCCGGCGCACCTCTTGCCCATGCGTCAGCAGCACCACGCCGAACGGGGTGCCTTCGAGGATGCAGCGGCTGATCATGTCGAGATAGCGCACCTCGAACACCTGCAGCGGCAACACCCCGTCCGGAAACAGCACCGTACTGAGCGGGAACAGTGGCATGGAAATCGTCGACATGGTTCCCATGATGACAGAATCGGGGCCATCGCGGGTGTGCGATTGCGGCCGCCGGCAACAGCTTCCTAGCCGTCCGGCGACCTCAGCGGCAGGTAGCGCACCCACTGGCGCAGCTCATCGAGGCGCCAGCCAAGCCGGCCCCAGCCGGGGCCGGGCGCGTCCACCACCCTTACCCGCACCACCTTGCCCGCGACCGGCGGGCAGGCGTAGGTATACAGGCCGGCCTCGCCGAAGGGCAGGCGCAGTTCGCGCCCCGGGCCGATCTTGAGCGGACCGAACACCACCGGCGCCCTGCTCTCGTTGCGCAGCAGCAGCACGTCGCGCACGCCGCGCGTCAGGCGGAGCTCCGACGGCAGCGTCAGCTCTCCCCCCACCGTGGACGGAAAGGCCAGCAGCAGTTCGTGGCTGCCGCCCCGCAACGGGGCCAGCATGCCCAGCAGCAGCGCCAGGCCGCACAGGACGGCCAGCATGGTCAGCGGCCAATGGCGCGTCAGGAAGGACGAAAAGGCGGAACTCATCCCGCTTTGGTACTTTTGCAAGGAAGATATTTCAGATTAGAATGTTTCATTTAGCAGGGAGCATCCTTGTGCCCAGTTGACAAACTCCGTTGACAAAGGCGCAAAGTCGCGTGCGCCTCATCAATCCAAGGATGCGTATGCTACGGAGTCCGGTGTCTCCGATCAACCCCGCCGCCACGGCTGCCACGCACAAGGACATGCAGCAGACCGCCAATTCCTCCCCAGCCCATCAGCCGGCATTCGTTGCCGGCCACGCGCCGCTTCTGATGGCATTGCTGGTGCTCGTACTGACCCTGCTGGTGACCTTCGCCGCCTGGTCCAGCGCCCGGCGCAGTGCGGAAACCCAGTTGCACGAAGCGTTCGGCTACCACGCCCGCGACATGGGCTACAGCATCGAACGCCGGATGCTGATCTACGAGCAGGTACTGCGCGGAACGCGCGGCTACCTGCGCGGCTCGGTCGACCTGAGCCGGTCCGAGTTCGCCGAGTATTTCGAGGTGCTGCGCCTGGACCAGTCCTTTCCCGGCCTCGAGGCGCTGGCGATCGCCACCCTGATCCCGCCGGGCGCGCTCGCCGCGCACGAGGACCGGGTGCGCGCCGAGGGCTTCCCGAACTACCGTGTCCATCCGGCCGGCGATGCCCGGCCGCAGACGGCGATCTCGCATATCGAGCCGTTCAATGCGCGCAACCTGCGCGCCTTCGGCTACGACATGTACAGCGAGCCGGTGCGGCGCGCGGCGATGGCGGCGGCGCGCGACAGCGGCCAGGCCGCGCTCAGCGGCAAGGTGGTGCTGGTGCAGGAGGGCGCCGCCAGCCGCGATGCCGGATTCCTGATGTACCTGCCGGTGTACCGCAGAGGGCGCGACGTCGCCACCGTCGAGGACCGCCGCGCGGCGCTGGTCGGCTGGATCTATTCGCCGTTTCGCATGACGGACCTGATGCGCGGCGTGGGCGGCATCGCGGCGCCCAAGCTCGACGTCGAGATCTTCGACGGCGAGCGCATGACCCCAAGTGCGCTGCTGTACCGCTCGCCCGGCGCCGGGCGCGGCGAGACGCCGCGCTTTTCCACCGCCAACCGCATGGAGATGGCCGGCCGCACCTGGACCGTGCGCATGGCGTCCAGCGCCAGCCTCGAGGCGACGCTCGACCGTGATCGCCCGCAGATGGTGGCCGCCACCGGGCTCGTGCTGGGCTCTCTCGTCAGCCTGGTGGTGTGGCTGCTGGCCGGCTCGCGCCGCCGCGCGCTGCAACTGGCGCAGGCGATGACGTTCGAATTGCGCGAATCGCACGACCGCATCGCGGCCGACGAGCGCCGCTTCAAGGCGATCCTCGAGACCGCCTACGACGGCTTCGTCGCCATCGACCGCCAGGGCCGCATCACCGACTGGAATGCGCAGGCCACGCGCATCTTCGGCCTCGACGCCGCGCAGGCGATCGGCAAGCCGGCCGAGGTGCTGCTGCCGGAAGAACGGCGCGCCGCCTTCCGCACCACGTTCGACGCGTTTACGCGCGGCGGCGGCGGGCCCTTGGCGGGACAGCCGACCGAGACCGAGGTGCTGCACGCCAGCGGCCGGCGGGTGCCGGTGGAGCTGGCGGTGGCCCTGCTGCCGCCGGGCGACGGCGCGGGCGCCACCGTGTTCGTGCGCGACATCACCCCGCGCCGCGAAAGCGAGGCGCGCGAGCTGCAGCGCCAGCAGCGGCTGGATGAAGCGCGCCAGGCCCTGGCCCGGGCCCAGAAGCTGGAAGCGGTCGGCAAGCTCACCGGCGGCGTGGCGCACGACTTCAACAACATCCTGCACATCATCAGCGCCAACGTGCAGCTGATGCTGCGCGCCGATGGTCCGCCCAGCCGCAAGCGCCTGCACAACGTACTCGACGCGGTGGAGCGGGGATCGAAGCTGGCCGGCCAGCTGCTCGCCTTCGCCCGCCGCCAGCCGCTGCATCCGAGCGTGGTCGACGTGGCCCAGCTGCTCGAGCGCAGCGACAGCCTGCTGCAGCGCGCCGCCGGCGACGACATCGTGCTCGAACGCAGCGCCGCGCCGGATCTCTGGCCGACGCTGGTCGATCCGAACCAGCTCGAACACGTGCTGTTGAACCTGGTGATCAATGCGCGCGACGCGATGGAAGGCAACGGGCGCATCGCGCTGCGCCTGGCCAACCTGACGGTCGCCCCCGGCGCCAGCCAGCTCGAAGGCGAACCGGCGCCCGGCGACTACGTCGTGATCACGGTGGCCGACGACGGCCACGGCATGCCGCCCGAGGTGATGGAACACGCCTTCGAACCCTTCTTCACCACCAAGCCCGAAGGCAAGGGCACGGGGCTCGGGCTGTCGATGGCGCACGGCTTCGTGCGCCAGAGCGGCGGCCAGATCCGGCTCGAGAGCGCGCCGGGCGCCGGCACCACGGTGACCATCTACCTGCCGCGCCACACGGCGCCGGTACTGCCGGCGCTGGCGGAGCCGGACATCGGCGCGCATCCCTGACGCGGCGAGGCAAGACCTATCCCGGTAGGTGGGGGGAAGTTCATGGCGATGCATGGCGGGCGTGAGCAAGGCGCGAGGAGGCCGCATGGCGAGCCATGCAACGACGAGCAACGCAGCGCACGCTTGCCAGGCGCGGCAGGAACGACTACCACCTAGCGGGACAGGTTATTAGCCGACCCGCGTGCGATAGCTGCCCGAGATGCGGTTGCGCCCATGCGCCTTGGCGTCGTACATCGCCAGGTCGGCGCAGTGCAGCAGCGCCTCGGCGGCGGCCGCGGCGTCGCCGTCGCCGGCGCCGCAATCGGGATACAGCGCGTAGCCGAGGCTGCCCGAGATGCGCAGGGTGCGCTCGCCGTCCTCGAACGGCTGCTCCAGCCGCGCCAGGATGGTGGCCGCCACCCGCTCGGCGTCCTGGAGCTGCTGGCAGCGCGGCAGCAGCACCGCGAATTCGTCGCCGCCAACCCGCGCCAGCGTGTCCGATTCGCGCAGCACCGCGCGCACCCGTTGCGCCACCATGCGCAGCAGGCGGTCGCCCACGGCGTGGCCATGGCTGTCGTTGACCGGCTTGAAGTTATCCAGGTCAAAATAAACCAGGCCGACCTTGTGCCCCTCGCGGTCCGCGGCAAGGATGGCCTGGCGCATGCGGTCGTGCAGCAGCACGCGGTTGGGCAGGCCGGTGAGCGCGTCCTCGTGCGCCATGCGCCGCATGCGCTGCTCTTCCTGCTTCCTCGCGTCGATGTTGGAGAAGGTGCCCACCATGCGCAGCGGCTCGCCGCGCTCGCCCCGCTCGGTGACGGCGCCGCGCGCCTCGATCCAGCGCCAGCGCCCGTCGCGCGTGCGCAGCCGGTGTTCCATCGCATAGTCGGCGGTAAGGCCGTCGATGTGGGCGCGCAGGGCCGCGCGCACCGTTTCCAGCTCGTCCGGGTGCACCAGTTCGGCCAGGCCCTGGTCGCCGAACCAGGACACGGTGGGATGCTCGCTGTCGAGAATGCGCTGGGCGCTCGGCGACAGTGTCGCGATTCCCGTCGTGACGTCGCAGTCCCAAACCCCGTCGCCGGCCGCGTTCAGGGCCAGCTTCCAGCGCGCCTCGGCCGCGGCCAGGGCCTTGAGCGCGCGCCGGCGGCGGTCGGCGGCGCCGATCGCCGCCCAGCCAAGCACCGCCAGCACCAGCGACACCACCAGGCCGGTGCTGTGCATCACCGCGCGCTGCTGGGCGAAGCGCGCCTCGGCATCCGTCACCGCCTGCCCCACCGTGACGATCAGGCCGTACTCGGGCAGTTTGCGCCAGGCATAGAAACGCTCGATGCCGTCCAGGCGGCTCGCCTTGCGGAAGGCGCCGCTGGCGCCGGCATCGCGTGTCTGCGGCGCGTCGGGGATCGCCGTACCCATGTGGCGGTTGCCGTCCGCGCGCGAGCTGCGCGCGATCACGGTGGCGTCCAGCCGCATCAGGCTGACGGCGGCGTCCGGGCCGAGGTCGATGCTGTCGTAGAAGCGCAGGAAGTAGTCGGGCCGGATCGCCACCGCGATCACGCCGGCCAGGCGGCCGTCCGCGGCGCGGATCGGGCGCGTGAACTGCACCACCCACTGCTGCGAAAGACGGCTGCGCTCGGGGCGGCTGACGTAGAGCCGGTCGCCGCCGCGCTCGCGGTGGACCGCGAACTGGCGCAGATCGCCCAGCGCCAGGCCCTGCGGCGCCGTGGCGCCACCGACCGCGGCGTCGGTGTACAGCAGGCGGCCATCGGCGTCGGTGACGGTGAGGTGCATCGGCACCCGCAGGTGGCGCGCATGCTCGGCTGCGCTGCGGGCGAAGTTGGCGGGATCGCGCTGCCAGGTGCCGCGCAGCTGGACCAGCGACAGGTCGACCAGGGCGACGGTGGCCTTGACCTCTTCGGAAAAGGCGCGCGACAGGTTCCGCACATTGGCCTGGGCGCCATTCTCGGCCAGGGCGGCGAAGCGCGCCTGTTCCACCGCCACCCCACCCCACACGAGCGCCAGCATTAGCGCCAGGTAGAGCGCGAACTGGCGCAGCACGCGCCGGCGGAAATAGCCGCCGAAACTGGCCATCATGGAATTCGAGGATGTGGGATAAGGCATGAAAAGGCAATGGCCGGCGCGAGCCAGGCGACTATCGGACAGCAGGCGGAAAAGGAGTCGGGCGTAGAACGATTCCTGCCACTGCCGAACAGACGCGCCCGTCGTCGAGCCGGACATTATACCGAGTTTGCCATTAAAGTTGCACGGCAGAACCTAAAAGTTCCAGTTTGATATGCTCGACGATATCTTTTTTGCATAACCGGATCGATGACAGGGGTGTTCCCTGTTCTTGCCGCGCCGGATGCTAGAGTGACGGTATGAAACTGTTCTATAACGTGGCCGGCGTACTGGCCGTCCTGCTGGGCATCCTTGGCATCTTCCTGCCGCTGCTGCCGACCACGCCCTTCCTGCTGCTGGCCTCGGCCTGTTTCGCGCGCGGGTCCGAACGCCTGCACCGCTGGCTGCTGGCCCATCCCGTCTTCGGAAAATACCTTGCCAACTTCGAGGCCGGACACGGCATTCCGCTGAAGGGCAAGATCGTCGCCACCGTGATGCTGTGGGGCTCGATGGCGTGGTCGACGCGCCATTTCGACAGCGTCGCCATCCTGATCTCGATGGTCGTCATCGGCGTCTGCGTGAGCACCTATATGTGGTGGTACCTGCCGACGCTCAAGCTGCCGCCGAAGACCGGGCCGGTCGAGGAATCTCCAGCGGAACGTTAGAAAATTTCATGTTGCCGCCGATTTTGTACTATTATTAGTTACATGAAACGCGACAGCAAACTCTCTTCCGTCCTCCACGTGCTGCTGCACCTGGCCCATAGCGACCGACCGATGACCTCGGAGCAGATGGCCGCCATGCTCGACACCAATCCGGTGCTGGTGCGGCGCGTGCTCGCCGGGCTGCGCGAGCGCGGCTACATCAGTTCCGAGCGCGGCCACGGCGGCGGCTGGACCGTCACCTGCGACCTGGCCACCGTCACCCTGCGCGACGTCTACGACGCGGTCGGCGCCCCCACCGTGTTCGCGATGGGCAACCGCAACGAGCACAGCGCATGCCTGGTCGAGCAGGTGGTCAACGCTTCGCTCGCGGACGCCTTCCAGGAAGCCGAGGCGCTGCTGGTGCAACGCCTGGGACAAGTGACGCTGGCCGACCTGTCGCGCGATTTCAACCTGCGCTACGACAACCATCCCCACAGGAGGCCACAACATGAACACGAATGACTACGACGCCATCGTCATCGGCGGCAGCTATGCCGGCCTGTCTGCCGCATTGCAGCTGGCGCGGGCGCGCCGCAAGGTGCTGGTGGTCGATGCCGGCCAGCGCCGCAACCGCTTCGCCAGCGACTCGCACGGCTTCCTGACCCGCGACGGCCAGCCGGCGGCGGCCATCGCCCACGAGGGCCGCGCCAACGTCGCCGCCTATCCGAACGTGGCCTGGCATGACGGGCTGGCGCAGGGTGCGCGCCCGGACGCCGACGGTTTCATCGTCGACCTCGACGGCGCAGGCAGCGTGCGCGGCAAGCGCCTGGTGCTGGCCACCGGCGTGCGCGACGAGCTGCCGCCGATCGAGGGCCTGGCCGAGCGCTGGGGCCGGAGCGTGTTCCACTGCCCCTACTGCCACGGCTACGAACTGGACGAAGGCCGCATCGGCGTGGTGGCCAGCGGCCCGCTGTCGGTGCACCAGGCGCAGATGCTGCCGCACTGGGGCCAGGTGACGCTGTTCACCAATGGCGTGTGCCCGCTCGACGAGGTGCAACGGGCCGACCTTGCCGAACGCGGCGTGCAGGTGGACGAGACCCCGGTCGCGCGGCTTGCCGACCACGCCACCGTGGTGCTAACCGATGGCAGGCGGGAAGCGATGGCCGGCCTGTTCACCTTCGGCCGCGTGCACATGGCCAGCCCGATCGCCGGGCAGCTCGGTTGCGCCTTCGAGGAAGGACCGCTGGGACCTTACATCCGCACCGACGAGACCCGCCAGACCACGGTGCCGGGCGTGTTCGTTGGCGGCGACGCCATGCGCGCCGCCAGCTCGGTGGCGCTCGCCGTGGCCGATGGCGCGATGGCCGGTGTCGGCGCGCACCGTTCGCTGCTGTTCGGCCTGGCCCCGCAGCACTAGCGGCAGGCGCTAGCAGGCGTCGACGTAGCGGCCGCGCGCGTCGGCCGGATAGCTGACCACGATGCGCTCGGTGTCTTCGTCGGCTTCGTAGCGCACCCATACCAGGCCGTCGCGCGATTCGAAGCGCTCGGGCGCGGTGGCCACCAGCGGGACCTGGTGCCAGCGGCCGAAGTCGGCCACCACCTGCTGGTCGCTGGCGGCAATGCCGAGCTTCTGGCCGTTGGACAGCCGGTAGACGCCGTCGATCGACTCGATCACTTCGGCGCTGGGCGTGACGCGCTGCGGCGGCGGCCCGATCCGCGAACAGCTGATGCCGGCAACCGGGACTTGCATCTCTTGCAGCGCCGGTGCGGCAGCGGCGGGAGATGGTCCAGGCAATGCAACAACGCCAGCCGCGAACGCGGCGGCAACGACACTCTTGCGCATATCGTTCTCCTCGCTTGAAAGTGGACATGGCCGCGCCATCGGCGGCGTTCCCACCCCGTATGACACCAGCCTGCCCCCTGAGTTCTGGCTGCGCGCCGGCCAGGGCCGTGTTGCCGGATAATGGAGCCCGTCATCCCACGAGAAGCACGCATGGAGCTCATCTTCCTCGGCACGTCGTCCGGCACGCCGACCCGGCAACGCAATATGTCCGGCCTGGCGCTGCGCCTGCGCGGCGCGCGCTCGTGGGTGCTGGTCGACTGCGCCGAAGGCACCCAGCACCGCATCCTGCGCACCCCGCTGTCGGTGATGAGCCTGCGCGCCGTGTTCATCACCCATATGCACGGCGACCACTGTTACGGCCTGCCGGGTCTGCTGGCCAGCGCCGGCATGCTGGGCCGTAGCGAACCCCTGGCGATCGTCGGCCCGCAGCCTCTGCGCGCCATGATCGAATGCATCATGCAGGCCAGCGAACTGAACCTGCCCTTTCCGCTTGCCTGGCTGACTCCCGACGACCTGGCGCATGGCCCGCTGCTGCCGGAATTCGCGGTCGACGCCACTGCGCTGTCGCACCGTATCCCGTCCTGGGCCTATGGCTTCACCGAGGCCGCGATCGAACGCAGGCTCGACACCGAGAAACTGCGCGCCGATGCAGTGCCATCGTCGGCGCTGTGGGGCGAGATCCAGCAGAGCCGCGACGTGGTCCTGCCGGACGGCCGCGCGATCAAGGCGCTTGATTACCTGCTGCCGCCGCGGCGCGCGCGCCGCATCGTGGTGGCCGGCGACAACGACAGCCCGGAACTGCTGACCGCCAGCGCCGGCAGCGCCGACGTGCTGGTGCACGAGGCGACCTATACCGAGGAAGTGCTGCAGAAGATCGGTCCCGGCCCGCAGCACAGCTCGGCCATGCGGGTCGCGCAGTTCGCTGCAGGGGCGGGCGTGCACAATCTGGTGCTGACGCATTTCAGTCCGCGTTACCAGGATGGCGGGCCGCTGCCGCTGGCGCTGCTCGAGGAGGAGGCGCGCGCGCAGTATGGCGGCAAGCTGCTGCTGGCGCGCGATCTCGATCATTACGTACTGGATCGCACTGGCGAACTGCGGCTGGCGGTTGAGTAAATCTACAGCGCTCGAAAACCTTGCTGCTACCCCATGGATGCAGCAACCGCGTACACTGGGCCGTTCCGGACGGCCGCTATCGGGACAGAAACGGTCGTTGCGATAATCCGAAATTACCCCACCCGAGGAAATTCAGGACTGGCAGCACGCCGTGGACAAGCTGCTCGCGGACCTGAGGGGCGAGGCGATACTCGAATGCATGGAGCCCGAGATTGCAGTGACGTTAAGGGCGAAATCTTTGGGCGCAATCGAAATGGAAGTGCGGATCACGCCAGACCAATCGACTCAAGAGCACCGGTTTATTTTTGCCATCGACCAAAGCTATCTTGAGCCGATATCATCGCAACTTGTGCGATTGCTAACCGCCTTTCCAATACGCGGCTCCTGAAGGTTTGCTTTGGGTCGCAGCTCAGCGTTAACCTGTCGCAGGACAGCCGGATGATTACTGCTTTGCTGGCCTTGATGTTCAGGTTGCCGTCGACCGAGCCGACCATGCTGCGCGCATCCATGCTCTGGGTCGTCGCGTCACGCGCCTGGTCGGTCGTCGTGGTGCGCTCACCGTAGCTGATGCCAAAGCCTCCCCCACTCAGGAAGCCGCTTTCCTTGACCTCCGTATGGTGCTTCTCCGTCAAGGTGTTAATGCCGGCCACGATGTTGACGGGCCCGCCCGCGACGAGATCGACATCGCCGGTGCCCGCGATGAAGCTGCCGCGCACATTGATATCGTTACCTGCATCGACAGCGATCGTATTGCCTGACAGGCTTCCAGCGACCGACTTGCTCAAGTCGATGTAATCCGTCTGTTGCGTCGTCTTGTCGCGCAACATGCTGCTCGATGTACGGTTGATCGCCGTGTCCGACAGATGTCGTTCCTGGGCAGAGATCAGGTTCACATCATCGGCTGCCGATACCTGCAGCGCATCGCCGGCCTTGAGGCCGCTGGCCACGATATTGAGCGAACCCGCACCGCCAGTGCCCGCCTTGACTGCCAAGTCACCTGCGGAAGCCACGTTAGCGCCAACCACTGTCTGGTTCTGATGCACCTGCCTGTCATGCATCTTGCTCGATGGATCGTTGTACTGGCTGGTATTGACCTCGTTGACCACCGCCGCGATGTTCACATCCTTGCCCGCAGAAAGCCAACCCGTCCCGCTGCCGCTCGCCCGGATCGCCACCTGGGTGCCCGTCAGGTTCAGGCTGCCCCCCGCCTTCATCCCCAGATCGCCGCCAATGTTGATCTGGCTAAGCTCGTGCTTGATGCTGCTGTCGTTCTGCGTATAGCCGCTGATCTGCGACTCATAGGTGCTGCCGGTTTTGATCGTGTCGAAGCGAATGTCGTTGCCCGCCGTGATGAACGCATTACCAGCAGTGATCTTGCCGGCCAGGTCAACCAGATCCCGTCCCGCCTCGATGACCAGGTCACCAGTGGCGACGATGCCGGCCGGGTCCGACAGAGACGTGTGGCTGCCGCCGTTCTGCGACGTGGCCCAGCTCTCCTTGACGGTCAAGGACTCGTTGCGTACGTCACCGCCAGCCTTGATGGAGACGCTGCCGCCAGCAATGGTGCCGCCGCTATTGACGATATCCCGCCCCGCCACCAGCACGGTCCGACCGCTCCCTCCATCGATCACCCCGCCCAGATTGGCGATGCTCTCGGTCACATTAATCGACACCCCATCACCGGTCACCAGCGCGCCGCCGGCCTTCACCGCGTCCTTGCCGGCGTGCGCCACATACACCTTCGGCACCAGCACGGTCTCGACGCGGCCGTCCGGCAGCTGGACGTTCTCGCTCACCATCCACACGATGTCGCTGGTCAGGCGCGCCACCTGGTCGGCGCTCAGGCCGATCCCCGGGCGCAGGCCGAACTCGTGCGCCGCGCTGGCGCCGTTGGTCAGGAGTTCCTTGTACACACTGTCGTCGCTCGCGCCCGACGACGAGTGGCCGGTCAGCTCGGACAGCTGCTCGCGCACCAGGCGCTGCTCGTAGAAACCGTCGCCCAGTCGCTTGTGGGGCGCGTTCAGATCCATGCCGATCTAATTCAGCAGATGGTCGCTGCTGGTCCACTGGCCCTGGTTGGCAAATTGCGGGCGGGCTTCGAACACGTAGTCGCCCGAGGCGTCCGGGTTCTGGATGAACAGGCCGCCCGCCGCCACCTGGCGGGCGCCGGCCACGCCGGCGCCGCTGGCGCTGCGCACGTCGCCGATCCGGGCCTGGTTGTTTCCACTGACGGATGTGGTCCATCCATCGTAGCCTGCACGCTGGCTAGCGCCGCCTTACGCAGCTAGGTCGTGGCTAACGCCGCAGGCCACAGCGCCGCTAATCCGCTCAGCCCATCACTCACGACAGAATCGCGAGGTAGGTCTGACATTCGAAACTCACAGCTGAGGTCGTGTCCCAATGTCAGACCTGAGACCGTTGTCCACTCTTGTCGACTTATTGTTTCCGACAGGCTTCTTATTGCTCCGCGTGATTTAAAATATCTAATCGCTATATACAGGCTTGTATTTTAGCTCCTCACAGGCAGCCTGTATATAATCACCTCGAAGGGAACAAGTTCCTCCCCATCCACTTTTGTATTTAAATCCTTTACCAAACATGCACTGCTCCGCCCTGATTCTGTCAATAAGCTTAACATCTCGACCATTAATCCCCACAAAACCAACTGCATCAGGATAACCGCAATCCAATAGCTGCCTTAACACCTCCTGGCGTTCAGCGCCTGACTTTATCCACGCATCTACCGCAGCTGGTGGTGGCTGAAACGGCTTCGCACAACCTACGATTAATGAAATTATTAAATAATATAGAGGAAAAAAATTACGGACTACCATTCGATCTCCTCATTGTTTTTTATATTCACTAACTGGCTTAGGCTGTGCGATTCCATTTTTACTGTCGCCCCAGTATTTTTGACATTCCTCGCCACCAGTCCCATAACAATTGTGGGCAGTTACATCGCCAAACATTACATTAAGAAATTCTTTGAATGTGAAGCTCCCTTCTGGAAGCGTCCCACCGGTACTGGGATTTTTTCCATTTAAATTACCTACTGGATCAAGATAGTGATTTTCAAATGTCACCTCTAAATCTTTGCTCTCAAATCGATCATTTAAATCTCTCCCTTGAAGCATACTCAGTAGCGTATCTGCACGCTCAACATTGAACGCTGGCCCAAAAAGTTTAATTGTAGTTTCCGAGAGCATTCCTCTAGTATCGCCTCTGTTCAGGTATGACTCAAGAGCGTTTCCAATTGTCATTGAGCCTCTGCTATGTCCATCCAAATGCAACCCAGATTTTCCGTAAATATCAAATATGCCTTTTAGTTCAGTAGTAGCATTTGTCAATCCGGCAATATCTCCCTCCAAATATTTTTGATACCCGGCAATCATGAGTTCAGAAGAAACATTATCGGCTTCTGGGAAATGAATATAATATTGCTCACCTTCCGCCTTACTATGTTGCGATGCATATTTTGCGGCTGCACCCTCATCGTTGAAGATGCCATTATTCGCAATATGAACTTTACCATCAGCACCTGCTTTCAAATGATATTTCTCCTCTTCAGAAATTTTCCGCCGAAGTGGACGATTATCTTTATCAGTAATAACTTTACCACTCTCATCTCTGATCAACACATAAATCTCAGCCTGCTCAATGAACATTGTTCGATAAGCCTCATCAGTAAACTTAGTCGCCTCTTTAAAGATCGCCTCTCTATTAGAACGGACGTTATTAACCGCTTCCTGCATGGAGGCGACATCATGCTTCTCCGCAGACCGGTTCGCATCATCAGTATCGCGATTGAGCTCGGCAATCATTTCCCCTGCCGTCCGGTCAGTAAGTTCAAGTTGCTTTTCCTCATCCCTTACGAAAATTTTCCCTTCGCTAACAGCACTGTGAGTTTTCCCAGCCGAAGACGCTGAAAGATCAGCACTATTTATCGCATTCCCTAGCAGCGCTTTTCCTGTCTGATATTTTCCTTCAAGCATGTTGCTGCTCAAACCAAAACCGCTACTACTGGCATCAGCCTCAGATCTATTGACGATATCGCTCGTCGTCAGCGTACCTGTGCCCAAGAAATTCCGGCCATCAGCAGTCGCAGCATCAGTGGACGAAATAATTCCCCCTTTTAAATCAGTGTTACCTCCGACGGTGATTTGGAAACCGCCATCGCCAGCTTTGATACCGCTCTGATCAACAACACTGAGGTATTCCCCACTTGCGTTCGACTTGCCTACGTTTCCGCTGACAGAGCTAGTGCCCGTGCAGAAAGGCGGAATACAGATGCTCGCACTAATACCAGCTGTCTTCTGCTTACTCTCATAAGTGCTTCGATCCTGAAGACTCTCGATGTTGAGATCTCCGCCGACATTTGCCTGCACCGACTTACCGTCGATCGAAGCTCCCTTTAGGGTTGTGTCCCGCCCACTAATGACCTTGACAGTTCCCCCACCCGTAACGTGGGTGTTCTGGTAAACCAGATCGTCGCCATCGGCCCTGCCTTGTGCCTTGTTCGCCCCCACATTGAGTGAGAAACCATTCTGCTGGCCCCCGAAGCTGAAACCGATTCCGATACTTGCACCACTGGATTTGTTATTGCTGTGCTGACTGGCTGTGCTCTCACCGGCGACCAGATTGACGTCATTATCTGCAGCGAGCGTGACATCACCGCCTGCCTTGATACTGCTGCCGATGACGCTCAAGTTGCTATCCACGCCGCCGCCCGTGGCAACGATGCTTATGTTGCCCCCAGCGGAGATGCTTGAGCCAACGCTAGTCTCCGATTTGCGGTCCATATGGCTTTCTGACTTCGAGCTGCCCAAACTGACGCTGACGCTGACACCCTTTTTAGGGTCATCAGACAATCCCTTGAGCGCGCTTGCTCCATCGATGATATTAAAACCGGCATTTAGGGTAGCCAATGCTTTCATGCGGCCGTCTCCCGCATTGTCGCCAGCCTTCTTCATGTTGGAGACCGCCTGCACATTCTCCAGCAACGGTACGCTCACTGAGATTCCAATCGCAGTCTTGCTGTAACTGCTGTCCTCACTCCCTTGGCTTCTGTCGATTCCTGCATTGACCAAAACGTCTTTAGCCTCGATCGCGATATCGCCCTTCGGCGCCATCACGATACTCGCCGTTTGCATGTACTGGTTTCCCGCGCTCAGGTTGATGTTGCCGCCAAGGCTCGCGATCTGACTCCCGACCTGAGTCACCTCTTCCAGCGTCCGATCCTGTGTCGATTTGATCGTGCCAATCGAAGCCCCGCCGACCAAGCCTGACTTCTTGCTGCTGCTCGACGAGCGCTCGCTGGTGGTGCGTTCAGCGCTTACGATGCTCAGGTCGCGTCCGGCATTGATATCGATGTTATTGTCTGCCACGACGGTGCTTCCAGATAGAAGAGCATCCCGGCCACTGCTGATCATGACGCTGCCGCCACTGACCGTGCTGCCCACGACCTCCGTCCTGTCGCTGTATTGGGCCGCTGTCGTGCTGCTGCTCTTCAGGAAGCTACTCGATTCACGGTGGATTGCTGTGTCCGACAAATGACGTTCGGCGAGGCCGGTAATGCGAACGTCATTGCCTGCTTCCAGCACCAGATTCCCGTCCCCGACCAGGACGCTACCAGTCACATTCAGGTCACCACCGGTCTTGATCCCGGCGCTGACCAGCAGATCACCGCTGGAGGCGACGCCGGCACTGACGATAGTCTGATTTGCATGCACCTGTCTGTCATACATCTTGCTCGCCGGATCGTTGTACTGGCTGGTATTGACCTCATTGACCACCGCCGCGATGTTCACATCCTTACCCGCCGAGAGCCAACCCGTCCCGCTGCCGCTCGTCCCGATCGCCACCTGGGTGCCCGTCAGACTCAGGCTGCCCCCCGCCTTCATCCCCAGATCGCCGCCAATATCGATCTGGCTCAGCGCATGCGTAATGCTGCTGTCGTTCTGCGTATAGCCGCTGATCTGCGATTCGTAGGTGCTGCCGGTCTTGATCGTCTCGAAGCGAATGTCATTGCCCGCCGTGACGAACGCATTGCCAGCGGTGATCTTGCCGGCCAGGTCGACCAGGTCCCGCCCCGCCTCGATGACTAGGTCGCCGGTGGCGACGATGCTGGCCTGGTTCGACAGCGACGTGAAGCTGCCGCCGTTCTGCGCCGTGGCCCAGCTTTCCTTGACCGCCAGCGACTCGTTGCGCACGTCACCGCCGGCCTTGAGGCCGACGCTGCCACCGGCGATCACGCCGCCCTGGTTGACGATATCCCGCCCCGCCACCAGCACGGTCCGACCGCTCCCTCCATCGATCACCCCGCCCAGGTTGGCGATGCTGTCGGTGACGTTGATCGACACCCCATCCCCGGTCACCAGTGCGCCGCCGGCCTTCACCGCGTCCTTGCCGACATGCGCCACGTACACCTTCGGCACCAGGACGGTCTCGACACGGCCGTCCGGCAGCTGGACGTTCTCGCTCACCATCCACACGATGTCGCTGGTCAGGCGCGCCACCTGGTCGGCGCTCAGGCCGATGCCCGGGCGCAGGCCGAATTCGTGCGCCGCGCTGGCGCCGTTGGTCAGGAGTTCCTTGTACACGCTGTCGTCGCTGGCGCCCGACGACGAATGGCCGGTCAGCTCGGACAGCTGCTCGCGCACCAGGCGCTGCTCGTAGAAACCGTCGCCCAGGCGCTTGTGGGTCGCGTTCGGGTCCATGCCAATCTGGTTCAGCAGATAGTCGCTGCTGGTCCACTGGCCCTGGTTGGCGAACTGCGGGCGGGCTTCGAACAGGTAGTCGCCCGAGGCGTCCGGGTTCTGGATGAACAGGCCGCCCGCCGCCACTTGGCGGGCGCCGGCCACGCCGGCGCCATGCACGCCGGTCGCGCCCTGGACCGCGCCGGCGCCGCCGCTGCTGCGCACGTCGCCAACGCCGATCCGGGCCTGGTTGTTTCCACTGACGGACATGATCCGCCCATCGTTGCGCGCACCACTGGCGTTCGCATCGCCCTGCGCGGCCAGGTCGTGGCCGGCGCCGCTGGCATCAGCCGTGCCGCCGGCCGCGAGGCCGTTCTGCACGCCACTGGCGCCGCTGGACGCAGCCGCCGCCAAGCCGCTCAGCCCACCACTCGCGGCCTGGGCGCCTGTGATATGCACGCCCGCACTACCGGCCCCGCCCCGGACGCCGTCTTCCACCGCGCCGCCGCCGCGCCCCGTCGTGGCCTGGGTCCCGGCGCTGCCGGCGCCGCTCTGGCCGCTGCCGAGCACCTGCACCGAATCGCGGATATTGCCGGCAGTGCCGGCCGTCACGTCGACGTTGGTGAAACTGCGGCCGGTGATGCTCACGCCCTGCTCGCCCTTGATGGTCCCGGCTGCCGAGCCGATCTCTTCCGACAGGCTGGGATGCGTGTACGCCACCTTGTCGCCGGCCGCCGTGTACCAGTAGCCATCGAAGGTGTGCTTGCGATACAGCGTCGCTCCTTCGTTGCGAATATCCGACGTGCCCAGGATGTCGAGCCGGCCGCGCGCCTTGATGTCGCCATACTGGTTGTCGAGCGTGCTGTTGACTGTCAGCCGCATATTCCCGCCCGACAGGATTTGCGACAGCGGGCCGGAGCCGGGGGCGATCTGGTCCTCGACCGCCGTATGATGGGCTTCGCGCCTGACTTCGAGCTTGTCCTTCACCGGCGCCAGCGCTTTCAATTGATCCCGCAGCAGGGTCGAGGACGGGTCGTAGTAATCGGGCTGAGTGATCAGTCGCACGCATTGACTACTGCAGTTGCCGTAGTCGCTCGAGAACTCCACCTCGTTTTCCCACTTCGTCACGGTAGTCAGGCCGGCCCTGATATTGCTCTTGGCGCCATTCTGATCCGGGTTGGCCATGGCGTCCTTCGAGAAGTAGTAGATCACCTGCGTGCCGTCCGAGCTCGACAGGCGCTCCTGCATGCCATACGCGGTGTGCAGGCCGCTGGCCGCCACATAGAAGACCGAATCGTTGGCATGCGTCCTGATCACTGCCCGAATCACGGTATAGCCATCCGGCGTCACGTAAGGCGTCTCTTCCAGGATGTCGCTCTGGTCGACGAAATACACTTCGCGCGGAATATAGTTGGCCGCACTGGTCTCGAAGCTGTCGTGGTTATCCCCTTGCGAGTACCACCCCGGCAAGGACATCTGGAAGGTATCGTTCACGGTCTGGACCTGGTGGATACGCACGTTCTCGCGGATGTTCCTGAGCGTGTCGACGTTCATCGCCAGGTCGCCGCCCGCCTCGATGGTCGATGAGTGGTTGTTGACCAGGCCTGCGGCGCCGACGCCGACGCCGCCGATGGAAAGGCTGCCGCTGCTGTACAGTGTCGCGCCGCCTGTATTGTTCAGCGCGCCGGATACGCCCAGGTCGAGCGAGCGCGTGGCGCCGACCAGCGCCTGGCCGCCTGAATTGTCCAGGTTGACGGTCTCGATGCTGACCTCGCCGCCAATGATCGCATTCGTGTTGCGCACGTTCGCCGCTTCGATGTCGAGCTTGGCGTCGCCCTGGATCTCGCCGGCGTTATCCAGGTCGCCGCTCGCCTTGATCGCCACGCCCTGGCCGCCAATGGTGGCGCCGGCATTGTTGGTGATCTGCTGGCCCGACAGCGTCAGCGTGCCGATCGCCTCGAAATTGGCGGTATTGGTGATGTTGCCGGTCACGGTCAGGCTGAGGTCGCGGTTCGACTGGAACTGCTGCTCGCCGCTGCCATGCACGTAGTCGCCGTCCATCGTCAGCGCCAGGTCGCGGCCGCCGAACAGCTTGCCCATGCCGGCCATGGCGCCGGTCGTCACCACCAGGTCGCGGTCGGTCGCGATGCGGCCGTCCTCATTGCTCATCTGCTGGGCCGTCAGGGTCAGGTCGGCGCCCGAGCCGTTGCCGGTGCCGAGCTGGCCGCCATTGTTGTTCACCTGCTGGGCATTGATCACGACATTGCCGCCCGCCAGCACCTGGCCGCTGTTGACGAAGGTCGCGCCGGCCTGGTCGAAGGTCAGCGTGCCGGCGCTGTTCACCTTGCCCTGGTTGGCCCACTGGCGCTCGATCGCAAGCTGGGTGTTGGCGCCTGAAGCGATGACGCCCGCCGCCCCGTTCTGCAACTCCTGGCCGGTGAGCAGCAGGTTGCCCATGGCCGCGATCGTGCCGTTGTTCAGGATGCCGGCCTGGCTGGTGAGTTTGGTCTCGCCCTTGCCCAGGTTGGCGATCCGGCCGCCCCCGTTGTCGATGGCCGCGCTGTCGATCGTCACGCTGGCGTTGGCGCCGATCGCCTCGATCGTGCCGCCGTCGTTGTTCAGCGTGCCTTTCGCGGTCGCGCTCAGCTCACTGCCCGCCTGCAGCGTGCCGCCGCGGTTGTCGAGGGCGCCCTCGAGGGTCAGGCCGGCCTTGCCGTCCGCCAGGATCGCGCCATTGCGGTTGCTTAGGCCGGACGCGGTCACGATCACGTCGGCGCCAGAGTTCTTCACCGTCGAGATGCGGCCGCCATCGTTGTTGAAGGTATTTACCTTGAAGTTCGCATGACCGCCGGCGTCGACCTGGCCGCTGTTGACGAAGCTGGCCCCCGACTGCTCGAAAGTCAGCGTGCCGGCGCTGCTGACGTTGCCGGCATTGGTGAATTCGCGGCTGGCCTCGATCATCATCGCGCGGCCGGCGCCGATCTGGCCGCCGGCGCCGTTGCGCAGGCTCAGGGTGTCGAGCGTGAGCGCGCCGTTGCTGGCGATCGTGCCGTCGTTGACGATGCTGGCGCTACCCTTGACCAGGGTGTCGCCGGCGCCGCCGTTGACGATGCGGCCGCTGCTGGTGATGGAAGCGGCCCGCACGTCGAGCGCGCCGCTGGCGGCCTCGATCGTGCCGCTGCCGTTGAAGATGTCCCGGCCCGCCTCCAGCACCAGGCCGCGCCCTCCGTGCAGGGTGCCAGCGTGGTTGTCCACGCCGCCGCGCACGTCGACATCGAGCCGGCCGTCGGCCGCCACCTTGCCGCCGATATTGCGCAGGTCTCCCGCCGCGAGCGCGATGCCAGCGCCCGAGCCGCTTGCGGTATACAGCTCGCCGCCATTGTCGATGTCGGCGGCGCGGATATCGATCGTACCGCCGGCGCCGATACGGCCGCTGTTGATAAAGGCGGCGCCGGCCTGGTTGAAGCGCAGGGCGCCGCCGCTGCTGATCGTGCCGCCGGCATTGTCCAGCCGCTGGCGGATCGCCAGTTCGAGCCCGGCGCCCGCGATGACGGTGCCGCTCGCGCTGTTGTCCAGCGTCAGGCCGCCCAGGTCGAGCGCGCCGTTGCCGCCGATCGTGCCGCTATTGACGATGCCCGCCACGCTGCGCACGTCCGTCAGCCCGGAACCGCTGTTGACGATCCTGCCGCTGTTAGCGATCGATCCGGCCTGCATGGCAAGCGTGCTGGCCGCGCCGGTCGCCTCGAAGGCGCCGCCGGTGTTGACCAGCGCGCCGCCGGCGCTCACCGTCAGCCGGCCCGGCGTCTGAACCTGACCGCCGCTGTTGTCGATGGCGCCGCCGGCCGCCAGGCTGGCGTTGCCGGCGGCGACGATCTGGCCGCCCCGGTTGCTCAGCTGCGTCACGCTGTCCAGCACGATGTCGGCGCCGTCCGCCGTGGCGATCTGGCCGCCGTCGTTGACGATCGCCTGCGCATGCAGCGCCATGCGCTCGCCGGCGACGATCTTGCCGCTGTTGGCAAGGCGGGCTGCAGCCTGGTCCATGTCGAGCGTGCCGGCGCTGCTGATGCTGCCCGCATTGTCCAGCACCCGGGTCACCTGCAAGTCCATCGCGCCGCCCGACGCAACGGTTCCGGCGGCGCGGTTGTCGACCGTCTGCGCCAGCAGGTCCAGCCGGCCGTTGCCGGCCACCAGTCCGCTGTTGACGATGCTCGTGGCGGCCTCGATGCGGGTGGCGCCGCTGCCTGCATTCACCAGGCGCCCGTTGCCGTTGTCGATGGCGTGGGCGGTCACGTCGAGCAGGGCGGCGGCGTCGGTCGCCTCGATCGCGCCATCGTGGTTGAGCAGGCTGCCGCTGACCGCAACCTGCAGCGCCTCGACGGCACGGATCGTGCCCTTGCCGTTGTCGAGCGTGCCGTCGGTGTCGATGCGCATGGCGCCGGCCGCCACGATGGCGCCGCCGGCATTGACGACGTCGCCCGTACGCAGCGCGATATCGCCGCCGCCTTCCGCGGTGGTAACCAGTTGTCCGCTGTTTTCGAAGGCGCCGGTGTCGAGCGTGGCGTCGGCCCCGCTGACGATCTGGCCGCTGTTGCGCACGTTTGCCGTCGCGGCGCGCACCATCAGCGCGTCATGGCTGCTCACCAGGCCGGCGTTGACGATGCTGGCGCTGGCGTCGATATCGAGCCCGCGCCCGGCGGCGATGGTGCCGGCTGCGGCGTTGTCGATGCTGTCGGCGGCCAGGGTCACCTGGCCGTTGCCGGCCACCAGGCCCCGGTTTGCGATACTGCCGGCATCGATGCTGGTGGCGCCGGCGCCGACGTTGACCAGCCGCCCGCTGCCATTGTCGAGCTCCCCCGCGCGCAGCGCCAGGGTGGCGGCCGGGTCCAGCGCCTCGATCACGCCGGCATCGTTGTCGACCTTGCCGGCCGCATCCAGCGCGAGCGAGCCGGCGGCCTGCAGCGTCCCCTCCCTGTTGTCGATGGCGCCGCTGCTGGCAATCGTCGCATCGGCGTCGGACAGGATCACGCCCTTGCGGTTGCTGATATCGCCGGCCTCGATGCGCAGCGCGGCGCCGGAACCTCCTGCCGTGGCCAGTTGGCCGCCATCGTTGTTCAGCTCACCGGCGCGCATGGCCAGCGCGCCGCGCGCGACCACCAGGCCGCTGTTGCGCACCACCGCGTCCTGGGCGCCGATGTCGAGCGTGGCGCCGCTATTGACGGCGCCGCGGTTGTCCATTGCGGTCCCGATATCGACCCGCATGGCGCCGCTGGAGGCGATCGTGCCCACCGCCTCGTTGAGCAGGGTGCCGGCCGAGAGCTCCAGAGTGCCGTTGCCGGCGATCAGGCCGTTGTTGACGACCGTGTCGCCAGTCACGGTGGCGGCGCCGGCGCCGACGTTGACGATGCGGCCGCGGCCATTGGCGACGACGTCGGCCTGCAGCGCCAGGGTCGACGCCGGCCCGCTCGCCTCGATCAGGCCGGCGTCGTTGTCGAGGGTGGCGCCGACGGCCACGTTCATGCGGTTGACGGCCTGCAGCGTGCCGCCGGTGTTGTCGAACCCTTCCGCCACCTGCACCGCCATCGCATCTTCGGCCATGATGGCGCCGCCACGGTTGCTGAGGCTGTCGGCCTGCAGCGCCAGGCTTGCGCCGGAACCGAGCGCGGTCACGATGCGGCCGCCGTCGTTGTCGAGCCGTCCCATCGCCAGCGTGGCGTCGTCGCCGGCGACGATGACGCCGCGGTTTTTTACTACCGCCGTCGTCGCGTCCATGTCCAGCGTGGCGCGGCTGCTGATCGTGCCCGCGTTGTCGAGACTGCCATGCAGCGTGAGTTCGAGCGCGGCGCCCGCGGCGATGACGCCATCGGGGCTGTTGCGCGCGTCGTGGGCCTCGACCGCCAGCTTGCCATTGCCGGCAATCAGGCCGGTATTGTCCAGCGTGGTGGCGGCGCGCACGGTGCTGTCGCCGCTGCCTGCGTTCACGACGCGTCCAGCGATGTTGTCGATCGCGCCGGCGTCGATCGCCAGGGTCCCGTGCTCGCCCAGCACCTCGATGGTGCCGGCCGCGTTGCTCAACTTGCCGCCCACCCGCGCCCGCAGCGCGTCGCCCGCCTGGACCAGGCCGCCGTCATTGTTCATCTCGCCCGCGATATCGAAGCGCACCGCATCGCCTGCCATCACGCGTCCGCCGCGGTTGTCCAGGGTATTGGCCGCCAGCGCCATGTCGGCGCCATCGAGGGTGAGGATTGCGCCGCCCTGGTTGTCGATGATGTCCACGCGCATGCGCATGTCGCCGCCTGCGGTGATCGTGCCGCGGTTTTCCAGCAGCGCGCCGCCCTCGTCATAGGCCATGGCGCCGCCGCTGCTGATGGCGCCGTGGTTCACCAGACGCTCGCTCACGCCCAAGTCCAGGGCGCCGTGCGCGGCGATGTCGGCGCCGGCACGGTTCTCGAGGACGCGCGCGTCGACCGTGAGCGCGCCCCGGGCGCCGATGCTGCCGCCGTTATCGATCGTGCCCGCCGCCTTCACGACCGAGTCGCCGTGGCCGGTGCTGACGATCCTGCCATCCAGGTTGTCGATATTGCGCGCCGCGACGTCGATCCGCTGGCCGCCGATGATGTCGCCGCCTGTATTGTCGAGATTGCCGCCGGCTTTCAGTCGCAGCTCGTCCGCCGCGTCGATGGCGCCCTCGACGTTGCTGACGCGGCCCTCCACCTCGATGTGGGCGTTGGCGGCGGCCTGCAGCGCACCGCCGTCGTTGTCGAGGCGCCCGGTGTCCACCAGCAGCGCGCCCACGCCGCCGCTGGCGGTCGCGATCGTGCCGCGGTTGACGATCGCCCCGTTGTCGATGAGCAGGTCGTCCTGCGCCAGGATGCTGCCCTGGTTGTCGAGCACCGCGCGCGCGCCGCGCACCGCCAGCTCCGCGCCGCTGGCGATGCTGCCGCGGTTGGTCAGCAGGGTATCGACGGTCAGCGTCATGGCGGCCGCGGACACGATGCGGCCCTTCTCCTCGTTGGCCAGCCGTCCGGCCTCGATGTCGAGGCTGCCATTGCCGCCGATCAGGCCATCGCTGGTGATGACCCCGGCCACGATCCTGGCCGCGCCGTCGCCGACATTGACCAGCCGGCCGGAGGTGTTGTCGATCGAGGCCGCTTCGAGCGCCAACGTGGCGTGCGCGCCGAGGGTCTCGACGGTGCCTGCCCGGTTCAGCAGCCGCCCGCCGGCCGCGACCTCGAGCGCGCTGTCGGCCTGGATCAGGCCGCGCGAGTTGTCGATCGCGCCATCGGCCCGCACCGTCGCCTCGGTACCGGCGACGATGCGCCCGTCGCTGTTGTCGATCGACTTGCTGGCCAGCGCCAGCGCACCCTCGGCGCTGACGATGCCTTCGCTGGCGTCCAGGTCGCCGGTCGCGATGCGGGCGTCGCCGCCAATGCGCCAGACGCCCTGCGTCGCGCTGGCGGCGCCGCTGACCAGGTCCAGGTCGCCGCTGACGTTCAGCGTGCCACGCGCGCCGCTGATGCTGCCGGCGCGCAGGTCCAGCGCCGACGCCGTGTGGATCGCGCCGGCCTGCTGTTTCAGTTCGCCGTCGACCGCGATCATGGCCGGCGCGGCGCCGAGGTGGCGCAGCATGCCGCCGTCATTGTCCAGCGTGGCGGCATGCAGTGCAAGGCGGCCGGCCTGCAGCAGGCCGTCGACGTTGTCGAAGCCGCCAGTGACGACGTCGGCCGCGCCGCCCACCAGCAGGCTGCCCGCGCGGTTGCCGAAACTGCCGGTCTCGACCTGCAGAGCGCCGCGTACCTGCAGGGAGCCCCCGGCGTTGTCGAAGCGTGGGCCGCGCACTTCCAGGCTCTCCAGGTGCGCCTCGCCGCCGAGGTTCAGGAATTGCCCGGTACGCACGCCGACGCCGCCGCTGGCTTCGATCCGTCCGCCATCGTTGTCGAGCAGGTCTGCCTTCAGCATGCCATCCACCGTGACCGGCGCCGGCGCGCCTGGCACGATTGGCGCACTGCCGGCATCGACGCCTGGCGCGCTTTCCGGCGCGGTCGCTGGCGTTCCCGCGCCGGCATCCGCCGGCGTGTCCGCCCCGGCCGGCGCTGCCGGTGCCGGCGATACTGTGGAAGGCGCGGCGGCGGCCTGGCCCAGGGTGCCTGCGCCGTTCGACACGGCCTGCGCCTCCAGGCCGAGGGCCATGCCCCCGGTCTGGACGATGCTGCCGTCGCGGTTCGTCAGCGTGGTGGCGGCGATCTCGATGCGATTCGCCTCGAGCGTGCCCATGCGGTTGTCGAGCGCCCCCTCGAGGACGATCCGGGCTTGGCCGTGGGTGGCCAGCTCGCCCGCGTTGCGCAGCTCCTGCGCCGCCAGCAGCAGACCGGCGCCGGCGAGCATGCCGCCCTCGTTCTCAATCGCCCGTGCTTGTGCATCCAGGCGTTCTTTCGCCTCCATCGTGCCGCGGTTTTCCAGGCGGCCACTGCTGGTGACGACCAGGTCGCCGGCGGCGGCGCCGATCTCGCCGGCATTGCGCACGCCGACCCCTGCTTCGGTGCCCACCAGCCAGATATGGTTGGCGTACATGCCGCCCAGCCGTGCGACGTCGATCGCGTAGGACGGGGCGTCTGCGCGGCTGGCGCCCGCCGGCGTCACGCTGGGAGTTGCTGCCGGCGTGTCGTCCAGGCCCACCTGGTTGACGCCGGCGACGACGTCCAGGCGCTGCGCCCACAGGCCGGCGTTGAGCTGGACCGAGCGCGCGATGAGCGCGGTGTAGTCGGTCTGGCTGGCGTTCAGGCCCGCGCCTTCGATCGCGATCAGGCCGCGCTGCACGTCGAAGCCGGTGAGCCGTCCATCCACCATCTGCGGCGCGCCGGTGCTGAGGGTGGCGCGGCTGACGTTGATGAAGCCGCCGCCGTCGACCACGATGCCGGCCGGGTTGGCGATCACGGTTTCGGCGCGCGGTCCGGCCACTTCGACGAAGCCCTGCAGGCGGCTCGGATTGCTCGAATTGACCTCGTTCAGGATGACCCGCGCGCTGCCCTCCTTCATCCACGGATTGGCCTGGACCCAGCCGCCGAGCTGGGTCTGGACGTCGGTGCGCGCGTTGTTCAGGATAGCGCCGCCGTGCGGCACGTCGAACTGCGCATAGACGTTGCGCGACACCCCGGCGGCGCTCGGGGTCTGCACGTTCACCTGCAGCACGCCGTTGGCCGTGCGCAGGACGGTCGCCTGCTGCTGGCCGGGCGCGCGCGGATCGGCCACGATCTGGGCCTGCGCCGCCCCGCACAACAAGGCGCCGCCGAACGCCGTCCCCAGCAGCAAGGCCAGGCGCCGCAGCAGCGGCTGCGGGCCCAGGCCGCGCAGCCCGGCCGGCGCGCCGGTCTCGCCCGGGCCCTTGCCCTGGCTGCGTGCGGTTTCCTGGACGGCCATCAGCATGCCGCGGGCCTGGTTGAAGACGAGACGGTATCGGAGCTTGTTCATGGCAGTCAGTAGTCGTAGTTCAGGTTGAAGCCGGTGGTCACGCTGGCGCTGCGGAAGCCGTCCGGACGATCGATCGGGGCGCCGCCGAACAGGTCGCCCTGCAGCCGTCCCCACGCAAAGCGCCAACCGATGGCGGCGCCGCTCAGGCGGGTACCCAGCAGGCGCTCGGCGCCTGGGCCGGAGACCTGGCCGTGGTCGATCGCCGCATACAGCTGCTGGCGGGTGCCGGGAAGCGTCCAGGCCAGGTCGTTGCGCAACAGCCAGCCGCGCTCGGCCGACAGGCTGGTTTCGCCGTCGAAGCCGCGCACGGTGTAGCGGCCGCCGATGGCGAAGCGGTCCTGCGGCACCAGCGGCGTGCGGTTCCACTGGCCGCGCCACGAGGACGACCAGGCGAGGTCGCGCGTCAGCGGCAACTGCAGGGCCAGGTCGGCGGTCAGGAGTCGTGGGCGAGCCGTGCCTTCGCCATAGGGCTCTTCCGGCGCCGCCAGGGTCCCGAAGGCGCCGGTGCCGATCTTCCAGCCCAGCGCGGCGTCGAGCGTGGCGCGGCCGATGAATTCCTTGTGCGCGATGCCGAGCACGAAGCCGCCCATGCGGCGGCGCTGCACTTCGACTTCGGTGTCGTCGATGAAGTTGTGGCTGCGGCGCTGGTAGGCGCGCACCGAGAGCGTGGTCTTGCGCACGGCGTCGCGATACACCAGGCGCGACGCTTTCAACTCGGTGTTCAGGCTGCTGCCGCTGTAGATGTAGTCCTGGTTGGCGCCGGCCACGCTCTGGTGGTAGCGATAGTCATTGACCTGGGCCGAGAACAGCCAGTATTGCCATGGCACCGAGTAATGTGCCGCATAGCCGCGCGTGCCGTAGTCGCCGGACGGGCTGTCGCCGGGCAGGTTATGGTTCAGCGTGAGATAGAACAGGTCCTGCGAGCCGGTCGGATTGTCGACCGACAGCGTGACCCCGCCCTGGTAGGTGCCGGTGGCCTGACTGCCGCTGTCGTCGAGCGACACGGCAAGGCGATAGGCGCGGCCGCCCCGCCACTTTACTTGCAGGTCGCTTTCGCCGGGCAGGTCGGCCGGCACGATCTGGATGTCCGCTTCGGCGCCCGGCACCCGCTTGAGGTTCTCCAGGCCCTGCTCGATCGCACGCAGGTTCAGCAGGTCGCCCGGGCGGGCCGGCAGCGCGGCGCGCCAGTGTCCCGGCTCGGCGCCGGCGAAGCGGATCGCCCGGATCCGCCCGCGCACCAGGGTCAGCTGCAATCGGCCGTCCCTCAGGTCTTGCGGCGCGGCGACCACCCGGGTGGTCACATAGCCGCGCGCGACCAGTGCATTCTGGACTTGCCCGACCAGGACGTTGATGCCGGCGCTGCCCAGGCAACGACCGCGGCCGGGATGCGCGGCGTCCAGCGCCGACGCAAAATCCCTGGCGCCTTCTCCTTCGAGCTCGACCGTATCAATGACGAAGCAGGGAGACTCGGCGACGGGATAGCCGGCCGGCGGCGTCGGCGCGCCCTGCAGGCGCACGTCCGGCTGGGCCTCGTCCCGCTTGCGGCGTGCATCCTCGCGCTGCTGCTGGAGCTGCAGCTGTTGCTCGGCTAACCCCGACACATCCTGTGCAAGCGCGGGAAAGGAGAAGCTGGCGACGAACAGGGCGATCGGCGCACAAAGGCGAAAATAATGCGGAAGGACTGACATTTGTTTCCATGCAACAACTTAACCGCGGGGAGTATATGCACTAAGTTGCCACATGGAAATACATCTAATTACAAATTAACGACAACCTATCGGACTTACCAGTTTTTTGTGACTTTTTAGCCACACGATTGTGACAATTGGCGAGAGTTCGCCGGAATCAGGGCTTGCGCTTGCGCCAGCGCGCAATGTGCTCCTGCAGGCCGACGACGAACACGAAGAAGGCCGGCACGAACAGCACCGCCAGCACAGTAGCCGCCACCATGCCGCCGAACACGCCGGTGCCGATCGCATGCTGGGTCTCGGCGCTGGCGCCCGAGGCGAGCATCAACGGCACCACGCCCAGCGCGAACGCCAGCGACGTCATGAGGATGGGCCGCAGGCGCAGGCGCGCCGCCTCCACCGCCGATTCGAGCAAGCCTTTTCCCTCGTCGTGCAGCTGCCTGGCGAATTCGACGATCAGGATCGCGTTCTTGGCCGACAGGCCGATCACCGTGATCATGCCGACCTTGAAGAACACGTCGTTGGGCAGGCCGCGCAGCATCACCGCCGCCACCGCGCCGATCAGGCCCAGCGGCACCACCAGCATCACCGAGAACGGGATCGACCAGCTCTCGTACAGCGCGGCCAGCACCAGGAACACGACCAGGATCGACAGCGCCATCAGCAGCGGCGCCTGGGCCGCCGTTTCGCGTTCCTGCAGCGACTGGCCGGTCCACTCGACCGCGAAGCCTGGGCCCAGCTGGCCGGCCAGGCGCTCCATCTCGTCCATCGCCTCGCCACTGGATGCGCCCGGCGCCGCGGCGCCCGCGATGCGCACGCTCGGATAGCCCAGGTAGCGGATCAGCTGCGGCGGCGCCTCGGTCCAGACGGGCTTGACCACCTCGGCCAGCGGCACCATGCCGCCGTTCACGTTGCGTACATTCAGCTTGAGGACGTCGGCGACCTGCATGCGGGCGCTGGCCTCGGCCTGCACGATCACCTGCTGCATGCGCCCGGCGTTGGGGAAGTCGTTGACGTACACCGAGCCCATGGCGGCCGACAGGGTGTCGCTGATGTCGGCGAACGCCACGCCCAGCACCTGCGCCTTGGCGCGGTCGATGTCGAGACGCACGCTCACGCCGGGCGGCAAGCCTTCGGGATAGACGCCGGCCACCAGCGGGCTTTGCGCGGCCAGCGCAAGCAGCTTGTCCTGGGCCGCCATCAGCGCCGCCTGGCCCTGGTTGGAACGGTCCTGCAGGCGCAGCGCGAAGCCGGACGAGTTGCCCAGGCCGTCGATGGCCGGCGGCATCAGGCTCATGATCATGCCTTCGCGGCTGGAGTTCATCGCTTCCTGGGCCGCCGCCACCTCGCCCTGGGCGGTGGCGCCGTCACGCTGGTCCCAGTCCTTGAGCATGGTGAAGGCCATGGCCGCGTTCGGACCCGAGCCCGAAAAGCCGAAGCCGAGGATCGCTTCATTGTCGCCCAGGCCGGGGCGCGAGGCCACGTGCGCTTCATAGGCCTTGACCACCTCGAGCGTGCGTTCGACGGTGGCGTCGCCCGGCAGCTGGAACGAAGTCATGAAATAACCCTGGTCTTCCTCGGGCAGGAAGGCCGACGGCAGCCTGCCGAAGGCGAAGGCCAGCGCGATGCCGATCGCCAGCCAGGCCAGCATCATGCGGCCGGCGCGCCTGACCAGCGCCGTGGTGGTGGACGAGTAGCGCGCCGTGAGACGCTCGAAGCCGCGGTTGAACCAGCCGAAGAATCCCTTTTTCTCATGATGGCCGCCCTCGACCGGCTTGAGCAGCGTGGCGCACAGCGCAGGCGTGAACGACAGCGCCAGGAAGGCCGAGAACAGGATCGAGACCGCCATCGACAGCGAGAACTGGCGGTAGATCACGCCCACCGAACCGCTGGCGAAGGCCATCGGGATGAACACGGCGGTCAGCACCAGGGTGATGCCGACCACCGCGCCGGTGATCTCGCGCATCGCCTTCATCGTGGCCTCCTTGAGCGACAAGCCCTCGGTCGCCATCAGGCGCTCGACGTTCTCGACCACCACGATCGCATCGTCGACGATGATGCCGATCGCCAGCACCATGCCGAACATGGTCAGCACATTGACCGAGAAGCCGGCCATCATCATCACCGTAAACGTGCCCAGCAACGCGATCGGCGCCACCAGCGCCGGGATCAGGGTATAGCGCACGTTCTGCAGGAACAGATACATCACCAGGAACACCAGCACCATGGCTTCGAACAGGGTCATCACCACCTTCTTGATCGAGATCTCCACGAATGGCGCGGTGTCGAAAGGCACGCTGACCTTCATCCCGGCCGGCATCGCCTTGCCCAGTTCGGCCAGGCGCGCACGCACGCCGGCGGCGGTGGCCACCGCATTCGCGCCGGGCGCCATTTGGACGCCGGCGGCGGTGGCGACGTGGCCGTTCTCGCGCGTGCTGAAGCCATAGCTCTGCGCGCCGAGCTCGATGCGCGCCACGTCCTGCAGCAGCAAGGTGGAGCCGTCGGGGTTCGCGCGCAGCACGATGGCGCGGAACGCTTCCGGCGTGGACAGCTGGCCCTCGGCGGTCAGCGGCACCGTGATCTGCTGCCCAGGCGGCGCCGGCGCGTCGCCCACGCGGCCCGGCGCGATCTGCGCGTTCTGGCGCGCGATGGCGGCCGTGACGTCGGTCATCGACAGGTTGTAGGCCACCAGTTTGGCCGGATCGACCCAGACCCGCATCGCCTTCTCAGCGCCGAACAGCTGCACCTTGCCGACACCCTCTACCCGGCGCAACTCCTCGACCACGTTGCGCGCCATGTAGTCGCCCAGGTCGGTCTCGTCGAAGGCGCCGGTATCCGACGTCAGCGCGATGAACATCAGGAAGTTCGAAATTGTCGACTCGACGATCAGGCCGTTCTGGCGCACCGTCTGCGGCAGGCGCGGCTCGACCGCCTTGATGCGGTTCTGCACGTCGACCTGGGCCATGTCGGGATCGACGCCGGGCCGGAAGGTGGCGGTGATCTGGGCGGTGCCGGTGGTATCGGTCGACGACTCGAAGTACAGCAGGTTCTTGACGCTGGAGAGTTCGCGTTCGATCAGGCCGACCACGGCGTCGTTCATGGTTTGCGGCGTCGCGCCCGGATAGACGGCGGTGATGCTGACGGTGGGCGGCGCCACGTTGGGATAGCGTTCCACCGGCAGCTGCGGGATGGCGATCACGCCCAGCAGCACGATGAACAGGGCGATCACCCAGGCGAACACGGGGCGGTTGATGAAAAACAGGGGCATGGGTAGAGTAGCGGGTCGGGCAAACGGCGATTGTGCGGTGTGCACGTTGGCATTCGGTTGCCCTTGTATGGAGATTCGATGGAGATGACCGCGCAATCGGGCGCTGGAGCGGCCCTGGTGCTGATCGCCGAGGACGACGACGAGATCGCGGTCATCCTCACCGCCTATTTCTCGCGCGGCGGCTTTCGCACGCTGCGCGCGCAGGACGGCCATCAGGCCCTCGCGCTGCACCTGTCCGCGCGGCCCGACCTGGTGCTGCTCGACGTGCAGATGCCCGGCCTCGACGGCTGGATGGTGCTGTCCGAGATCCGCCGCCGCGGCGGCACGCCGGTGATCATGGTGACCGCGATGGACCAGGACGTCGACAAGCTCACCGGCCTGCGCATCGGCGCCGACGACTACGTGGTCAAGCCCTTCAACCCGGCCGAGGTGGTGGCGCGCGCCCAGGCAGTGCTGCGCCGCACGCTGGCCCATGCGGCGGGCAATGGGGCATCCGTGATCCGCGTCGACGACCTCGTCATCGACCTGGACAAGCACGAGGTCACGCTGGCCAGCGCACGTGGACCGGCGTTGGCGCTGACCCTGACCGAATTCAAGCTGCTGGCGTATCTGGCGCGCTCGCCGCGCCAGGTGTTCAGCCGCATGGACCTGCTCACCCACTGCCTGCCCGAGGGCGACACGCTGGAACGCACGGTCGACAGCCATGTGAGCAAGCTGCGCCGCAAGCTGGAAGAAGCAGGCGTGACCGACGTGCCGCGCGGGATCCGCGGCGTCGGCTACAAGTTCGGCGGCAAGACGTGAAACCCGTCCATGGCCTGAGCCGCCAGATCGTGGTCACCATGACGCTGCTGGTGCTGAGCGTGGTGGTCGCGATCACGGTCGGCTCCTATGTGTTCTATTTCGTGATGTTCGCCTACGCTCCCGGCCATTTGGCCCCAGCCGGCGCCTGGATGCCCTCGGGCCCCGAATGGGGCTGGATCGTGCTGTCGACCCTGAGTGCGGTCGCGCTCGCGATCTTTGCCGCCGCCAAGCTGTCGCGCCGCATCCTGGCGCCATTGACCTCGGTCGCCAGCAGCTTGCGCCGGGTGTCGAATGGTGATTTGACGGCACGCGCGACAAGCGACGACCGCTCCCTGGGCGAAGCCTCGCTGCTGGTGGAAGACTTCAACGTCATGGCCGAGCGGCTCGAGCGCATGGCGAAAGAGCAGGTGTTCTGGAACGCCGCCATCGCGCACGAACTGCGCACCCCGATCACCATCCTGCGCGGCCGTATCCAGGGACTGGCCGAAGGCGTGTTCATGCCGGATGAGAAGCTGTTTCGCAACCTGCTGGCACAGGTGGAGAACCTGGGACGGTTGATCGAGGATTTGCGGGTGGTGGGCCTGGCCGACAGCGGCCACCTGACCCTGCAGATGGAACGCTGCGACCTGGCGGCAGGGATCCGCGACGTGCTGGCCCTGACCGAACCGGAGCTGCGTGCGAAAGGCCTGCTGCCCGCGCTGCGGCTGAACGAGGACCTGGTGGAGTGCGATCCGGCGCGCATGCGCCAAGCGCTGCTGGCGCTACTGGAAAACGCGCGCTGCCATGCGGCGCCGGGCTGGCTCGAGATCGGGCTTGCCTGTAGCGGCGGCGAATGCCGGCTCACCGTGACGGATAGCGGACCGGGGATCGACCCATGCTTTGCGGCCAAGCTGTTCGACGCTTTCCAACGCGGCGATGCGGCGCGCCTGCAGGGTGGGTCGGGCAGTGGCCTGGGACTGGCCGTGGTCAGGGCGATCGCGCTGGCGCATGGGGGCGAGGCGCGCTGCCACGCGGTTGGCGGCGGCACCTGTTTCGAGCTGGCATGGCCGGATCAGGCCAGGGTTGGACGCGTGGACGGCACAGCCGTTCACCCTGCACTGGAACGCCGCCCTTGATCCTTGCGTGGCAGCAGGCCGCGCGCGCCCGCGCGATGGCGGCGTGCCCAATGGCGCGCTGTCCATCAACAACCGCGGCCAAGAGCTGGCGAAACCCGTGCCCCAGTGACTCATACCGCTTCGGTGGGGCCGGCCGCTTCGGCCCTGGCCGCCTTGACCCGCCCAAGCGCGGTTTCCGGATCCAGGCCGGCCATGATCAGGTTGATGATCTCGTGCTTGTCTTCTTGCCCGATCCACTCGCACGCCTTGCGGTGCGAGCAGAAATAGGCATACCAGGACACATCGGCCGGGCGCTCCTTGCGCGGCTTCAGGCGGGCCGGCACGGCGGCCCGCTGCGCGCTGGCGAACGCCGGCATTTGCGCATCGGCGCCCGACCAGTCGAATGCGGCGGCGGCGCGCCGGTCGGCTTCCCAGTCGCCATCGTATCCCCTGGCCGGCAGCATGCTGTCCTGGCCCACCGCGAGACTCGACAGCCTGGGCCAGGCATGGGCGGCGCAGAAAGCATCGACGAAGCGCAGCTTCATGCCGATGCCGATCGGGACCGCCCGGCCGAGCACCGCGTCCTTCGGGTGCAGCGAGCGCGCCAGCGTCAGCAAGTCCTTGTAGCCGATCGGCGCGCCCTGCCCCGTCCTTGCGTGGTGCGCCAGCGCTTCGTAGACGCGCATGCCGACCTCGATGTCGTTGACGGTGATTTGCTGCTCTGCTCTGGCGTTGCCGGTCATGCGCGCCTTCTCGGGACGGGTGGTCGATGGGCGTCATTATGCATCAGTGCGACCTCGACCTCTCCCCGGCTCAGCGCTTGACCGTGCGCCCAAGGAAGTCGCGCATCAGGCGTGCGATCTGCTCGCCGTCTTCTTCCAGCGCGAAGTGGCCGGTGTCAAGCAGGTGCAGCTCCGCCTTGGGCAGGTCGCGCAGATAGGGGCTGGCGCCTTCGGCCGGGAAGATCTTGTCGTTCTTGCCCCAGACGATCAGCATTGGCGGCTGGTGCTTGCGGAAGTAGGCCTGCCAGCCCGGATACAGCGGCGGGTTGGTGCCGTAGCTATAGAACATCTCGAGCTGGATCGCCTTGTTGCCCGGGCGGTCCATATAGGCCTGGTCGATCACGGCGGAATCGGGACTGACGTGGCCGGCCGGGTCGCGGTAGCCTTCGGAATACTGCCAGCGTGTGGCGTCGAACTCGAACAGGGGCCGCAGCTTGGCCGCGTTGGCTTCGCTCTTGTCCTTCCAGTAAGCCTTGGCCGGCACCCAGAACGGGTTGTCCAGGCCCTCGTCATAGGCGTTGCCGTTCTGGACCACGATGGCGCTGATCCGTTCGGGATGGGCCGCCGCCAGCCGATAGCCGATCGGCGCGCCATAGTCCATCACGTACATGGCGTAGCGGGTCAGGCCGACCTTGGCGGTGAACTTGTCGATCGTCGCGGCCAGGTTGTCGAAGCTGTAGGTGTAGCGGTCCATCGGCGGCTGGTCGCTCTGTCCGTAGCCGGGATAGTCGGGCGCGATCACGCGGTAGCGGTCGGACAGCTTCGGGATCAGCTCGCGGAACATGTGGGACGAGGTCGGAAAACCATGCAGCAGCAGGATGGCCGGGGCGTTCTTCGGGCCGGCTTCGCGGTAGAAGACCTTGACGCCGTCGACGTCGACCTTGTGGTAGCTGACGGTGGCGGCGGCCCGGGACGCCGGCTTGACCGGCGCCGGCGCGGCGCCGTGCGCCGGCTGGATCAGCGCGGCAAGCAGCGTCGCGCCGGTTGTGAGCGCGAGGCCCATGCGATGGAAACGAAGAGCGGTCATGATCATCCTCTTTCAGGTTCATTAGCGGGAACGGCGCTGATGGGGTTACCCGTGACAGGTAACGCTAGCAGTGTGGCGCGGCCGGGCTGGGAGGAGAATCGGCGCCCGACGCAATTGACTGTTACGTCTTGGGCAATGGCGTCGCGTGGCGCATCCAGTGGCGGCATGCCTGCGTATCTGGTTGTGACGTTGCGTGTCTTCGCAGCCCCAACTCGATTGAGGGAGTATTACGTGTCAGGATCCATTTCTCACCGCATCCACGAACTTGCTCGCGCCGCCCGAATGCTGGCGGTGATCGGCGCGGCGCTCAAGCTGCGTTCCGGCGCCGGCGTCGATACCGCCATCGAGGAGCAGATCAGCGACGGTGTGCGCCTGGCGTTGGGAGATGCCTTGACGGACCTCGACCACGCGGAAATCGCGCCGCTGCTTGTCGAGATCGAGATGGCGTTCGTGGAAAGCAGCGAATTGTTCAGGGAGCCCGATCGCACGGCTTCGTGGCAAGTCGAAGACCCCGACCTCCTCCAGGCGATGGGGCGTGCCTCCAGCAATGCATTCGACCGCATCCTTGGCCTTGCCAGCACACGGCCTTCCTTGCAGGCGGCGCTGGATGGCGTGTTTCTCGATGTCGGCACCGGGGTCGGCGGCGTTGCGCTGCGGGCCGCGCAGACGTGTCCTGACCTCGATATCGACGCGATCGACATCTGGGAACCCGCGTTGCGTCTCGCCGCCGGGAACGTGGCTGCCAGCGAACATGCCGGGCGCATCCGGCTGCAACGTCTCGACGTGACCGCGCTCGATCCTGGTCCACGCTACACGCTGGCGTGGCTTCCCACCATGTTCATGAAACTGTCAGTGCTCGAGCAAGCGATCGACCGTATCGCGGCCGCTTCGTGCAGCGGGGGCTGGCTGATTGCGCCGCTGTATACCAGGCCGGACGATCCGTTCATGGCGATGATGTCGTCGCTGCGCACGCTGCGTAGTGGAGGCGAAGTCACGCAATCCGCGCAACTCGAGGCACTGCTTCGTGCGCGGGGGTATGTCGATGTTGAAGTGGAGGTGGGGCAGATAGCGACCTTTGTCATGGGCAGGCTTGCCTGAACCTGAGGCGTTCGCCTTCGGCACTGTCAAAACATGAAGCTTGGTTTGCTCCGTAATGCGCGGGGTAATCGTTTGGGTCAGATATTGCGCGGCGGAGCGGCTACTTGAGCCAAGGGGAACGTTCTGGTTGAACTGCCGTTTTGCCTTATGGCATCATTGATGCCCGACCTTCATCCTGATGCCAATGAAAAGACGTTCACTCCTGCAGCTTGCGACTGCACTGTATGCAACCGGCGCTAACGCATTTACCGCCCCGCCCGCAAAAAGCAGCGACGCCGAATTGCGACACCGGTTCTGGTCCGGTCATGGCCCGGTGATTGACCGCTTATCTCTCGATCCGCTCAGTCCGTTCCATACCCGCCATCCTGCCTTTCCCGGTGGAATGCGTAATTTCCAGTTGATCGACCGTGGCGCCACCAGGCTGGTGACCACTGACGGATTGTCGGACTCTGTGGCGGGAGACGAGCGATTTGCTGACCGAAATGGATTTGAGCTCGAGCTATATATTGAAACCGATGAGGCGCTGACCACGCTGGAAAACACATGGACCGGAGGCGTCCTGCTCGAACTGGCAACGCTCGCCATCAATCATGGACGCTTGGCAAACACCGTGGAACGAGAGCGGTATGTCACCGTCCAACTGAAAATGGACGGCGTTCCTGAGGAATGGTCGCTGGCACATGAGGATGGCAATGTCGGCATGTTTCTCGGTCTTGAACAAACCAGTATGCCGGGCCGCGTCGTGCTGTCGAAAACCCATTTCGCGCCCGTGAATGCGAAGCTGATGCGCCCTGCCGAGCTGCAATATGCGATCGACGCGAAGAGCCGCGCCAGAGCCGACCTTGCTGCGCGATATGCCCGTCAGACCGGAAAAGCTCAGCTATCGAATATCGCGCGTGCCTCGGTCGTGTAAGTGACCTATTTGCTCGCGGCCCTTGGTTTGATGTCGCCGCAGTCACTGCTCAGCCACTTGCCGGTGCCGCTGCCCTTGAGAGTCATGGGCTGATTATCGACACCAGGCATTGTTGTCACCGATTCCACGTCGAACGCTTTTTCGCCGCGGTATCTCACGCGCATATCCATAATCATGCGCATGTCCGGATCAGTGCACGTCATACTGACGTCAACCCCATCCGGTCTCGGCGATTTTTTCGTTGAGCAAGACTTTAACGTTTGCTCGCCGAGAATGTCGTACTTGGCAATCTGCTCCTTCGTGATGCATTCTTTCGTGCGCAAGCCAAGTCTGTTCCCTGTGGTTTCCATGCCTTTGGCAGCGAGCGCGGCGTCCGACTCCGCGATTTCTCTACGAGTCTCGGGCGTCGCCACACTGTCTGCCCACTGTTGAATGCTATCCCCGAGCGGATTGATTTGCGTCCCGGCAAGGGGCAGCAGCTCGACCTGCCACAGTCCAGGTTTGATCTGTGCCTGTTGCGCCATTGCGTTCGGAACGACGATAGCGGCCAGGCCAAGCAGGATCGTCGAGGTCAGGATGCGTTTCATGGCAGTGTTCGGACGGGAATGCAATGCAGTCTTGCTCTTTGACGCCAAAATCGCCATTGAAGTAATTGGTAGGCCTCCCGTGAGTCGAACACGGCACCAACGGATTATGAGTCCGCTGCTCTAACCAAGCATGAGCTAGAGGCCCAGAAACTGGTACGGTGGAAAGCGAACTCGCCACCTGCTCACCGGCTGGACACCGGATGAACGAAGTGGCGAGAGCATATTGCCTTTACTGCAGGTAAGTCAAGCCTGTACGACCAATCAGCTGCTGCCTTCGAGGAAGCTCTTCAGCTTGTCCGAACGCGATGGGTGACGCAGCTTGCGCAGCGCCTTCGCCTCGATCTGGCGAATCCGCTCGCGGGTCACGTCGAACTGCTTGCCCACTTCTTCCAGCGTGTGGTCGGTCGACATCTCGATGCCGAAGCGCATGCGCAGCACCTTGGCTTCGCGTGGCGTCAGCGAGTCGAGCACGTCCTTCACCACGCCGCGCATCGAGGCGTGCAGGGCCGCATCCGACGGTGCCAGGGTGTTGTTGTCCTCGATAAAATCGCCCAGATGCGAATCGTCGTCGTCACCGATCGGCGTTTCCATGGAGATTGGCTCTTTTGCAATCTTCATGATCTTGCGAATCTTATCTTCCGGCATTTCCATCTTGATCGCGAGCGTTGCCGGATCCGGTTCGGCGCCGGTTTCTTGCAGGATCTGGCGCGAGATCCGGTTCATCTTGTTGATCGTTTCGATCATGTGCACCGGAATACGGATCGTGCGCGCCTGGTCCGCGATCGAGCGGGTAATCGCCTGGCGAATCCACCACGTCGCATACGTCGAGAATTTATAGCCGCGACGGTATTCGAACTTGTCCACCGCCTTCATCAGGCCGATATTTCCCTCCTGGATCAGGTCGAGGAATTGCAGGCCGCGGTTGGTGTACTTCTTGGCGATCGAAATTACCAGACGCAAGTTGGCCTCGGTCATTTCGCGCTTGGCCTTGCGGGCCTTCATTTCACCGGCCGCCATTTGACGGTTGATGTTGCGCAGGTCTGGCAGCGGCAGCACGACGCGCGCTTGCAGGTCGATCAGGCGTTGCTGCAGTTCCTTGATCGTCGGGATGTTACGGCCCAGGATGGCGCTATAGGCGTGGCCGGCGTTGACTTCGCCGTCGACCCATTCCAGGTTCGTTTCATTGCCCGGGAAGACCTTGATGAAGTGGGCGCGCGGCATGCCGCAGCGGTTGACCGCGACGTCGAGGATCTGCTTCTCGATGTGGCGCACTTCGTCGACCTGGCCGCGCAGGGTGTCGCACAGCTTCTCGACCACCTTGGCCGTGAAGCGGATGCCCAGCAGCTCGTTCGAGATTGCTTCTTGCGCCTTGACGTAGGCTTTCGAGTTGTAGCCGTCCTTCTCGAAGGCCTTGCGCATCTTGTCGAATTGCTGGCCGATCTCGTCGAACTTGCCGAGGGCGGCCTGCTTGAGCGCTTCGAGCTGCTCGGCCGAGTAGCCCGCGGCGGCGCCGGTGCCGGTCGAGGCTTCTTCTTCCTCTTCCTCTTCTTCGGCGTCCTCTTCGTCTTCCTCGTCGTCGTCGGAATCGGTGGAGGTCGGGGCGACCGCGCTCGGCGAAACGTCTTCGCCTTCTTCGGGGTCGACCATGCCGTCGACGATCTCGTCGATCTTGATCTCGTCGCGCTCGATCTTGTTGGCGGCGTCGATGATCTCGGCAATGGTCACCGGGCAGGCGGAGATCGCCTGGATCATGTCCTTCAGGCCGTCCTCGATGCGTTTCGCGATCTCGATCTCGCCTTCGCGCGTCAGCAGCTCGACCGAGCCCATCTCGCGCATATACATGCGGACCGGGTCCGTTGTGCGGCCGAAGTCGGAGTCGACCGTCGACAGCGCGGCCTCGGCGGCAGCCTCGGCTTCGTCGTCGCTCGTGACGTTCGGCACGCTATCGGACAACAACAGGGTCTCGGCATCGGGCGCGTGTTCGTACACGGCGATGCCCATGTCGTTGAAGGTGCCGATGATGCCTTCGATCGCTTCCGGATCGACGATATTCTCGGGCAGATGGTCGTTGATCTCGGAATACGTGAGGAAGCCGCGCTCCTTGCCCGACTTGATCAGGGCCTTGAGCTTGTTGCGGCGCAGCTCGAGTTCTTCTTCGCTGGCCTCGGTATCGGACGAGAACGCATCTTTCAGCAGCGCTTTTTCTTTGGCTTTGCGGTCCTTGGCCTTGGCCTTGTCCGCCGCCTTCAGCTCGGCGCGCTCGACCGCGTTTAGTGCCGCGATCTCGTCGTTCTCGGGGGTGAATTCTTTCGGCTTGCGGCCACGGCGTCCCGGCACCTTGACGGAAGGCAGGACGTAGCCCGACGTGTCGATCGCGGCCAGGGCAGCTGCATCGGTCGTCTGACTGACAGGCGCTGGGTTCGCCGTACGAACCTCGGCCTTGTCTTGCGAATTGTCCGCCTTGGCGGCAGACGCTCTCGTGGTTTTCGCAGCCACTTTGGTTTCGGGTTTCTTGGTTGGCACAGGCGCTTTCGATGTCACAACGACTAACTTTACGATGGTTAAAAATAAAGTTTTGTTACCTTACATCATCCTGCAGGCACAAATCCATGGGCCTCGCTAACTGAAACACCACGCGTCAAATTGAACCGAAAATGGTTTCAACAGTTGCAATAGTTAGCGTTTTATTATAGCACGCACCCCACCTTTTTCCAGTTGCGAGCGCCTGGGCGTCCAGGGCGGAGCCAGGTGATCATCGGGGCGCCATCTCGGCAGCGGCCTCGCGGGCCAGAAGGTCCTGCTGAGCAACAATCTCGCGATAGCGAGCACTTACCTGATCTGGGGTCAGTCCCGAAGAAAACAACTGGTTTAGCTCCTGTTTCAGACAATCCACCTTGATCTGGCGCACAGAACTTAACAGAACAATGCGGTCTCCATCGACCTCATTTTCCGGTTCCGCGGCGATTTCGGCGATCATCGCATCGTATTCGTTCGTCACTTCCCGCAGTTGCTGGGACAGGGCCGCGAAGGTCCCGTGTTCACCCAGCGCCTGCGCGGTCTCGACCAGGTGGCGCAGGCGGTCGGCGCTTTCCTCTCCAAAATAATCGAAGGCCGTCAAAGCCTGCTCGTCGAGCAGCAAGGCCAGGTGCGGGTGCGCAACCAGGATGCGCAGCATCTTGAGCTCGAGCCCCACCGGCTCGGGCCGCCCCTGGCGCGGCGGCGCGCGGCGCGCGGTCGCTACCGGCTTGGACAACTCGAACAGGCTTTCGATCTCCGCCGGCGTCGATTGCGTCATGCTGGCCAGGCCACGCACGATCTGCAGGCGCAGGCTCGACGGCGTCATCGCCTGCAACAGCGGCTTGGCCTCGAACTGGGCGTGGGCACGCCCCTCCGGCGTGTCGAGGTCATGTTCCTGCGTCACTTCGCGCAACAGGAATTGCGACAGCGGCATCGCGTCGGCAATTTCTTGCTCGAAGGCTTCGGCCCCGCGCTCGCGTACGAAGCTGTCCGGGTCGTGTTCCTGCGGCAAGAACAGGAACTTGATCGTCTTGTCGTCGCTCACCTGCGGCAGGCAGGCCTCCAGGGCGCGGCGCGCGGCGCGGCGGCCGGCCTTGTCGCCGTCGAAGCTGAAGATCACGTCGTCGGTCTGGCGCAACAGTTTTTGCACGTGGGTCGTGGTGCAGGCGGTGCCGAGGGTGGCGACCGCTTGCGGGAAGCCGAGCTGGGCCAGCGCGACGACGTCCATATAGCCCTCGGTCACCAGCACGTAGCCGGCGTCGCGGATCGCCTGGCGCGCCTCGAACAGGCCGTACAGTTCCAGTCCTTTCTGGAACAGCGGCGTTTCGGGGGAATTCAGGTATTTCGGTTCGCCACCGTCGAGCACCCGGCCGCCGAAGCCGATCACCTGACCCTTGGTATTGCGGATCGGGAACATCACACGCTCGCGGAAGCGGTCGTAGCGGCGCTGGTGGTTGCCCTGCTCGTCGACCTTGTCGATCACCAGGCCGGACTCGACCAGCACGTGCGCATCGTAGTCGGGAAAGATCGAGCGCAGGCCGTCCCAGCCGGATGGCGCGTAGCCCATGCCGAAGCGGGCCGCCACTTCGCCCGTCAGGCCCCGGTTCTTGAGGTAGGCGATCGCGTTCGGCGCTTCGCGCAACTGGGCGCGATAAAAATTGCAGGCCTGGGTCAACGCATCGGTCATGGCCAGCGTCTGCGCCTGCTGGGCGGCGCGCTGGGCCGGCGGGATGCGGTCGTCGGCGTCGGGCACGATCATGCCCACGTTCTGGGCCAGGTCCTTGACGGCATCGACGAAGCCCATGCCCGAGTACTCGATCAGGAAGCCGATCGCGGTGCCGTGGGCGCCGCAGCCGAAGCAGTGGTAGAACTGCTTGGTTGGACTGACCGTGAAGCTGGGGGATTTTTCGTTGTGGAATGGGCACAGGCCCATGAAATTGGCCCCGCCCTTCTTGAGCTGGACGTAGCGGCCGACGATGTCGACGATGTCGACACGGTTGAGCAAATCGGTGATGAAAGTTTGCGGAATCACTTGGCGTTACACAGTGTTTGTCTAAATCAGACTATACCGCAGCGCTTGCTGCAAATTGATATGCAACAAGATGATGTCCCTGCACGGCAACGTGCCGGGGCATCATGTGGCTGATGCAGCAATCAGGCGCCGGCCAGGGCCTTCTTGACCAGCCCCGACACGACGGTCATGTCGGCACGGCCCGCCAGCTTCGGCTTGAGCACGCCCATCAGCTTGCCCATGTCTTGCGGACCGCTGGCGCCGGTGGCAGCCACGGCGGCGGCGACTTCGGCGGCGATTTCCTCGTCGGACAGGCCGGCAGGCATATAGGTCGACAGGATGGCCATCTCGGCCTTCTCGATGTCGGCCAGGTCGGCGCGGCCGCCGGCTTCGAACTGGGTGATCGAATCCTTGCGCTGCTTGATCATCTTTTCGATCACGGCCAGCACCTGGGTGTCGTCCAGCTGGGTCTGCTCGTCGAGTTCCTTGCGCTTGACTTCGGCGATGATCAGGCGCACGGCGGCCAGGCGGCCGCTTTCCTTGGCGCGCATCGCCGCTTTCATGTCTTCGGTCAGTTGTTCTTTCAAGCTCATGGAATCTCCGTATTCGGTGGTTTGACTGGTTCGACGACGCCACTGACGAGACCGCCTGTGGCGTGGCACAAACGACAAAACCCGCTGCGGCGAAACCGAAGCGGGTTTGCGGACATCAGCGACTCGCCGGGACAGACATGGCCGTCACCGGGTCTTGGCCGGCTGAGCTGTAATTAGTACAGTTTCTTCGGCAGTTGCTGGCTGCGGATGCGCTTGTAGTGGCGCTTCACGGCAGCGGCCAGCTTGCGCTTGCGCTCTGCGGTTGGCTTTTCGTAGAACTCGCGTGCGCGCAGTTCGGTCAGCAGACCAGTTTTTTCGATGGTGCGTTTGAAGCGACGCATTGCGACTTCGAACGGCTCGTTTTCTTTAAGGCGGATAGTGGTCATGTAAAAATCAAACCGTTGGATTTAGATAAGAACGAAATTCTAGCACCGTTTTGCAATCATTGGAAGCGTTTATCACTCCACCAATGAGGGTGTGCCACAATTGACACATCGGCCAGTTCAGCTTCCAGCCAGCGCCAGGCCTGCCGCCACGCCGGACGCCCAGGCCCACTGGAAGTTGTAGCCACCCAGCCAGCCGGTGACGTCGACGGTCTCGCCGATGAAGTACAAACCCGGCACTTTATTGGCCATCATCGTCTGCTGCGACAGTTCCCTCGTATCGACGCCGCCCAGGGTCACCTCGGCCTTGCGATACCCTTCCGATCCGGTCGGCACGATGGACCAGCGATTGATCGCGTCACCCAGCTTGCGCAATTTCGCGTCGGCCATGTCGGGCAGGCGCGCGGCTGGATCGAAACCATTGGCGGTCAGTAAGCCGTCGGCCAGGCGCGCCGGCAGCCATTGGGCCAGCACATTGCCCAGCTGCTTTTTCTCGGTCTTCTTCAGACCGATCAGGGTCTCCGCCACGTCCATTTCGGGCAGGAGGTCGAGCACGATCGGCGTGCCCGGCTGCCAGTAGCTCGAAATCTGCAGGATCGCCGGACCCGACAGGCCGCGGTGCGTGAACAACAAGTCTTCGCGGAAGTGACCACGCAGAGCGCCCTTCCCCTTTGCGCTGCCCGTGCTCACCTCGACCTCGAGCGCGATGCCGGCCAGCGGCACGAAGGGCTCCCAGCTGGGGCCATCGAAGGTCAGCGGCACCAGGCCGGGGCGGGTTTCCACCAGTTTCAGGTCGAATTGCCTGGCGATGCGGTAGCCGAGGTCGGTCGCGCCGATCTTCGGGATCGACAGGCCGCCGGTGGCGACCACGACATTCCCGACCAGCAGTTCGCCGCCATCCGTGTCGATGGAAAAGCCGGTTTCCAGCTTCTGCACGCCGGCCACCTTGCACGGCATGCGCCAGTCCACGCCACCCAATTCGCACTCGGCGCGCAGCATGGCGATGATCTGCTCGGCCGAATCGTTGCAGAACAATTGACCCTTGTGCTTTTCATGGTGGCTGATGCGGTATTTCTTCACCAGCGCCAGGAAATCCTGGGCCGTGTAGCGCGACAGCGCGCTCTTGCAGAAGTGCGGATTCTGCGACAGGTAGTTTTGCGGGCCGGCATTGATATTGGTGAAATTACAGCGGCCGCCGCCCGAGATGCGGATCTTTTCGGCGAGTTTGGCCGCATGGTCGATCAGGACCACGCGCTTGCCGTTCTGGGCAGCCACGGCCGCGCACATCATCCCGGCCGCGCCCGCGCCGATCACCGCCACATCGTATTGTTTTGCCATGCCTGCCGCTTCCTGCGCTTTACCGAACCCGTCATTGTAATGCCAGTGGCGGGCTCGGGTCAGCAGCTATTCCAGCGGCTGGCTGCGCGCGCGGATCTTGCGCGACACCTCCACGCAGTACGCCACCTGGGTTGCGATCGAGGCCGGCACCGGCACTTCTGCGCGCAGCGCGGCGCCGATCCAGGCTGCGGTGGTGGCCGCGTCACGGCCATCTGGCACGTCGGACAACTCGTCGGTCGGCGCATCGCGCTCGACCAGCAGCGCGCGCTGGCCGGCGTGGAACCAGTCGATGCGCTGGGCGCGGTGCGGGTGGGCCACGGTCTCGCCCTCGGTGCCGCGCATCAGGAAGGCGTCGCCTTGCGTTTCGCTGTCCACGCCCTCGAAGAAGCCGCCCAGGGTTTCCAGGTATTCGGGGTGGGTGTAGGACACCAGGCGCAGCGCCGGGCCATCGAAAGGCTGCAGGATCTTGACCAGGGTGTGGGTCGAATTGCGCACGCCCAGCACGCGCCGCAGCGACAGCATATGCGCCAGTCGCGGGGCCAGGTGCTCGATCGGCATGAAGGCCGGGCGCAGGTGGGCAAACTCGTTCTGCACCTCGGCCGTGGTGGTCGCCTCCCCAATGCCCAGTTGGTGCAGGATCTCGGCGGTGGTCACGCGGCCGGGGTCGGTGCGCACGCCATGCACCAGGGTCGGCACGCCCTCGCGCGCCAGCAGCAGGGCCAGCAGCGGCGTCAGGTTGGCCAGCTTGCGCGCGCCGTTATAGGTCGGGATCAGCACCGGGGCGAATTCGCCGCGCGGCGTGGGCAGCGGCGCGAACGAGGCGGCGGCGGCGTCCATGAAGCCGCCGAGTTCGTCCACCGACTCGCCCTTGATGCGCATGGCGAGCAGGATGGCGCCCAGTTCCAGGTCCGAGACCCGGCCTTCCAGCATGGCGGCGTAGAGCGCGCGCGCATCCTCGCGCGTCATGCTGCGCGCGCCCTTGACGCCGCGGCCGATTTCCTTGATGAAGGGGCGGCGACAAAGCGCTCGATGTCATTCGTGTCGGTAGTCATGGCAAAAGGATACACGGGAACCCGATTGGCCTGCAGCACGGGCGGCGACGACCTAGGGTTTTTGCGCTATCGCTTGTGCACGTGCAGCAATTTCCGTCTACACTGGCCGATCCACCTGAAAAAAACCAGACAGCATCATGACCAGCACGCCTCAAATCGAAAATACCAACGTCAGCTCGTTCACCCGCATGCCCACGCCGGTCGAACTGCATGCGGCACTGCCGCTGAGCGAGCGCGCCTATGCGACCGTCATGGGCGGTCGCGAGACGCTGCGCAACATCCTCGACCGCCAGGACAAGCGCCTGTTCGTCGTGGTCGGCCCCTGCTCGATCCACGATCCGGAGGCCGGCCTCGACTATGCGCGCCGCCTGAAGGCGCTGCAGGACGAAGTCAGCGACACCATGGTGCTGGTGATGCGCGTGTATTTCGAGAAGCCGCGCACCACCACCGGCTGGAAGGGCTATATCAACGATCCGTTCATGGACGACTCGTTCCGCGTCGACGTCGGCATGGAACGCGCGCGCCGCTTCCTGCTCGACGTGTGCGAGCTGGGCCTGCCGACCGCGACCGAGGCGCTGGACCCGATTTCGCCGCAATACCTGGGCGACCTGATCGCCTGGACCGCGATCGGCGCGCGCACCACCGAATCGCAGACCCACCGCGAGATGTCGTCCGGCCTGTCCACGCCGGTGGGCTTCAAGAACGGCACCGACGGCGACGTCAGCATCGCGATCAATGCGGTGCTGTCCTCGGCCAATCCGCATGCCTTCCTGGGCATCAATGGCGAAGGGAAAGTCGCGATCGTGCGCACCAGCGGCAATGCCTACGGCCACGTGGTGCTGCGCGGCGGCGGCGGGCGGCCGAACTACGACTCGGTGTCGGTGGCGATCGCCGAGCAGGCGCTGACCAAGGCCAAGCTGCCGGCCAACCTGGTGGTCGACTGCTCGCATGCGAACAGCTACAAGAAACCGGAACTGCAGCCGCTGGTGATGTCGGACGTGATCCAGCAGATTCGTCATGGCAACAAATCGCTGGTGGGCGTGATGATCGAGTCGAATATCGTCAGCGGCAACCAGGCGATTCCCGCCGACCTGTCGCAGCTGACCTATGGCTGCTCGGTGACCGATGGCTGCATCGGCTGGGAAGAGACCGAGAACATGTTGCGCCAGGCGCACAAGGAGTTATTGCAGCGTCCGTGAATTCGAACGAACCGTACGGTAAAATCGACGGTTCTGCCCAATTCAAACTGCTCCTTCCATGATCGTTCTCGGCGTCGAATCCTCCTGCGATGAAACCGGCTTTGCTCTGTATGACACCGAGCGCGGCCTGCTGTCCCACGCCCTGCACTCGCAGGTCGCCATGCACGAGGAGTATGGCGGCGTGGTGCCCGAACTCGCTTCGCGCGACCACATCCGGCGCGCCATTCCGCTGCTGGACGAAGTCCTGAAGCGCGCCGACCTGCCGGCCTCGAACATCGACGCCATCGCCTACACGCAAGGCCCGGGCCTGGCCGGCGCGCTGCTGGTCGGCTCCTCGGTCGCCTGCAGCCTGGCGCTGGCGCTCGATAAACCCGTGCTCGGCGTGCACCACCTCGAAGGCCACCTGCTGTCGCCGCTGCTCGCTTCCGAGCGTCCGGAATTCCCCTTCCTCGCCCTGCTGGTCTCGGGCGGGCATACCCAGCTGATGCGGGTCGACGGCGTCGGCAGCTATACGCTGCTGGGCGAGACCCTGGACGACGCGGCCGGCGAAGCCTTCGACAAATCGGCCAAGCTGCTGGGCCTGGGCTACCCGGGCGGACCGGCGATTTCCCGCCTGGCGGAGTTCGGCGATCCGACCGTCTATTCCTTGCCGCGTCCTATGCTTCATAGCAAGGATTTCAACTTCAGTTTCTCGGGCCTGAAGACGGCGGTGCTCACCGTGGTCAAGAACCACGAAGAAAAAGTCGTTGCCAATATCTGCGAGCAGGACAAGGCGAACATCGCGCGCGGCTTCGTCGATGCGATCGTCGACGTGCTCACCGCGAAATGCGTCAATGCGATGAAGCACACGGGCCTGACGCGACTCGTGATCGCGGGCGGTGTCGGCGCCAACAAGCAATTGCGTGAATCGCTCAACGCGGCGGCCGCCAAACGCAAGTTCAAGGTCTATTATCCTGAGCTGGAATTCTGCACCGATAACGGTGCCATGATCGCCTTCGCCGGCGCCATGCGCCTCGAGCGCAACCCGGCGCTGGCCCAGCGCGACTATGCCTTCACGGTGCGCCCGCGCTGGCCGCTGGACGAGCTCGAAGCTGCATAAAAAACAAGGAAAGTGCTCGAATTCGGCGTTGAACTTGCCAGCCTGACATCGATCCTACCGTGTGACCGTTGCTCGCCAAACGGTGGCAATATCCGTCGATCAAGATTTACGGAGGTGAACAATGCGCGTAGTAAGCTGGAATATTCGCTGGGGCTGCGGCAAGGACGGTCGAATTCGCATCCATGCGATCATCGACGTGCTGCGCCGGCTGAACCCCGATGTGATCTGCCTGCAGGAGGTGGCCGCCAACCACCCAGAGCTCGAGGGCAGCGCCAGCGCCAACCAGTTCAAGCAGCTCAGCGGCGCATTCGGCGGCTACCACGCGATGGAGCACGCCCCGAGTGAAATCTACAAGAACAACGTTCCGCGCCTGTTCGGCAACCTGATCCTCTCGAAATACCGTATCTCGCAGGTGCACCGCCACCTGTTGCCCTGGCCGGCCGATCCGGAGCACCCCGCCGGCATGCCGCGTGGCCTGCTCGAAACCGTGGTCGATGCCCCGACCGGCAAGCTGCGGCTCCTGACCACCCACCTGGAATACTATTCGCCGCCGCAGCGCATGGCGCAAGTGGCGCGCATCCGCGAGCTGCACGCCGAAGCCTGCGCACGCTCGCGCCTGTTCCAGCCCGATCCGAACCTCGATGCGCCGTTCCAGCTGGGCTTCCGGCCCGGTTCGGCGATTCTTTGCGGCGATTTCAATTTCGCGCCCGATGCGCCGGACTACCAGGCGCTGCTGGCGGCGCCGGAATCCGGCGCGCTGCCGCTGGTGGACGCCTGGCGCGCGGTGCACGGCGACATGGCGCGCGCACCGACCACCGGGCTGCACGGTTTCCCGTGGCCCGAGCGGCCTGAGTGCTACGACTATTTCTTCGTGACCGACGACCTGGCCTCGCGACTGACGGCAATCGACGTGCAGTCGGAGACGGCGGCGTCGGATCATCAGCCGGTGGTGCTGGAACTCACGTAGGGTTGGCGTCCGGCTCGAGCCCCGGAATCTCGCGCAGCGCCCGCTCGAACACTTCCGGCGGCTGGCCGCCGGAAATCAGATGGCGCTGGTTGATGATGATCGCCGGCACCGACTTGACGCCGGCGCGCTGGAAGAATTGCTCGCGCGTGCGCACGTCGCTGGCATACTCGTCGGACTTCAGGATATGCTCCGCCGTTTCACGGTCCAGGCCGACGCTTTCGGCCGTGCGCAGCAGCACATCGTGGTTGCTCGGGTCTTCGCAGCGGGTGAAATAGGCTTCCAGCAGCGCGGTCTTCAGTTGGCGCTGCTTGCCCTCGTCCTCGGCCCAGGCCAGCAGGCGGTGGGCGTCGAAGGTGTTGTAGATGCGGCCGCGCCGCTCCATGTCGAAGGTAAAACCGACGGCGGCGCCGCGTTCGCGGATCGTCTCGCGGGTGGCGGCCTGCTGCTCGGCCGTGGCGCCATATTTCTGCGTCACGTGCTCGACGATGTCCTGGCCGTCCGGGCCCATGTCGGGGTTCAGCTCGAAGGGCTGGAAATGCAGGTCGACGCGCACCTCGTCGCCGACCTTCAACAGCGCCTGTTCCAGCGATTTCAGGCCGATCGCGCACCATGGGCACGAGACGTCCGACACAAAATCGATCCTGAGTTGCTTGCTCACGGCTTACCACCTTTCTGTCCGGCGCGGCACGGATGCGCCGCTGTTCGAGACGAATGGTAACGCCTGCCAGAAAATCCGGCGCGCGCCGGCGTTATTTTGCCTTCCTGGCGCCGGCCGACTTGCTGCCGATCTTCGATTCCTTGCCGGCGATCAGGTTGCCGATATTGCTGCTGTGACGCCACAGCAGCAGCGCGCTCATCACGAACACGGCGAACAGGATCGCATCGACGCCGAACAGCAGGCCGTAGTAGAACGGCGCGAAGATCGAAGCGACCAGGGCCGCCAGCGAGGAGTAGCGGAAGGCATAGGCGACGATCAGCCAGGTGGCCAGGGTCGCCAGGCCGAGCCATGGATTGATGCCGAGCAGGACGCCCAGCGCGGTGGCCACGCCCTTGCCGCCCACGAAACGGAAGAACACCGGCCACAGGTGGCCGATGAAGACGGCGATCGCGACCAGGGCGATGCCGGTGTCATCCAGGCCGAACTCGGCGCCGAACTGTACCGCCAGCCACACCGCCAGCCAGCCCTTGGCGGCGTCGCCGACCAGGGTGGCGATCGCGGCCTTCTTGCTGCCGCTGCGCAGCACATTGGTCGCGCCGGGGTTCTTGGAGCCATAGGTGCGCGGGTCGGACAGGCCGAAGACGCGGCTCATCACGACGGCGAAGGAAATCGAGCCGAGCAAATAGGCGGCAATGGTGGCAATCAGGGTGTTCATCTGGTCTCTCAGTGGGCTCCGGCTGGTGTCGTTACCGGAAATCGGTCGGGAATATACACCATCGGATCGCGAAGGATAAAGTTACTCGGCCAGGGCGCATTGCACGGGGCGCGCCTTCAGCACGTCGACCAGCACGGTCGGATCGATGCCGACCAGGTAGCCGCGGCGGCCGCCATTGATGTAGATCTTGTCCAGCGCCAGGATGCTTTCCTCGACGTAGACCGGCATCGCCTTGCGGATGCCGAAGGGAGAAGTGCCGCCAACCAGATACCCCGAGTGGCGCTGGGCGACGTCCGGCCTGCACGGCTCGACCGACTTGCAGGGGATGGCGCGCGCCAGGTTCTTGGTCGACACCTTGCAGTCGCCATGCATCAGCACGATGAGCGGCCTGGCGGCTTCGTCCTGCATCACCAGGGTCTTGACCACGTCGTGTTCGGGCACGCCGAGCGCGCTCGACGAGACTGCCGTGCCGCCATGTTCTTCGTACTCATAAGGATGTTCGGAAAATGCGACGGCATGCTTGCGCAGGAATTGGGTGGCGGGTGTCTCTGAGACGTGCTCTTTCTTGGCCATGCGTGTTACGCTAAAGACGAACAATAGGGGTTTCTATTATGCAGGAAGAACTTCGGTTTGCCACCTTCAACACTTTCAACCTGGCCCCGCCCGGCGCCCGCCTATACGACAATCTCGCGCCCACCACGGCCGCGGAGTACGAGGCCAAGCTCGACTGGACTGCGCACCAGCTCGACCTGATCAATGCCGACGTGATCGGCTTCCAGGAAATCTTCTCGCAGGGCGTGCTGAAGGAAGTGCTGCGGCGCAGCCGGCGCTACCGCGACGCCGACCACATCGGCTTCGACCCCGACCCGGCCGCCCCGCGCCTGACCCCGAGCGTGGCCCTGGTCTCGCGCCTGCCGCTGGCCGAGCCCGGGTCACAGCTGCCCCTGTTCCCGGCCAACGTCGCGATGCCGCCCGGCAGCCGCGATCCGGACCGGTTCACCCGCGCGCCGCTGCATGCGGGCGTGATCGCGGCGCCGGGGGTGGTGATCGACGTGATCGTGGTCCATCTCAAGTCGCGCCGGCCCGACTACCGTTCGGGCGACACCGGCGCCGACCCGCACCTGTATGCGCTGGCCTGCCTGCGCTCGCTGGTCCGGCGCGGCACCGAAGCCACCGCGCTGCGCGTGCTCCTGACCGACATGGCCCACGCCCACCGCCGGCCGCGCATCGTGCTGGGCGATTTCAACGACGTGGCCGATTCGGTGACCACCGAGATCGTGCTGGGCGAAGGCACGCCGGTCGGCGAGCGCATGTTCGACGCCAGCCAGGTGCAGCGCCGGCTCGACCACCAGCGCCACGTCGGCTTCTCGATCCTGCACGACACGCGCCACTCGACCATTGACCACATCCTGGTGTCGCCGGAATTCAATCCGGCGCTGCCGGGGGCGATCGGGGAGGTGGTGGACGTGGTGTACCTGAACGATCACCTCAATCTCGGCTTGCCCGAGGCATCGGATCATGGGCAGGTGCTGGCCAGGATACGGTTGTTCGGGCAACGTGATTGACGTGACCGCAATGGCCCGATAACCGTATCAGCCAGGATGCGGCGACAGGTCGGGCTTCGCCATGGCCGCACCGGCATAGAAACCCTGGTAATCGTCGCAGCCATGTCGGCGCAAAAAATCCAGCTGCTCGGCCGTCTCCACGCCCTCTCCCACCACCCGCAAGCCCAGGCTGCGCGCCACCGCGATGATGGCCGGCACCATGGCCGCATCGACCGGGTCATGCCCGACGTCGCCCACATAGCTGCGGTCGATCTTGAGCTTGGTGAGCGGCAAGCGGCGCAGCGCCTCCAGGCTCGACAGGCCGGTGCCGAAGCGGTCGATGCTCAGCTGCACGCCACGGGCGCGCAGCGCCATCGCCGTCTCGAAAGCCGGTTCGCCGCGCACCAGCGCATCCTCGTCGATCTCGAGTTCGAGCGCTCCCGGCGCCAGGCCGGCGCCCTGCAAGGCGGCATCGATTGCCGGCAGCAGTCCCGCGTGCGCGAGCTGGGCGGCGGACAGGTTGACCGCGACCGCGACCGGAAACCCCGCATCGCGCCAGGCGCGCGCCTGGCGGCAGGCTTCCATCAGTACCCACTCGCCGATCGGGACGATCAGGCCGGATTCTTCGGCCTCCGGCAGGAAGTGCCGCGGCAGCAGCAGGCCGCGCTCGGGATGGCGCCAGCGCAGCAAGGCCTCGACCGTGCCGACGCGGCCGCTCGCGACCTCGACTTCGGGCTGGTATTCGAGCACGAACTCCTGGTTCTCGATCGCCTGGTGCAGCCGGTTCTCGAGCTCGACCCGCTCGATCACATGCGCGTTCATGGCCGGATCGAAGAAGCGGAAGGTGTCGCGTCCATCCTGCTTGGCGTGGTACATCGCGACGTCGGCGTGGTGCAGCAGGGCCTCGACATCAATGCCGTCGTCGGGGCACAGGGCGATGCCGATCGAGACCGACAGCGCCACCTGCTGCCCGCCCACGTCGATGGGACGCGCCACCGCATGGGTGACGGCGCCGGCCACGTGCGCGGCCTGGTCGGCGCCCTTGATGTCGGCCAGCAGCACCACGAATTCGTCGCCGCCCAGGCGGCTGATGGTGTCGACCCGGCGCACGCAGGCGCGCAGGCGCGCGGCCACCTCGCGCAGCACGGCGTCGCCGGCCTGGTGGCCGTGGGTGTCGTTGATCGCCTTGAACTTGTCAAGGTCGAGGAACATCACGGCGCAGCAGTCGCGCTGGCGGCGCCAGGTGGCCAGCGCCTGGTGCAGGCGGTCGAGGAACAGGATGCGGTTGGGCAGCCCGGTCAGGGCGTCGTGCTCGGCCTGGTGACGCACCTGCTCCTCGATCCGCTTGCGCTCGCTGATGTCGGTCAACATCGCCATATAGCTGGACACGTCGCCGTGGGCGTCGCGGATCGCCGTCAATGCCACCCGCACCGGATAGCGCTCGCCATTGCTGCGCACGCTCGCCAGTTCGCCTTCCCAGTGGTCCTGGCCGTCGAGTTCGGACCAGATGCGCTCGTAGAAGCCGTCGGCGGCATCCCAGCCCAGGCTGGCCAGCGACTGGCCGAGGATGTGCTCGGGCGCGTGGCCGGTGATGCTGGTGAAGGCGCCGTTGACGGCGCGCACTCGGTAGTCGGCATCCATCATGATGATGGCGTCGCGCGCGTTCTGGAACACCTGGGCCGCCCGCGCCAGGTTGCTCTCGGCCTCTTTGCGCGCCGTGATGTCGACTTCCATGCAAAAGATTTCTTGCGTCGCGCTGTCGTGCCTGACCGGGTAGTGGCAGGAATAGACCCAGTGGCGCCGGCCGGTGCGCGATTGCACCTGCCAGTCGCGCGCCGGCGGCGCGTGACCGCTGCGCCAGATCGCGGCGATCGCGTCCTCGAACTCGGCCTGGTGGTCGAGATGGAACACCAGCTCGCGGAAAGGCATGCCAACCGCCTCGCCCGACGGGATGCCGTACAGTTCTTCGCTGGCGCGGTTCCAGAAGCGGATGATGCCGGCCTGGTCCATCGAATGCACGGCGACCGCCGGCGCCAGCTCGAGCGCCGTGACGAAATGGTGGAGCCAGCCGAAGGCTTCGGGCCCCACCTCGGCGCGCGCCGGAAAGTCGCTTGCGGGAATGGCCTTCTCTTCCCCGGCAAGCGGAGGATCGGATAAAGGCGCGGATGACGGCGCAGATAAAGGCGCGGATGACGGCGCAGATAAAGGCGCGGATGACGGCGCAGATAAAGGCGCGGATGACGGCGCAGCCGTCGGCGCGGATGTGGGCGCCGCTGGCTTTGGCGGTGGTTCGTTCAAAGCAACGGCCTTTCGCTATGGAAACAACAATACGCAGGCAGACAACACCGACATTGTTATACCGTGGCGGGCCATGCCGTTTGCGAGCTCGCAAACGGCGGGCGGCATGCACTCTGTCGCGCCATACCGCCATTCACACCGGCCAACTGACAGCTTGTCGCATTCAGATGGCTCAGACCGTTGTGGATGTTTATAGTTCCATCATGCGCCAGGGGCTCCATCGACCGCGACGGAGCACGCGCGCAATCCTCTTGACGGGCCGGCCGCTCAGGCGAGGCTCGGCGGCGCCGCGGCGGAGGTATGTTCTTCGCCCGGCGCAGCGCCCTCTGCTTCGCCGTCCGCATCGCCGTCCGCAGCGCCATCGGGCTGCACCGCCCCGGCGCCATCGGCCGGCGCGTTCTTCGCTTCCAGCTTGCGCTTGGCCTTTTCCTCGGCCTTGCGCTTCTTTTCGAGTTCCCGTTGACGCTTTTCGTATGAAAAATTGTTCCGTGCCATAGTCACCTCGACGTGTTGAATTCAAGGAAATGCTGCATCTGCACAGCCATTATGGACTACTCCGCGTTTCGCGACTTACGCTATCCACGTGGATGATGCTGTGCGTGCAGCCGCTTCAGGCGCTCGCGCGCCACATGGGTGTAGATCTGGGTCGTCGAAATGTCGGCGTGGCCCAGCAGTAACTGCACCACGCGCAAGTCGGCCCCGTGGTTCAGCAAATGGGTGGCGAAGGCGTGGCGCAGCGTGTGCGGCGACAGCGGACCGGTGACGCCGGCCTTCGACGCGTGTTTCTTGACCAGGATCCAGAACATCTGGCGCGTCATCGGGCCGCCGCGGCCCGTGACGAACAGGGCGTCGTCGACCTGGCCGTTCAGGATGATGCCGCGCGCTTCCTTCAGGTAGCGTTCGAGCCAGCGCCGCGCTTCTTCGCCGAACGGCACCAGGCGCGTCTTGCTGCCCTTGCCGGTCACGCGCAGCACGCCATCGTTCAGGCTCACTTCGACCAGTTTCAGGGCCACCAGTTCCGATACCCGCAAGCCGCTGGCATACATCAGCTCCAGCATCGTGCGTTCGCGCAAACCCAACGGCGTCGAAGTATCGGGGGCGGCCAGCAAGGCCTCGACCTGGTCCTCGGTCAGTGTATGCACGAAGCGGGTCGGCTGGCGCGCCGACGGCATCTTGAGGCAGGGATCGGTCGCGATCTGTCCACGGCGGAGCAGCAGGCCATAGAAGCGCTTGAACACCGACAGCCGGCGGTTGGCCGTGCTCGGCCGCGACTCGGGATGCCGGTCGGCGAAATAGGCGGCCAGGTCTTCCGGCCCCACGGCCAGCAGGCCGCGGCCGGGGCGCCTGGCGTCCAGCCAGCCGGCGAACAGGCGCAGGTCGCGCCGGTAGGCGTCGAGCGAGTTCTTCGCCAGGCCCTGTTCCAGCCAGAGCGTGTCGCAGAACTCGTCGATCAGGGCCAGATCGACTGCTGCTGCCATGGAGCGGCGGTCGCGCCTTCGTGCCGCAGCAGCCAGCGCTTGACCGAAAGATGAAAACCGTTCTCGTCGTTCTGGTTCGAGAAGCCGCCCAGGCCGCCGGATGCCGTCACCCGGTGGCATGGCTGGATCAACGGGAACGGATTGGCGCCGCAAGCCTGGCCCACGGCGCGTGGATGCGAGCCGATCACCTTGGCCAGGTGGCCATAGGTGCGCACGGCGCCGCGCGGGATGGCGCTGATTTCTTGCCACACCTTGCGCTGGAACTCGGTGCCGACCGCCACCAAGGGCAGGTCGAAGGTGAAATCGGGGTCGGCCAGGTAGCGTGCGAGCTGCTCGGCGCTCCGCTGGGCAATGGCGCTGTCGCCGCTTTTTTCTTCGAACGACGGCGGCAGGTAGACCACTTCGCGCAGCTTGTCGTCGGCGGTGCGGATGCCCAGCGCGCCGAAAGGAGCGGGCACGATGGCATTGAAAATCTGGCTGGCAGGATTGGTCTTCATGATGGGTCTACTGAGCAATGTGTTGCCCAGGCATCTTAACCGGGCGGCGCACACCCGGCCAGCGATTGGCGTGTTGGGCGAAAAAAAAGCGCACCCTCGGGTGCGCTCCAATTCGGGTCACGTTTCCGGTCGCGTGGTCATTGCCAGCGACTTCTGTCAAACGTGGTGTCTCCTCGAATGTCTCCGGTATGGATTACCGTGCTTTTATCAATGCTCCCCCAAAAACCTTGCATGCCGCTACTGTTGCTTGTTCTTGGCACTGCTGCGCACCATGACAGTGCGAATGAGCCCCATCATAACGCAAGTTCTTATAGAAAATGTATCTTTTAGGCCACAAATTTGGAAAATTATTTTACTTATAAACAAAACGCCATTGCCCATATGCTGTAGGCGCATGTCCGTGTGTGCCATCCAAAAGCCTGATCCCTGCCCCCCGTCACCGCCCAACTTCACGCAAGATGGCACGCACGGTTTCCTTGCCGATCCGGCTCTCCATCTGTCCGTATACCGGCTGCATGGCACGCCGCCACTCGGCCTGCTGGGCCGGTGTGAGCGTGTGGATCGTCGTGGTGCCGGCCTGGCGGATGGCTTCCATGGCGTCGTCGTTGGCGCGCTGGGCGATCTTTTTCTCGTATACCGTGGCTTCGCGCATCGCGCGCGCCAGGGTGTTGCGGGTGGCTGCCGGCAAGCCATCCCAGAATTTTTTGTTAACGATCACCGCGTAACCCAGATAGCCATGGTTGGACACCGTCAGGTGGCTTTGCGTCTCGTGCATGCGCTGGGTGTACATATTCGACGGCGTGTTCTCGGTACCCTCCACCACGCCATCACGCAGGGCGGGTGCGGCCTCGGAAAAAGCCAGCGTCATCGGCTGGGCGCCCAGCGCACGCATCTGCGCATCCAATACCTTGGACGCCTGAATACGCATGCGCAATCCCTCGAAATCCTTGAGCGAGGTCAACGGTTGGTTGGCCGACATGATCTTGAAGCCGTTATCCCAGAACGCCAGTCCGGTGATGCCCTTGGACTCGAGCTTGCGCAGCAGGTCGCGCCCTATCCTTCCCTCGGTCACCTTGTACAGCGCCGCCTTGTCCGGGAAAATATATGGCAGGTCGAACGCCTCGAACTCCCGCACGCCCAGCGGCGAGAACTTGGCCAGCGACGGCGCCAGCATCTGCACCGCGCCCAGTTGCAGGGCCTCGAGTTCCTCGCGGTCCTTGTAGAGCTGGCTGTTGGGATACACTTCCACCCTGACCTGGCCGCCTGTCATTTGCTCGGCCAACTCCTTGAAACGCTCGGCGGCCCGGCCCTTCGGCGTGTCGGGCGCCACCACGTGGCTGAACTTGATGACGATCGGTCCCTGCGCCAGGGCGTCGACACTCGCGGCGGCCAGCGCGAACAGCGCTGTGACGACCAGGGTCTTGATCTGCATGACGGTCTGATTCTTTCTAATAGACGCTAAAACCTTGGAAAGCATCGAGGCGCTTCCCTTACACTGGCGGATGCACTGCCGCACGCAAGTCTGTGCCGCACCGTGGTCGACCGCCATCGTGGACTTCCACAACAGCCGGACAGTTTAACCAATACAGGACTCATGCATGAAAATTCCGTTCGCCCAGCCCATATCGGAACCGCGCGCGCGCATCCGCGCCTGGCGGTTCTGGCGCTGGCTGGTGCCGATGCTGCTGGTGCTGCTGTTCCTTGCGGTGCTGATCTGGCTGCCCTGGCAGGCGCGCCAGATGGAAAGCACCGAGCGCCAAGAGCAATTGATTGCGGACACGCTGTGGGTCGAGCAGACCCTGCGCTTCGAACTGGCGCGCAGCGAGGACGCCCTCAGCGCCCTCGGCGCCGACCTGGTGGTGGCGCCGCTGCCGCCGGAGAAATTGCAGGCGCGTTTCCGCCAGATGTTCGTCAACGGCCCAGAGCTGGTGCGCGTGGTGTGGAGCGACGCTTCCGGCGCGGTGCTGGACAGCCATGGCGCCGACCTGCCCGCCGCCGGCCTGCCCGAGACCACGGCGCTGGCCGGAGAAATGGCGCGCTCGATCCGGCGCGGCCGCTACAGCGAACCGTATGGCGCCACGCCCTCCACCCATGGCCTGATCGACTTCTACCTGCCACTGTTTCGCAATGGCCAGTTCGTGGGCAGCCTGGTCGCGACCTACAGCCTGCAGGTGCTGCTCGACGAAACCGTGCCCTGGTGGTTCGCCCAGGACAATGCCCTGGCCCTGGTGGACCGCGACGAACAGACGGTGGCGCGGCGCGCCGCCGGCGGTCCGGGGCGCGGCGTCTACACCCACCAGCGCGAGCTCGACCTGCCCGGCGCCCAGCTGGTGCTGTCGACCAATAGCGTCAAGCGCGCGCCGCAGCTGCTGCCAAACCTGCTGGTGGGCTCGGTGATCGTGCTGGCCCTGGGCCTGTTGGCCAGCCTGGCCGCGCTGTGGCGCCACATCTCGCGCACGCTGGCGGCCGAAAGCGCGCTGCGCCAGCAGATGGCGTTTCGCACGGCGATGGAAAACTCGCTGCTCACCGGATTGCGCGCGCGCGACCTGAAGGGCCGCGTCACCTATGTCAACCGCGCCTTCTGCCAGATCGTCGGCCATCCGCCGGAAGAACTGGTCGGCAAGAAGCCGCCGATGGCGTATTGGGCGCCGGAAGCGACCGCCGAATACGAGGAACGCTTCCAGGGCATCCTGTCGGGCAAGGTCACGCCGCAATTCGAGACCGTGTTCCAGCGTCCGGACGGGACCCGGGTGCCGGTGCTGGTGTTCGAGGCGCCGCTGGTGGACGTCGACGGCCGCCATACCGGCTGGATGAGCTCGGTGCTCGACATCACCGACCGCAAGCGGGTGGAAGAGCTCAACCGCCAGCAGGAAGAAAAGCTGCAGGCCAGCGCGCGCCTGGCCACCATGGGCGAGTTGTCGTCGATGCTGGCGCACGAGCTGAACCAGCCGCTGGCGGCGATTTCCAGCTACACGGTGGGCGCCCTGAACATGCTCGAGCGCGCCGCCGGCACCGGCGACGACCTCAAGCCGGGCATGCTGCGCCACGCACTGGAACAGGCGCGCCAGCAAGCCCAGCGCGCCGGCCAGATCATCCGCAGCGTGCACGAGTTCGTCAAGAAGCGCGAACCGCTGCGCCAGGAGGTGACGATCCGCAGCATCATTTCCAACGTGCACGCCCTGATCGAGCTGCAGGCGCGCCAGGCCGGCGTGGCGCTGCGCGTGCAATTGCCGCCCGGCTTGCCGCCGGTGCTGGCCGACCGCGTGATGCTGGAGCAAGTGCTGCTCAACCTCACCCGCAATGCGATCCAGGCCATGCAGGACACGGCGCCGGACCAGCGCGTGCTGCGGATCGAGGCGACGCATACGGACGGGCAGGTGGCGGTGGCGGTGATCGACCGCGGCCACGGCATCGCCCCTGAAGTAGCAGAGCGGCTGTTTTCTCCGTTCTACTCGACCCGGGCCGAGGGCATGGGGATGGGCTTGTCGATCTGCCGCACCGCGATCGAGTTCCATGGCGGCACCCTGAGCCATGCGCCGCATCCGGCCGGGGGCACCGTGTTCACATTTTCGTTGCCGGCCCAAGCGGCCAGCCGGGCGCTGGGCTAAAATCCGGTCTGCGGCGCGTCGGTGTTCACCCGATGCGCCATCTTTACTAGAAAAGCAACGAGGCGGGAAGCCTATCCCGCCACTACGGAGACCTGCATGCTGCACATCGTCGACGACGAAGAAGTCATTCGCGATTCGCTCGCCTGGCTGGCGCAATCGCGCGGCCTGCCAGCGCGCGGTTACGCGGGCGGCCAGGAATTCCTCGACGCCCTGCAAGACCTCGACGTCAGCGGCGACTGCGTCCTGCTCGACGTGCGCATGCCCGGCATGAACGGCATCGCCGTGTTCGACGACCTGATCAAGCGCGGCCTGCTGCCGCGCCTGCCCGTGATCTTTCTCACCGGCCACGGCGACGTGCCGATGGCGGTCGACTCGCTCAAGCGCGGCGCTTTCGATTTCTTCGAGAAACCTTTCAACGACAACCAGCTGATGGACCGGGTCGAGGAAGCCCTCGCCGCCTCGCGCAAGGCCGCCGCCTCGGCCGGCGTGCAGGCCCGCCTGGCCACCCTGTCGGCGCGCGAACGCGAAGTGCTCGACCTGATCCTGGCCGGCATGATGAACAAGGTGGTGGCCGATAAACTGGGCATCAGCATGCGCACGGTCGAAGTGCATCGGGCCCATATCTTCGACAAGATGCAGGTCAAGACGGCTGTCGAACTGGCCGGGCTGTTGAAATAAATCGGCCGCGCATTCGCGCGGCCTCTCCCTTTTTGCCGACCTTGTCGCGAGTCAAGCGTTCCAACCTCTCAATGGAAGCCTTGTAAAATAGTCTTGAACGCGCCGCGGCCCCGGGCGCCGCGATGCCACTCTCTTTCAGGAAACCCCAATGAACGAAAAGACAGTTGCAGACAAGATGTTTTTACGAACGGCGAAATCGATGCTGGTGCTCAATGGCCAGGTCAATCCAAATGTGACGGCCCAGATGCCGGCCGAGATCGTCAAGGAGGGCGACGGCCCCTTCGACGTGATCCTGATGTTCTGCATGCACCGCAAGGATCTCGAGCATTATTTCGACGTCGCCAAGCGCAAGCTCGGCGAGAAGGGTTCGCTGTGGATCGCCTATCTCAAGCAGACCGCCTCCAAGGCCACCGACATCAACCGCGATTCGATCAATGCCTATGCCAAGGAGAACGGCATCACCGGCGTGGCCATGATCTCGATCGACGGCGACTGGTCGGCCCTGCGCCTGAAGCGCATCGAGATCTGATGGCCTGATGCATACCGGCTCAGGCGGCGTGGCGCGCCAGGGCCCAGGCGACGTGTTCGCGCACCAGTTCGGATGGATGATCGCGCCGGGATTGCAGGGCAGCCACGATGGCCGTATCTCCGCGCTTTTTCTCGGCGGCATTTCCCAATCCCACTGCCAGGTTGCGCAGCCAGCGTTCATGGCCGATCCGGCGGATCGGGCTGCCTTCCATGCGGCGGTTGAATTCTTCCTCATCCCAGGCGAACAGGCCAACCAGGTCGCCTTCGCCGAGGCCGTTGCGCTCGTCGAAATCCGGTACTGAAGCACGCTGGGCGAACTTGTTCCACGGACAGGCCACCTGGCAGTCGTCGCAACCATAGATGCGGTTGCCGATCAGGGGCCGCAACGCTTCCGGAATACTGCTTTTGAGCTCGATCGTCAGGTAAGAGATGCAGCGCCGTGCGTCAAGCTTGCCCGGCCCCAGGATCGCCCCGGTCGGGCACAGGTCGATGCAGGCCTGGCACTGTCCGCAATGGGCGCCGGTGGGCGGATCGACGGGCAGCGGCAGGTCGACCAGGATCTCGCCGATGAAGAAGGTCGAGCCGGCCGCGCGCGACAGCAGCAGCGTGTGCTTGCCGCGCCAGCCCAGGCCGGCCTTCTCGGCCAGCGGCAACTCCATCACCGGCGCCGAATCGGTGAACACACGAAAGCCGAACGGGCCGATCGCGTCCTGGATGCGGCCGGCCAGCGACTGCAGGCGGTTGCGCAAGACCTTGTGGTAGTCGCGGCCCCGGGCGTAGACCGAGACCACGGCGGCGTCCGGATCCTGCTGGCGCAGGCGCTCTCCGGCGCGCCAGTCGCCGTCGCCGTTGGCGGGCAGGTAATCCATGCGCGCCACGATGGCGCGCACCGTGCCCGGCACCAGTTCGGCGGGACGGGCACGCTTCATGCCATGGCTTGCCATATAATCCATCTCGCCGTGGTAACCCGCGTCCAGCCAGGCTTGCAGGCCGGCCTCCAGGTGGCCCAGGTCGACATCGGCGATGCGCACGTCGGCAAAGCCCAGTTCCTTGCCCCACGCCTTGATGGCGCGCGCAAGCTGGGGCAGGTCGGGGGCAGGGTCGGGGGAAGTGGGCATACCGCAAGAAATCACGCAGAACAACTCGCTATTTTATTCGATGCAGCCTTTTAAATCGCGCTTGCAGCGCTATCTGCCGGACGAATCCGCCACTTCCGCCCTCGGCGCCGCCCTGGCGTGCGCCCTGCAACCGGGCCTGGTCATCTACCTGCACGGCGACCTCGGCGCCGGCAAGACCGCCCTCACACGCGCGCTGATCCAGGCGGCGGGCCACACCGGCACCGTGAAGAGCCCGACCTATACCTTGTCGGAACCGTATCGGGTGATGCTCGATGACAAGCCTTTGAACGTCATCCACTACGACCTGTATCGCATGGCCAGCCCGGAAGAATTCCTGGACGCGGGCTTTCGCGAGGACTTCGACGGGCGCAATGTGTGTATCGTCGAGTGGCCCGAAAAAGGCGATCCGGTGTTGCCGCCGCCCGACTTGCGTGTCTTGCTCAACGTTAGCGGACCCGGCCGTGATGTAGAATTGCAGGCGTTGTCCGAATTAGGCCTGCTATGCCTCGACCGTCTCGCCCCCCTTCTGCCGCCCCAGCCGCCCGCGTGACGCCTTCGTCCTCGCGCCGCCGTGTCCTGCTCAAGGCCGGCGGCACGCTGCTGCTGTCCGTCATCCCGCTGCACGCCAGCGCCAATGAAATCCTGGCCGTCCGTGTCTGGCCCGCCCCCGACTATACCCGGGTGACGCTGGAAAACGACACCGACCTCAAGGCCGAACACTTCCTGATCCCCGATCCGCCGCGCCTGGTGGTCGATATCGACGGCCTCGCCCTGAGCAACACGCTCAAGAGCCTGGTGGCCAAGATCGAGCCGAACGATCCGTACATCAAGCTGGTGCGGGTGGGCCAGAACCGCCCGAACGTGGTGCGCCTGGTGTTCGACCTGAAGGCCGAGATCAAGCCGCAGGTGTTTACGCTGGCCCCGGTGGCCGGCTACCAGCACCGCCTGGTGTTCGACCTGTATCCGGCCGCCCCGGTCGACCCGATCGCCGCCCTGATCGAACAGGGCGACTGGAGCCCGGGCCCGACCACGACCCTGGCGGCCAACCAGCCGGCCCTGGGCGATCCCGTCGCCAGCACGCCGGTGGCCGGCGCGCCGGCCTCGCCCAATCCCGTCACCGGCACGCCGCCGGTGCAGATTCCCGTGCCGCCGCCCGCCGTCCCGCGCACCCAGCCGAATGCCGGCCCGGACGCGATCGCCAAGCTCGAAGCCGAGATGTCGGGCCTGAAGGGCACGGCCCCGGCCGTGGCGGTGCAAGCGCCGCCAACGCGCAGCCCGGCCCCGCAGCCTGCCCAGAAGGTGGCGCGCATGATCACCATCGCCCTCGATCCCGGCCATGGCGGCGAAGACCCGGGCGCGATCGGCGCCAAGGGCAGCCGCGAAAAGGACATCGTGCTGGCGGTGGCCAAGCGCCTCAAGGCCAAGCTGGAGCAGATGCCGAATACCCGCGTGATGCTGACCCGCGACGGCGACTTCTTCGTGCCGCTGGGCACGCGCGTGCAAAAGGCGCGCAAGGTGCAGGCCGACCTGTTCGTCTCGATCCACGCCGATGCCTGGATTTCGCCGACCGCGCGCGGCTCATCGGTGTTCGTGCTGTCGGAAAAAGGCGCCAGCTCGAGCGCGGCGCGCTGGCTGGCGAACGACCAGAACAAGGCCGACCTGATCGGTGGCGCCAACCTGACCGGCACGGCCGACAAGCACCTGGCCAGCGTGCTGTTCGACCTGTCGACCACGGCCCAGATCAACGACAGTCTCAAGCTGGGCAAGGCCGTGCTGAGGGAAATCGGCGGCATCAACCGCCTGCACAAGGCCTCGGTCGAGCAGGCCGGCTTCGCCGTGCTGAAGGCGCCGGACATCCCGTCCATCCTGGTCGAGACCGCCTTCATCTCGAACCCGCAGGAAGAAGCGCGCCTGAACGACGACGCCTACCAGGACCAGCTGGCCAATGCGATCACGAACGGCATCCGCCGCTATTTCGCCGATAATCCGCCCATGGCCAAGAGCCGCCAGACCTGAGCCCGACCCCATCATGGAAAACATCACCTTCGGGCAACTGCCCGCGATTCGCATCACGGCGCCGGACGGCGCCAGCGCCGTCGTCACCCTGTATGGCGGCCACCTGGTGTCGTGGCATGGCGCCGATGGCGGCGAGCGCATGTTCCTCAGCAGCCGCTCGGCCCTGGACGGCAGCCGCGCGATCCGTGGCGGCGTGCCCGTCATCTTTCCCCAGTTCGGCGAGCGCGGCGACGGCATGCGGCATGGTTTTGCACGCGTCAGCACCTGGCGCCTGGAAGGAAACGGCATCGAGGGCGATGCGGCGTGGGCGGAGTTCGGCCTGAGCGAGGCCGACCTGGCGCCGGCCATGGCCGCGGCCTGGCCGCATCGCTTCGCGCTGGCGCTGCGCGTGACCGTGCGCGCCAATGCGTTGGAGATGGCCCTCAGCGTGCGCAACACGGGCGAGGCGCCCTTCCCGTTCGCGGCGGCGCTGCACACCTATCACCTGGTGCCGCACCTGGCGGACGTGCGCATCGAGGGGCTCGAGGCGGGCACGCTGTCGATCGCCGACAAGCTCGATGTGGTCTACGAGAACGTGGGCGACGGCATTACCCTGGGCACCTGGGCGCGCGTACTGACGCTGGAACAGGAAGGTTTCAGCGATGCCGTGGTGTGGAATCCGGGCGCGGCGGATACGGCCGCGCTGGTCGACATGGAAGACGACGAGTACCAGCGCTTCGTGTGCATCGAGCCGGCGCAGCTGGCCCCGGTCGACCTGGCGCCGGGCGCCGTGTGGGAAGGGCGTTACCGCGTTTCCTGACGATCCGCACGCGAGTCCGGATCATGAAAAACGCGCCTCGGCGCGTTTTTTGTTCTACATCGATTCCTTGACCATCCGCCCATTCGCCTGCTGCACCGGCCGCGAATTGAACGGATACAGCCGCGAGAACAAGGCCATCTGCTGGGGCGACGCCGTCATCGGCTGCTTCATCACCAGCCACAGCACGTTCTCGGTGCACGGCGGCTCGCTCAGCGAGCCCATATAGGTGAAGTAGTCGCGCCGCGCCGGCAGGATCTCGTTCACGTCGAGCACGATCGACGGCGTCACCGTCATGTGCTTTTCCAGCGGCAGGTTGTTCCACACGGTCTGGATCATCGGATTGGCGTCGCCGCGCTCGAGCAGCACCGCCAGAATGGCGATCTTGTTGTCGTAGCTCTTGTGTACCAGATGCACGACCATCTCGGTGCCCTTGCCGTTGATGCGCTCTTCGCCCGGGCGATGGAAGTGGAATTGCTGCAGCTCGTAGGTCGTACCACCCACGCTCAGGAAGTTCCCGCCGGCGACGTTCACCTGGATCGTGTGGCCATTGTCGATCTCGTTGAACGAGCTCGGGTGATAGTCGAAGTTGATCTGCTCCAGGTCGACCTTGATGCCGTCGCGCAGGTCGATCGGCGACTGGCGGTTGCCGGTATTGCAGGCCGCCCAGGCGGTATTGATCTTCGACCAGTTCTCGGGGCCGAACTCGCCCTCATAGGTCCAGTGGGTGCCGTTCTTCGGCTTGGCGGCTTCGACGGCCGCGGCAGCGGCAACGGCGGCTTCCTTCTTGCGGCGGGCGTCCGCGGCGCGGCGCGCGCGTGCGGCGTCCTCGGCGCGCAAGGCTTGCTTGGCGCGCAGCTCGGCCAGTTTTTCGGCGATGCGGACCGACAGGTCGACTTCCGCATCCTCTTCGGATTTTTGGGCGGCAGCAGGGGTAGCCGCGCCAGGCCGCAGATTCGGCTTGATCGAGGCGATCGCCATCGGTTTCTCAACCGCCGGCTTGGTCGTGGGGGCTGCATCGTTCGCATTCGCCAGAGCGGTGACCAGGCTCAGGCAGAATAGGGCGATCAGGTTACGCATGGGTGTCCAGATAGTGTGCTTACCCTATCCTTATCGGAACCGGCGCCGCTAACTTGAGTGCGCAGCAGCAACAAAGGGCGCACAATTTGCACCCTTTGCCACCTTATTTACACCAATTGTCAACTAAGGCACAGGATGTGCCGGCCAAGTTTGTACAGACCTCACGCTCGACTACAATTGCCTGATACACATAACCAAACGGAGAATCCATGAAGGCAGCGACCACGATCCACGCAATCACCGCCATGGCGCTCCTTGCCGTGCTCGCGCACGACGCCGGCGCCGCACCGCTTGGGTCCGGCAAGGAATTGCCGCCCAAGCCCTCGGTGGCGGACGTGGTCAAGGCATCCAAGCCGGGCGACTGGCGCCCCCTCGATCCCGAGAACACGCTGTACATGGAATTGCCGGCCGGCCGCGTGGTCATGGAGTTGGCGCCGAACTTCGCGCCAAAGACGGCCGCGAACATCCGCGCGCTGGTGCGCGAGCGCTATTTCGACGGCTTGTGGATCATGCGCGCGCAAGATGGCTTCGTGGTGCAATGGGGCGACCCGGACGAGGAAACGCCGCGCCCGTTCAAGGCCGCCAGGACGGTGGACGCCGAATTCACCGTGCCCGCCAAGGGCACCGGCGCGTTCACGCAGCTCAAGGAGCGCGACGTCTACGCGCCGCAGGTGGGCCACGTGGACGGCTTCCCGGCAGCGCGCGACCCCAAGGCCGGCCAGACCTGGTTGCCGCACTGCTACGCCATGGTCGGCGTGGCGCGCGACGAGGGGTCGAATACGGGCAACGGTTCGCAGCTGTACACGGTGATCGGCCACGCGCCGCGCCACCTGGACCGCAACATCACCGTGGTCGGCCGCATCGTGTCCGGCATGCCGCTGCTCACCGTGATGCCGCGCGGGACGGCCGCCGCCGGCTTCTACGAGAAAGCCGAACAGCGCACGCCGATCGCCAGCGTGCGCCTGGCGGCCGACGTGCCGCTGCCTGAACGCAGCAAGCTCGAGGTGATGCGCACGGAGAGCGCCGCCTTCCAGGCCGTGATCGAGGCCCAGCGCAACCGCGGTGGCCCGTGGACCAAGGTCGCGGCCGGCGCCATCGACCTGTGCAATGTGCCCATTCCCGTGCGCGAACAGCAATAAGCCGTTGACGATCCGGGGGCGTGGCAGCGCGATATAATCGCGGTATGAACGCCCCTGCCCCGACCCACCGTCCCATCCAGCAGCTCCCCGACCAGCTCATCTCGCAGATCGCCGCCGGCGAAGTGGTCGAGCGGCCATCGGCCGTCGTCAAGGAACTGCTGGAAAACGCGCTCGACGCGGGCGCGACCCAGATCACCGTGCGCCTCGAAGAAGGCGGCGTCAAGCGCATTGCGATCACCGACAACGGCCGCGGCATCGCGCCGGAACAACTGCCGCTGGCGCTGGCGCGCCATGCGACCTCCAAGATCTCTTCGCTGCACGACCTCGAGAACGTGGGCACGCTGGGCTTTCGTGGCGAGGCGCTGGCCTCGATCGCCTCGGTGGCGGCAGTGCGCATCACCTCGCGCACGCCCGATGCGGCCCACGCCTTCGAGATCGTCGGCTCGCACGAAGGCACGGTCGCGCCGTCGTCCGGCGCTTTCGGCACCACGATCGACGTGCAGGACCTGTACTTCAACACGCCGGCGCGGCGCAAGTTCCTGAAATCCGAGCAGACCGAATACGGCCACTGCGCCGAAGTCGTGCGCCGCATCGCGCTGGCGCGTCCGGACGTGTCGTTCAGCCTGTCGCACAACGGCCGCACGATCGACCACTGGAACGTGAGCGAGGCGGCCAAGCGCAGCGCCCACATCCTCGGCAGCGATTTCGCCGAGGCGCGGCTGGCGCTCGACGAATCGGCCGGTCCGCTGCACCTGCACGGCTACGTCGGCCTGCCGACGGCCTCGAAGGCGCGCGCCGACGGCCAGTTCTTCTACGTGAACGGGCGTTTTGTCCGCGACAAGGTGCTGGTGCACGCGGTGCGCGCCGCCTACCAGGACGTACTGCACGGCGACCGCTTCCCCTCGTACGTGCTGTCGCTCGACCTCGATCCGGCGCTGGTCGACGTCAACGTCCACCCGTCGAAGATCGAAGTGCGCTTCCGCGACAGCCGCGCGGTGCACCAGTTCGTGTTCCACGCGGTGCAGCGCACGCTGGCCCAGACCTCGGCCACGGCGCACGGCAGCGTGCCGGCGCCGATCACGGCGGCGGAAGTCAGGCCGAGCGGCACGCCGCTGTGGCAGATGTCGCCGTCACCATCGCAGCCGCAGATGCGGCCGCACGAGCAGACCTCGTTCGGGTCGCAGTTGTCGACGCAGTTTTCAACATTCTCGCCGTCGCCCTATCCGGCGGGCAGCCGCTGGGATGATCCTGCAACCAGCGGCGGCGTGGCGCAGCGCACCGAGGCATATGGCGCGCTGTTTAAGTCGGATGCGACAGCCACGGCGCCCGCGCCTTCGTCCGCGCCGATGGATGTGCCGCTCTCGGCGTCGGACCGCCCGCTGTCGAACGACGACTTCCCGCTCGGCTTCGCGCTGGCCCAGCTGCACGGCATCTACATCCTGGCCCAGAACACGCGCGGCCTGGTACTGGTCGACATGCACGCGGCCCACGAGCGCATCCTCTACGAGCAGATCAAGAATGCGCTCGACGCCCAGGCCCAGGGCCAGGAGATGCAGGTGCAGTCGATGCTGATCCCGGTGACCTTCTACGCCGACGCGATCGAAGTCGCCACCGCGACCGAGCACCAGGATACCCTGAAGGCGCTGGGCTTCGACATCGCCGCCCTGTCGCCGACCACCCTCGCCGTGCGCAGCGTGCCGACCCTGCTCAAGAATGCCGACGCCCAGACCCTGGCGCGCGACGTGCTGCGCGACGTGCGCGAATACGGCGGCTCGCGCGTGCTGATCGAGCGCAGGAACGAATTGCTCGGCACCCTCGCCTGCCATACGGCGGTGCGCGCCAACCGCATCCTGGCGGTGCCCGAGATGAACGCACTGCTGCGCCAGATGGAAAGCACCGAGCGCGCCGACCAGTGCAACCACGGCCGCCCGACCTGGGTCCAGCTCGAGATCTCCGCGCTCGATAAACTGTTCTTGCGCGGCCAGTAAGATGAACGAGATGAAGAAACCAATGGCTGTGGCCATCATGGGCCCGACCGCGTCCGGAAAGACGGCAAGCGCCCTGCGCATCGCGCAAACGCGGCCTTGCGAAATCATCTCGGTCGATTCGGCCCTGGTGTATCGCGGGATGGACATCGGCACCGCCAAGCCCACGCCCGATGAACTGGCCGCCGTGCCGCATCACCTGATCGACATCCTCGATCCGCTCGAGGCGTATTCGGTGGCGCAGTTCCGCGCCGACACCATCCGCCTGGTGGCCGAGATCACGGCGCGCGGCAAGCTGCCGCTGCTGGTGGGCGGCACGATGATGTATTTCAAGGGACTGGTCGACGGCCTGGACGACCTGCCGACGGCGGATGCGGGCGTGCGCGCCGCGCTCGATGCGGAGGCAGCGCGCATCGGCTGGCCCGGCATGCACGAGAAGCTGCGCGCGGTCGATCCGGCGACGGCCGCGCGCCTGGCGCCGAACGACGCCCAGCGCATCAACCGCGCGCTGGAAATCTTCGAACTGTCCGGCCAGCCGATGTCGGCCCTGCTGGCAAAGCGCTCCAAGCCCGCGCTGCCGTTCGAGCTGGTGTCGTTCGGCCTCGAGACCGATGACCGCGCCGTGCTGCACAAGCGCATCGCGCTGCGTTTCGACCAGATGCTGGGCGACACCGACGACGGAGGATTGGTGGCGGAAGTGGCGCGCCTGCGTGCGCGCGGCGACCTGTCGCCCGCGCTGCCGTCGATCCGCTGCGTCGGCTATCGCCAGGCCTGGGACTACCTCGACGGGAACATCGACCGTGCAGAATTACGTGAACTGGGCATCATCGCCACCCGCCAGCTGGCCAAGCGCCAGATCACCTGGCTGCGCGCGATGCCGGACCGGATCGTGATCGACTGCCTGGGGCCAGACCCGGCGGGAGCGATGCTGGACCACCTCGAAGCGTTGGATAAATGACATCGACGCGACATTTTTACGCGCAGAACACGCCGCGATCTTGACACGCAACCGGTCGCGCCCGATAATATTGGTCGTTGCGGTGATATAGCTCAGCTGGTTAGAGCACAGCACTCATAATGCTGGGGTCGGTGGTTCAAGTCCACCTATCACCACCAAGAATTCCAGGCGAATGGCTTGGCTCTACAACGAGTCAAGCCATTTTTGCTTTGTCAGCGTTTGTCAGTTTCAGGTGATATAGCTCAGCTGGTTAGAGCACAGCACTCATAATGCTGGGGTCGGTGGTTCAAGTCCACCTATCACCACCAAGAATTCGATAAGCCGTTGATCCGAAAGGTTCAGCGGCTTTTTCATGTCCGCTCTACTCGCATGGTGTTGCACAAAGGTGCTACACATGGCAGGTAAATTCCTAATAAAATCGCGGCACGGAACCATCTATTATTTTCGGCGGCGAGTTCCCGACGCTGCTCAACACATCATCGGACGGCGAGTATATGTGCAGTCACTGGAAACGAGTGACCGCCGCCTTGCGGTCATTCGAAGTCGGGCGCTCGCAGCTCAAACCGACTCAGTTTTTCATCGCATCGCAGTGGCAACAAAATCAAACGATACCGACGGCTTTACCTACAACTTCGAAATCAAGCTCGACTTCAACGAGCTTGGCTTACCGTCGTCATTTTACGTCAAGGCCGAGCCAGAAGAAAAAGAAGCGGTCAATTCTGCGATTAAAGCCGCGCTGGCAGCGTGCGCGAGCCTAGCAGCAAGGACACTCGCCCAAGCGCATAAAAGCCCTTCAGCGAGGCTATAACCGAATATTTCAATAAGTCGCAGACTAAGGCCCAGACGAAAGCGACCTATCGCAGCAAACTTGACCATGCTCGAAAGTTTTTCGGCGATACCAAAGACGTGCTGAGAATTGACCAAGCGGATTTCGTGGGCTACTGCGATCACGTGATGGCGACTGTGCCGAACACCACGTCACCGGGTCATTACATGACCACCGTCGCAACCTTCCTGAACTGGTATCGCGTCAGGTCAGCGGGCCTGCCTACGCTCACGACAAAAACGCTAGTGCCGAAAAGGGATTCGCCCGAGTCAGACGACAGGGACGCTTTCAGCCTGGAACAGCTAGGCTTCGTGTTCGAGAACGCTAAGCAGTATCGGCGGAATAATCCGCATAAATTTTGGGTTTCGATTGCGCCCGCCTTCCTAGCATGCCGCATTGATGAGCTTTGCCAAATCCATTTAAAGTCCGACTTGGTCAACGACGAAGAAACCGGTATCTGGCATCTGATATTTGACGGCCGAACTGATCCCGATGGTGTCGTTCGGAAGTCGATGAAAAAGGTGTCGAGCTGGCGGCATGTGCCGATACATTCAGCACTGGTCCGGCATGGCTTCATTGATTTTTCGCAGAACCAAAAGAAAACAGAATTTCAACGCCCCTTTGAAAAGGAGTAGAAACCTTGCGAAGTAAAATCCGACCTTGGCAAGATTATCAAATGGAGCCGTTACATCAGCCGTTGGGGCGGGCGGGAATTAAAAGTGATCGCAAAGCATGCTGGATTCGATGTCGAACGACTTGCTTATTTCCACTCGATGCGACACACGCTTAAGCAAGTCTTGGGCGATGCCGGAATGTCTAGCGAAATATCAGAAGCCTTATCTGGTCGCCGATATGCTGGCGCTGACGCAGAGCGATATGAAAAGCTGAAGCAGAACCACCGCAGCCTCGCTGCCGACGGTATCGAAGCGGGTCTGGATGCGCTCGCAGCGTTACTCAACAAAGCATTGGGTGACTGACAGAGTGCGACTCCAGCGACCGAGATAAATCCGTGGTGGAGATGGCGGGAATCTGCAATCTCCACCATCAGCACACGTAAGCTATTGATTCTACAACGCCCGTCGCCCCGATCTGGCCCAACTTCGCACCCAGTTTGGGGTGCAGACTCGGGATATTTTAGCATCCGGACGGCTGGCACATAACTTAGCTATTCCGAAATGGGAAACGAACTAGAGTCCGCAGGTGCACTACTGCGAAGTATCCTCATCGTTACAGCGACCCATTCTCATAATCGCCACTGCTCGGTCTCACTGACCGCCGCCACCGCTAGGCTTGTGAGATTTCGTGTATTTTTCGGCTAAGCAAGATGCTATTCTCTTGCCACTGGCCGAGTTCACCAATAGAGGCCAGTCAGATTGAAGGGAAGAAGAATTATATTTCTTGGATGGGTAGTGATGGACACTGTGGTGCAAGTGATCAGCGTTGGCTTTTCGCACTCAGTCGATTTAGTTCGCTAGAACTTTTTATTTTATAAAACTTTGTGATTTTTAAAATTCTTATAAATTAGGTTTGTGTAATGACAGCATATATTAATGAAGAGATACTTTGCGAAGCTTACACAAAGCTTGATATCGATATCTTCCATGACAAAAAAAGGTTGGCTCAACTTGAGAAGGAATTGGTCGGCTTCTTCACTGAACGCGCGAAATTTTACATAGGTAACGATGTTGAAATTCGGATCGAGTTCGAGGAAGGCAGCCTTATTACGAAGCTCAAGGTTGTTGGCAGTGCGGCAGCGCTAGTTGCCTCAGCCATTGCGGGATACGGTTCTTTCCGTGATGGGATATCTCAAATGTCTCAAGATGCGGCGACTCTGGCGCAGAGTGCCAATTTAGAGGTCACATTCAGAACTCGTGCGGCCTACTGTGATCGAATCTCGGCTGAGCGTCGAAAGGGAATCTTTGGCCGTGTAGACGATTTGATCGGGCGGTTGGATAACATGCATGCTGACTTGGCGAATTCTAAAATTCCGACCAGTTCTGCTGCGGTAAAAAAGTTCAACGCGATTACCGACAAGCTTTTAGACTGGGACCGTTCCTCCGATAAATTTTTTGGTAAGCTGACGGACGGGCCAACAATTGCATGTCTGTCTGCGGGTCTGTTGGAGGAGCTTGAGAAATTACCAGAATCGGCACCTTGGTCGGACGAGCTAAAAGGTAAGTCTTTTAGGAATTCCGTCGCTAATTCTAGCGCTACTCTCGGTGGAGATGTAGCCGGTGCGGCTGCGCGATATGAAGCCACGATAAGGGAAGTAAAAAAAAGCATGAGGAGGCGGGTAGAGCCATACGATGTGAAAAAGGCCTAATATAAAGGTCCACAACACGGCGGAAGCCGACTGCCAGGACCGACAGCAGGCAATCACTGAACCGCCTCAGGTTTTGTAGAGGCTCCATTCTTTGAGAAAATGGAGCTATGAAGAAGCAACCCAAGTATTCTCCGGAAGTTATTGAGCGCGCTGTGCGCACGGTCAGCGAGGCTGTCAACGAGCATGAATCGCAATGGGCGGCCATCACGTCGATCGCGGCCAAGATCGGCTGCACGCCAGAGACGCTGCGTCGCTGGGTACGCCAGCAGGAGCGCGATACCGGCCAGCGCCCAGGGCCGACCACTGCTGAGGAAGAGCGCATCAAGGCGCTGGAGCGAGAAGTGCGCGAGCTGCGCAAGGCAAACGAGATCCTGCGTCTGGCGAATGCGTTTTTCGCCCAGGCGGAGCTCGACCGCCGCCTCAAGCCGTGGGGGCATTCATCGACCAGTACCGCCATGCTTACGGCGTCGAGCCGATCTGCCGGGTGATGCAGGTCGCGCCGTCCGGCTACTGGCGTTACGCCGCGCAGCGGCGCAATCCTGAGTTGCGTTGTGCACGTGTCCGGCGTGACGACGTGCTGAACGTCGACATCGAACGAGTCTGGCAGGCGAACATGCAGGTCTATGGAGCTGACAAGCTTTGGCGCCAACTGCGGCGTGAGGGCACTGATGTAGCCCGCTGCACGGTGGAGCGCTTGATGCGCAAGGCCGGCCTGCGAGGCGCCATGCGCGGCAAGGTCGTACGCACAACGGTTCCCGATGCAAAGGCGCCGTGCCCGCTCGACCGGGTCAATCGCCAATTCAAGGCGCAGCGGCCAAACCAGCTTTGGGTCAGCGATTTCACGTACGTCTCAACGTGGCAGGGTTTCGTTTACGTTGCCTTCGTTATCGACGTCTTTGCTCGACGTATCGTCGGCTGGCGGGTAAGCAGCTCGATGCGTACCGACTTCGTGCTCGACTCGCTGGAGCAGGCACTGTACGCGCGTCAGCCCGAGCGAAATGCCTTGGTCCACCATAGCGATAGGGGCTCGCAATACGTGTCGATAAAGTACAGCGAACGTCTGGCAGAAGCCGGCTTTGAGCCCTCTGTGGGCAGCTAAGGCGACAGCTATGATAATTCCCTGGCCGAGACCATCAACGGGCTCTACAAGGCTGAGTTGATCCACCGCCGCGCTCCTTGGAAAACACGTGAGGCCGTTGAACTGGCCACGCTAGAATGGGTTTCCTGGTTCAACCACCACCGCTTACTGGAGCCGCTCGGCTATATACCGCCAGCGGAAGCTGAGGCAAACTATTACAAGCAGGTGAGCAGTCAGGCTGTTCCGGCCTGACTCACACTAACCGGCCTCTACGAAAGCCGGGGCGGTTCATCCGGCGTAGTGCTGGGAAACCGAACGAATCTGAGGGACGCACAGGCCAAGGGCCGCGAGGCTCGCGAACTTGCCTCTATGGAGTTCGCCAATAAGATGATGGGGCACTTCGAGAACCTTCGCGAAGGCGTGAGTTTGAACGCGATTGTTGCCCATCTGAATCAGATGGGCGTGCCAACCATACGAGGTGGCAAGTGGACTGCGAAGGCCGTAAGTCGAGTTCAAGAATGGGCAGCCTGATCTGTTTTCTTGCCACTTAATCGACCTTATGATGACAACTACCGGGGATCGCAACTTCAAGTTATTGACCCATTTCGGGGAATCAACTATCGTGTAACTGGGAGAACCCGGCTAATGGACAATTGGGGCGCGCGAAAGCCTCGAACCCATAGCACGCTGAACCCCGGCGTGGGTAGCACCCGCGCCGTCAGGGCGTCAATGGAAAGTCGCTAACTGCCGTTCGCGCGCGCAGCAATGGGGGCTGGAAAGTAACGACCGAAGCGAGGCCATCGACATCAGCGGCCAAGCAGCGCTGTAAGGCCGCTTTTCTATGGAAATTATCATGGACAAGCGGAAGTCGTTCACTCTGGTCGAAGTCGCTGCCATTCTCAACGCCCTCACGGGTCTGCTGAGAGTGGCACACGAATGCGGCTGGCTGTGATTTAGAAGGACGGCCTGGGGCATCCCGGGCCGTTTCTCTTTGCCGGCGACCCATATTGGCTAGTCCCGAACTGAGTGCTACCAAAACGGGGGATTGACTTGGTAATTGATAGCTTTGCTGACTTTCACAGTATCTTCTGTAAATATCGACGTGACAATCGGTGGATTTTTCGTGGACAAGCGGATGCCAATTGGGGCGTTTTCCCGAAGGCTGGACGTGCGCCTTACTCCGCATCCAAAGACCTAACCAATTTAGAAGCATGGAAGCGTAGAGCTTCGGAATTCGTCTCGATCAAACCCACTAACGATTGGGAATGGATGGCCGTTGCACAGCATCATGGACTTCCAACTAGGCTCTTAGATTGGTCATATAACCCGCTTGTTGCCGCGTTTTTCGCCTGCTTAGAAGCGCCAACTCAAAATGCCGCCATCCATTGTCTTTTGCCAAATTGGATGCTTTATCCGGATAAGTCGAAGCCTAACAAAATTTCGAATATTAGCCTGTTTAAGCCAAACGTAACGGCAACCAGGATTGCACGTCAAAGCGGACTATTCACTGCCCATCCTGATCCAACCATTGAACTGAAGACAGCTTTGCATGAGAAGGATAAATACGCTCAGCATATCATTTCAGCACGCTATAGGCGTGAAATGCTTTTCGAGCTTAGTTATTACGGAATCAATAGATTGACCCTTATGGGAGATTTGGACGGCTTGTCTGCTCACATGAGATGGACTCAAGAAAATAGAGCATATTGGTCTAATCATGATGAGTTCATGCGCGAGCTTCAGTTGCAGGAAGCCAAGGAGAGCTAACTGTGAACGTGAATCATTGCTGAGCGCCGCTTCCCCGAAATCACCAGCCCATGACAGATCATGGTCTAGCGGGCGCAGAAAATTTTGCTTACACTGGCTCACGGTTGTTCGGGAGTGCGACGCTTAGGTGTTGCACATTCATTGAATCTCGACACCACGCGGTAAGAGAACGGCTTATAAAACAAATAGTTACAAGTTATAGGTGATGATCGGTGCGATTCCACCTATCACCACCAGATACAGGACGGCCCGGCTCTCGCGAACCGGGCCGTTGTTGTTTCCGGCACCATCGTTCAATGCTTCCTGCCGCCGCCCGAGACCTTGTTCCCGGTGGCCCAGCTGCGGCGCTCTACTCAGCCTTATGCCACTCGCCATCCGGCGCGTGTTCGTCGAGCGCGAAGTCGCCCCGCGCCAGCGCTTCGAGCACCGCATACGCCTGCTGCACGTGTTCGGCGTCGACCAGCAGGCGCACGCCGCCCAGGGCCGGCGCCAGCAGCAGGTCGGTCTGCATCAAATGGGCATCGGCCAGCATCGCCGGAATGCCGGAAGCTTCCAGGCAGCCCTGGGCCAGGGTGGCATCCATGGGAACCATATAGCGCGCCACCACGTACAGGTCGCGCTCGGGGATGCGCTCGACCTCGGGGTGGGCGGCGAGCCAGTCGTTCAGTGCGAGCGTGTGCATGGTGGAGGCCTTCAGTTCAAAAGCGCGGGCAGGTGGGACAGCAGGTACAGGGTCACGCCGATCATGCCGCCCACGATGGTGCCGTTGATGCGGATGTACTGCAGGTCCTTGCCGATATTGAGTTCGATCTGGGCCGACATCTCGCGGTCGTCCCACTGCTTGACGGTGTCGGCGATGTGGCGCGTCAGGAAGCCCGCGAACTCGGGCGCGACGCCGCGCGCGGCCGCTTCCAGGTTCTCGTGCAGCGACTGGCGCAAGGCCGGGTCTTCGCTGAGCACCTTGCCGATCCAGGCGCCCATGGCGACGATGCGGCGGCGCAGGTTGGAGTCCTCGCTCTCCAGGTCGCGCTTGAGCCAGGCCTTCAGTTCGGCCCACAGCGAACCGAGATAGGCGTTGAGGGTCTCGTCCTCGAGCAGGTAGCGCTTGACGTCGTCGGCTTTGGCCAGAAAGGATGCATCGGTTTTCAGGCGTTCGATGAAGCCGGCCACGTAGTCGTCGAAGCGGTGGCGCAGCGGGTGCTCGGGATCGGCCGCCACCTTGTTCAGCACCCCGGCGGCCAGGCGCACGGCGATGTCGGCGCCCTTGCGGCCGATGAGGTCCGACGGCAGCATCTTCTCGATGAAGGCATAGTCTTCCTTGAGCCATTCGACGATGCCCTGGGCGATGTAGTCTTGCGTATCCGCGTTGTCCAGCAGCCGCGCCAGTTGCCGGATGCCTTCGTCGAGCAGTTCCTGGTGGCGCCGGCCGCGCGTCAGGCTCTCGAGGATGGCGCCGCTCGACTTCGACAGGTCGACGCTTCTCACCATCGTGTGCACGCCGCGGCGGATGAAGTTCTGCACCGCCGCATCCTCGATGAAGTCGAGCATGAAGGTCGCGGCGCGCACCAGGTAGGCGCCCATCAGCTCCGTATTGGCCGGCTTGACCAGCCACTCGGCCACCTTCTGCACCGGATCGTGGCGCCGGATCAGCTTGATGATGGAATCGGTGTCGAGGAATTTTTCGCGCACGAACAGGGCCAGGTTGTCGGCGATCTTGTCCTTGTTGCTGGGGATGATGGCGGTATGGCGCGACACGATCGGGATCGGCACGCGCCTGAACAGCGCCACCACCGCGAACCAGTCGGCCAGCGCGCCAACCATGGCCGCTTCTGAAAAGGCGCGCAGCAGGCCGGTCCACCAGGTGGTCGGCAGCAGGAGGCTGATCACGAACAGCGCGGCCGCGCCCACGAAGAAGCCGAGGGCGATCCGTTTGGAACGGCGCAGTTCATCCTGTTTTTGCATGCGGCGCTGGCCTGGAAGTAGCAATATGCCAATGCTATCGCACTTCAGGCGTGGACGACGCGCCGGCGTCGTCTGGTCTTTTTACAGTCCGTACATACTGCTGACTTATACTGAAGACCTTCCCACCTGCTCAAGAGTCCCTCACTGCATGCACCACGAATTAAGCCTGATCACCACGATCGCCGCCGCGCTCGGCTTTGGCCTGATATTCGGCATGCTGGCGGTGCGCCTCAAACTGCCGGCGCTGGTCGGCTACCTGGCCGCGGGCGTCTTCATCGGCCCCGCCACGCCGGGCTTCGTGGCGGACATCGGCCTGGCTTCACAGCTGGCCGAGATCGGGGTCATGCTGCTGATGTTCGGGGTCGGGCTGCACTTCTCGCTGAAGGACTTGCTCGACGTGCGCCGCATCGCCCTGCCCGGCGCCCTGCTGCAGATCGGCGTGGCCACCGCGATGGGTATGGCGCTGTCGTGGTGGTGGGACTGGAGCCTGGGCGCGGGCATCGTGTTCGGGCTGGCGCTGTCGGTGGCGAGCACCGTGGTGCTGCTGCGCGCGCTCGAGGCGCGCGGCGTGCTCGACTCGATGAACGGCCGCATCGCGGTGGGCTGGCTGGTGGTCGAGGATCTCGTCATGGTGCTGGTGCTGGTGATGCTGCCGGCGCTCGCCGGCCCGCTGGGCGGCAAGGGCGAGGCCGGGCTCGATCTGTGGCCGGCGCTGGGCATGACCCTGCTGCAGGTGGGCGGCTTCATCGCCTTCATGCTGATCGTCGGACGCAAGGTCTTCCCATGGTTCCTGTGGCGCGTGGCCAGGACGGCCTCGCGCGAACTGTTCACGCTAGCCGTGATCGCGGCGGCGGTCGGCATCGCCTATGCCTCCTCGAACCTGTTCGGCGTGTCGTTCGCCTTGGGCGCCTTCTTCGCCGGCATGGTGCTGCGCGAATCGGAACTGAGCCACCGCGCGGCCGAGGAGTCGCTGCCGCTGCGCGATGCGTTCTCGGTGCTGTTCTTCGTCTCGGTCGGGATGCTGTTCGATCCAATGGTCCTGGTCGACAATCCGCTGCACGTGCTGGGCGTGGTGCTGGTGATCGTGGTCGGCAAGTCGCTCGCCGCTTTCATATTGGTGCTGGCGCTGCGCTATCCGCTCAATACGGCGCTGACGGTGTCGGCCAGCCTGGCGCAGATCGGCGAGTTCTCTTTCATTCTCGCTGCGCTGGGCATGCAGCTCGGGCTGTTGCCGGAGCTGGGCCAGAACCTGATCCTGGCTGGCGCCATCATCTCGATCGCCTTCAATCCGCTGGTGTTTTCGTCGATCGAGCCGGCGCAACGCTGGTTCGGCAAGCAGCATCACCTGATGCACCTGGCGCGCAAGCTGGAACGGCCGGCCGACCCGCTGGCGGAGCTGCCGATGACGACCTCGCGCGAAAAGCTCAGCAACCAGGTGGTGCTGGTGGGATTCGGGCGGGTCGGGCGGCGAATCGCGGACGACCTGACGGCGCGCGGGATTCACTTCGTGCTGGCCGAGCAGCACCGCGAACTGGTCGAGGAGGCGCGCCAGCGCGGCATCCCGGCGGTGGTGGGCAATGCGGCGGAACCGGCGGTGCTGATCCAGGCGCATATCCACAAGGCGGCGATGCTGGTGATCGCGACGCCGGATACCTTCGACGTGCGCAAGATGGTGGAGATTGCGAAGGCGCTCAATCCGTCGATCCGCTGCGTGGTGCGCACGCATAACGACAAGGAGGCGGAGTTGTTGCGGGCGGAGACGGGTGGGCGGGTGTTCGTTGGTGAGGAGGAGCTGGCCAGCAGCATGACGCGGCATGTGCTGGAGACATTGCTGGAGCGAGAGCGTGCGCCAATCGAGCATTGAGCAATGTCGCTGCCGCCAGCGGAAGGCGGACCTTCCTTCAGCAGAGCCCCAGCAAGCGAACGCGACAGCATAGGAAGTTACGGCAAAATATGGCGAGGTGGTTACTAAATTATTGACTCACTATCCCAGGAGCAATCATCATGAGTGTGCGCGACGCCGTGTTCCCCGCTGGCCGGCATGACCTTTACGTGAAACAGACCTATTCGGCGGCAATCAGGTCAGGCGACCTTCTCTTCGTGTCGGGCCACGTCGGAAGCCGCGACGACGGTTCGCCCGAGCCTGAGTTCGAGGCCCAGGTTCGCCTGGCATTCGCGAATCTCCAGGCGACGCTGCAAGCGGCCGGGTGCGGGTTTGACGATATTGTCGACGTCACCACGTTTCATACCGATCCCGAGAAACAGTTTGCATCGGTGATGAAGGTGAAAGGTGAAATCTTCCATGAAGCGCCTTATCCGAACTGGACTGCCGTCGGCGTCACCTGGCTCGCAGGTTTCGACTTCGAGATCAAGGTCATTGCCCGCATTCCAGCCTGATCATCGGATTGGAAGAGTCGGGTCCGGCGACCACTACTGACCCGATTTGGCAACCAGTCACGAATCATGCGAACGCAAGCTGCATGACACCATCAACTGGCAGCATCCGCCCAACAATACGTCAGTGCTGTCACGGATTCTGTTCGAGGCCGAGAAGAACATCGTATTTTTGACTCCCACTCTGGCGTCCGGCCTGTATCCGGACGACCGCGGACGTACCTGGATACTGCCACTCGCACGCTATGTCATGCCGCCCAAGATTGGCGCGCAGGCAGGATCAACAGCCGCTGCTCCCTTATTTCATCGTGGATGAATGCAACCAAACGGTCACTTTTGAATAATAAAAAACCCGTCCGGCTTGCGCCGGACGGGTTTCATGAAAACGAACTTGCTGATCAAGCGGCGACTTCTTCCTCACACAAGGTCAGCTTGGCCGCCCGATGCCCATGCAATTGCGGCATCAAGAGTTCACTCCGCTCTTCCAGCAGCGCAAACACCTCATCCTTCGACAGCACATACTGTTCCAGCAACGTATCCTTGAGCGACTCCATCACCAGCTTGTAATCGCGGATCGAATCGAGCGTGTAGCTATAGAGCGCATCCGCCTTCTCTTCCACCAAACGCACGGTGTGCTCGCCGCTGGCGTCCTGCTGCAACTGACTGTAATCGATCTTCGAGCGCGAATACATCGACAGGCGGCTCACCATCAAATTGAGCATCTTGGTGATCTTTTCGATATCGTTCTGGCTGCCGACCGAAATACCGCGCGCGCCATAGAACATCTCTTCCGCTGCCACGCCGCCATACAAACCGACCACGTCTCGCTCCAGCTCTTCCAGGGTGCGCAGCGACATGTCTTCGCCCGACTGCAGCACGTACCCCAGCGCGCCGATCTTCGACACCGCCTCGGTGCTGATCTTGAGCAGATGCGACTTTTCCTTCACTTCGGCCAGGCTGAGACCGGCGCGCAGGTAAGGATCGATCTGCATGAAGAAGTGACCCAGCTCGTGCAGCGCGATGCGCTCGCGCTGCTTATGCTTCTCGGCCGTGGTGGCGCGGTCGGTCAGGCCGATGGTGGCGCGCTCGTAAGCGCGGAACATCAGGTTGGTGTTGATGATCGCTTTTTCCTGGATCGACAGCATGCTCGCGCGCTCGACCACGGTTTCCAGCAGCGCCGGGCTCAGGTTCTGGGTGATCTCGGCCACCTGGTCCAGGTTCAGGTCTTCCCAGTCGACCAGGCCATCTTTCTTGCGCGCCAGGAAGCTGCGCAGCAGTTCGCGGCGCTCGGCCTTGTTCGGCAGGCGGAAGTTGATCTTCACCGAGAAGCGGCGCAGCATCGCTTCGTCCATTTCCGTCGCGTTGTCGTCGAAGTTCGAGGCGACGATCCAGATCACGCCTTGTCCCTTGTCGCTCTTCACGCCGTCGAGCAGGCCGAGCATGGTGTTGGCGGTGTCGTCTTCCCATTTCTTTTCGCTGCGGCCGCGCGGCATGAACAGGCTTTGCGCTTCATCCAGGAAGATGATGCACTTGCCCTTGGCGCAAGCCTTGCGGTACAGGGCGTTCAGGGCCTTCGAGCCGCCGCCGACGTAACCCGACTCCAGCGCCGAACCCGAGGCCGAGATCATCGGCATGTCGAGGCGCTTGGCCAGGTAGCCGACCAGCTTGGTCTTGCCGGTACCGGCAGGCCCGGTCAGCATCACATTGAACGGCTTGTCGATATTGTGCGACTGGTATTCCGCACGGTTGCGGATCATGTCTTCCAGGTGCAGCACTTCCTGCTTGATGTCGTCCATGCCGATCAGGTCGTCCAGGCTGCCCTTGAGCTTGTCGGGGGTGATCATCGACACGCTGGTGCCCATGCCCGGAATGCCGAATTTCATGACGTACAGGATCATCAGCACCAGGATGATCGGGAAGGCATTGCGCTTGAGGAAGTCGCCGGTCTGGTCGAGCATGCTCACGCCCTCGTCCATCACCGCCTTGTGGCTGGCCAGGTAATCGTCCTTGGCGATCGAATACGGAATCGCGTTCTTGAGCAGCACTTCGCGCTCGAGCGACAAGTGCGAGGTGCTCGGCACCTTCACCACGTGCAGGCTCGCCGCGTCCTTGAATTTGTAGATGTAGCGCGGCGCCTCCGACAGCGGCTGCGCGATCAGGAGGTAGTCCAGGCGCGCCTTCTGCTCGGCCAGCGACGTGATCTCGGCGATGTTTTGCGAGTGGATCACCGGGCTCGGGTCTTGCGGCACGTCGGACTTGAAGATCGCCAGCGCCACCAGCATGCCCAGCAGGATGGCGGACAGGATGCGGACGTAGACGTTCTTGAAGGCAATCTGAAGTCGGGCGAAGTTGGGCATCTAATTACTCGTCGAAAAGTGCGTGCAAAAATCGGGGTGCTGTTGCCGTATCGCGGAAGGCAGCGAGCGCGGCGTCGGCCGGGGCCGAGGGTTTCAGACGTGTTGATTGGGACGTTGCTGTGATGCCCGAGGGCAAGGGGATAAGGAGACTATACCTTCAAAAAAAACCGCAGTGAATACCTTACGGTTAAAAAAATGCGGAATTTGACGATGATGAAAAAGCTGATAACGGTTTTAATTATCCAGGTGACAGCAATAATGATGAATATGCCAATCAATCAGCGATTTATTGCGAAACTCGCATTATCAATCTGTCCAAACCTGCATTATATTTACTGCTGAGCGCTGTTTATTTACCACAGTCAACTTTTTCCTTGATTGAACGCAAGGTGCTCGTATCTTTCAGCAAAAGCATGACTTCTTTCGACAAGCTATCTACTCAATTGCGCGCAGTGCGGCCTGCGGATTTGCTATCCTGATTTGGCATGGCGACCGTGGATGAAGTTTCAACCCATCGAAAGCTCGGTGGCATTCAGCTTGTGAAGAGGAAATGTTATGAAAAGACATGCTCTGACGGCGGCGCTTGCGCTCTTCCTCGCCAATGCGGCCCAAGCCGCCGTTACCGATCTTGCTCCTGGCAATGGTGTCGGCGACTTTTCTACTCCGCAAGCGGTGCCCGACCTGGCAGTCACGGGCCACACGCACATCGTCACCCCACCGTCCCACCTGTCCGAACTGCCCGAGCCGGAAGTGTTCGCGATGATGCTGGTCGGCCTGATCCTGATCGGCTACCGCGCCGGCCGCGACAGCAGCGACAAGTTCAGGTAGGCGGCCGAGCGCTGGGGATGCGTGGCGCGGCCGGTCAGCACCCGGCCGGATGGCTGCACAAGCCGTGCAGCTTGGTGATCGTGCGCCAGTTGCGCGAAGTCGTGCCATCGCCCAGCCCCTTGCCAAGGGCCGCGGCGGCGGCGCTGTCGAGCACGCCTTGCGGGCACCAGACATAGGCGGCGCGGCGGCCGATCGCCAGCGCCTCGGGCTGCCAGTCCTGGCCACACAGGCAGGCCGCCACCTCGCGCTGCGGCTCGCCCGCCAGCAGGAAGGCGAACAGGCGCGCATGGTCGTCGGCCAGGTCGAGCAAGGGATTGTCGTCGATGATGTCGGCCAGTTCCTGGCGCTCGAGCACGAACACGCGCGCCGCCACGCCAAGACGCAGCACCATCGCTTCCTCGATCGCCTCGGCCGCCTGGGTGGATGGCACGTCGGCGTCGAAGATCACATTGCCGCTGTTGAGCAGGCTGCGCACGCCGGTATAACCCATGCTTTCGACCAGCTTGCGCAAGTCGGCCATGGCAATCCGTTTGGCGCGGCCAACATTTACGCCGCGCAACAAAGCAATGTAGCGTTGGCTGGTCATGGGATCATGCTAACGTGGCGCGGGCAATCGGTGCGCGCGTCTTGACGCATCTGGCAGGCGGAACAGAGAAACGATTGCGCATGCTTACAGAAATTCATCCGCGCCAGTGATAACATCGGCGCAGAATTGAATGGAGGTAATATGAGCGATGACCACACGATGGTCCCCGTGACCCAGGCGACGCCGGGCATGGTGCTCTCGGACGAGCTGCTGGACAATCATGGCCTGGTACTGCTGGCCAAGGGCGCCGTCCTCAGCGAGGCGACCATCGCCTCGCTGCAGCGTCACCATATCGAGGCGGTGCCGGTGGCGCGCGTCGAAGCGCACCGCGCGCCGGACGAGGGGACGGTTGTTGCCCGGCTCGACCACCTGTTCCGCAAGCACGATCTCGAAGGCGACAACGACTGGGCCGGCAAGCTGCTGCGCCGCTACGTCGAGGATTACCGCCTGGAACGGCAGGTGGCGCCATGATGATCACTTCGGAACAGCTGGTCCAGGGCCTGGAAGACCTGCCCTCGCTGCCCGCCGTCGTGATGGAGCTGCTCGGCAGCATCGACCAGGAAGACGTCGACATCTCGGTGCTGGCCAGGAAAGTGTCGGCCGACCAGGCGCTGACGGCGAAGACGCTGCGCCTGGCCAACTCGTCGGCCTTCGGGCTGCAGGTCAAGGCCACCACGATCCAGCAGGCGATGACCTATCTGGGCTTCCAGGCCACGCGCAACCTGATCATGGCGGCGGCGATGACGGGATGCTTCCCGAGCGGACGCTGCCCCAGCTTCGACGACAAGGCCTTCTGGCGCCTGTCGATCGCCACCGCCGCCTGCGCGCGGGTGCTGGCGCGCCATATGCGCTTCAACCAGGACGTGGCGTTCACGGCCGGCCTGCTGCACGGCATCGGCCGCCTGGTGCTGGTGACGCGCTATCCCGAGCAGTACGACGCCGTCCTGCGTGAACGCAAGCGCCTCGATGGCGACCTGCTCGATACCGAGCGGGCGATGCTGGGCGTGGACCACCTGCTGGCCGGCGCGGCGCTGGCCGAGCACTGGCAGTTCTCGGGCACGATGCAGCAGGCGATCGCGTTTTATCATGCGCCGGAAACGCCGGGCGCCGGCTTCCTGGCCACCATCGTCCATGTGGCCCATGCGGTGGCCCATGCGCTCGACCTGGCCGGCGACGCGGACGAGCTGGTGCCCGTCGTGTCCAGCGTGGCCTGGACGGCGCTCGGTCTGACTGAGGAAACATGGCTGCACGTGTTCCGCGAGACGGAACTGCAGTTCGAGGAAATGACAGCCATCCTGATGGCCTAGGCCGCAGGACGGTGCATGATGAATCAATAGAAGTGAGTGCGGCGCCGCTGCTGCAAAGTCAGCATGGCGGCGCCGCAGCCCGCCAATACCGGAGGCATGACAGATGCGGCTGTCATGCCCACGGCATCAGTGCGCATAATTGCCGGAGGTCTTGTTCGACGCTTCGTTGGTCTGCGCGCCCTGGCCTTGCGGCTGGGCTTGCTGCTGGGCGGCAGCGGCTGCGGCTTGTGCAGCTTTCTCCTCTGGCTTCGGGCGGCCCTGGGCATCCGACAGGCGGTATTTGGTGCGGCGGTCGCCCATCAGGTCGCGCAGGTCGCGGATGCTCATGCCGGTCACTTCGTGCATGCGGATCAGCAGCGAGGCGCCGACCGGCAGGCGGTGGTGGCGGATCTTGCTGATAACGGGCGGCGCTACTTCCAGCATGCGCGACAGGGCAGCGTCGTTCTTGAGCTGCATCTTGCCGAGCAGGATGTCCAACAGATGGTTCGGGTTGTAACTTTCCTGCGAAGATAGAGCGTGATGTTGTTGTGCCATGATAATTACCTCACGAGTTTGGTTAAAATAGTTCCTTTACGAACTTTTGTTAAAGACTACATTTCGTCAACATAAGTTCCCGGAACTTGTTCAGGGATTTAACAGCGCTAATCTGAACATTCCCTTAAGAATTCCGGCCCACAGTGCTCCATGTTTCTTTCCACATGCGCACTTGTCTTTCCAACAAATTATCTGCCTCCTACGCCGGTGCGATGACGAAGCGGCGCATGTGACTCCTTGTCGGAAATCAAGCTATCGTGTGGAAAGCTTGTCACGTTTGCATTTCAGCACATGGGGCTCAATTGTGGCGCACGCAAGAGATTTCTTGGATAAATTTTGTAAATCGGAATCCAGTCAGAAGTCATTGATTTACATAGGGAAACACTTCATGACAGTGAAGCTATGTGTCATGAATAATAAAGTATGTTCGCTAACGGACATTTAACAATCTGAGCATAAATACAATTACTTTAGGTAAAGAAATTAACCATTCCTAGCGGCACCAAAGAATAGCCATCCCCGTGGCCAAACAGGGGTCATTATCAAAGTACGGTAAACTGGCCTCGCCCATACCTTGTCGATGCCGCGCTCGCCCCCAACTAGCAATTCCATGCAAAAAAAAGTATTCATCAAAACCTTCGGCTGCCAGATGAACGAGTACGACTCGGACAAGATGGTCGACGTCCTTGGCGCCTCGGATGGACTGGTGCGCACCGACACGCCCGAAGACGCGGATGTGATCCTGTTCAATACCTGTTCGATCCGCGAAAAATCACAAGAAAAAGTGTTCTCCGACTTGGGCCGTATCAAGGAACTCAAGCGCAAGAATCCTGAGCTGGTCATCGGCGTGGGCGGCTGCGTTGCGTCGCAAGAAGGCGACGCCATCGTCAAGCGCGCGCCCTACGTCGACGTGGTGTTCGGCCCGCAGACCCTGCACCGCCTGCCCCAGCTGATCCAGGACCGGCGCCAGTCGGGCAAGGCGCAAGTCGACATCAGCTTCCCCGAGATCGAAAAATTCGACTTCTTGCCACCAGCCAAGGTCGAAGGCCCGGTTGCCTACGTCTCGATCATGGAAGGCTGCAGCAAATACTGCAGCTACTGCGTCGTGCCCTACACCCGCGGCGAGGAAGTCTCGCGCCGCTTCGAGGACGTGCTGACCGAAGTCGCCGGCCTCGCTGCCCAGGGTGTGAAGGAAATCATGCTGCTGGGCCAGAACGTGAACGCCTTCCGCGGCGCCATGGAAAGCGGCGAGACGGCCGACTTCGCCCTGCTGCTCGAATACATCGCCGAGATCCCCGGCATCGAACGCCTGCGCTTCGTCACCAGCCATCCGAAGGAATTCAGCCAGCGCCTGATCGACGCCTATGCGCGGATCCCGCAACTGGTCAGCCACCTCTACCTGCCGGTGCAGCACGGCTCCGACCGCGTCCTGGGCGCCATGAAGCGCGGCTATACCGGCCTCGAGTACAAGTCGATCATCCGCCGCCTGCGCGCGGTGCGACCGGACATGACCTTCTCGTCCGACTTCATCGTCGGTTTCCCGGGCGAGACCGAGGCCGACTTCGAGGCCATGATGAAGCTGGTCGAGGACGTGAACTTCGACAATAGCTTCAGCTTTATCTTCAGCAAGCGCCCAGGCACGCCGGCCGCGAACCTCGAAGACGACACCCCGCACGAAGTCAAGCTGGCGCGCCTGCAGCGCCTGCAAGCCCTGATCGATGCCAATACCCGCAAGCACAGCGCCGCCATGGTCGGCACCGTGCAGCGGGTGCTGGTCGAAGGCGTCGCCAAGAAGGACGCCACCCAGTTGCAGGGCCGCGCCGAGAACAACCGCGTGGTCCTGTTCCCGCTGGACGAGACGAATGCTTCCCTGATCGGCCAGCTGGCCGACGTGCGCATCGCCGCCAGCCACGATTACTATTTGCGCGGCGAACTCGTCGCCAACCTCGATACGATAGCCAAAGCCAGTTGAAAACACAGCCAACCCTGCCCTCGTACTTCATTCCCGAGCCGCTCGACAATACGCGGCTCGCCCACCTGTGCGGCCCGCTCGACGAGAACCTGCGCCAGATCTCGGCCGCGCTCGACGTCACGGTGTTCCGCCGTGGAGAAAAATTCATCGTCAGCGGCGCCAATGCCGAACGCGCCGTCGAATTGCTGGAACGTTTCTATGCGGTCGCCAACAAGGTCGTGCCGATCGAAGAGGTGCAACTGGCGCTGGTCGAGCAGCGCGCCGGCCTGAAGCCGCGCGCCGGGGCTGACGAAGCGCCGGCCGACACGGCAGCCAAGGCCGGCGACAGCGGCGAAGACGACGCCGCAGCGGCGCCGGAAAGCCTCGAAAGCCCGATCCTCAAGACCCGCCGCAGCGACCTGCGCGGCCGTACGCCGCACCAGATCCAGTACCTGAACGCGGTGCTGAACCACGACATCAGCTTCGGCATCGGCCCGGCCGGCACCGGCAAGACCTACCTGGCCGTGGCCTGCGCCGTCGACGCCCTCGAGCGCGACGCCGTCAAGCGCATCATCCTGACCCGTCCGGCGGTCGAGGCCGGCGAGCGCCTGGGCTTCCTGCCGGGTGATCTGGCGCAAAAGGTGGACCCCTACCTGCGTCCTTTGTATGACGCGCTGTACGACTTGCTCGGTTTTGACCGCACGCAGAAACTATTCGAAAAACAGGTGATCGAGATCGCGCCGCTGGCCTATATGCGCGGCCGCACCCTGAATCACGCCTTCGTGATCCTGGACGAAGCCCAGAACACGACCGTCGAGCAGATGAAGATGTTCCTGACCCGCATCGGCTTCGGCAGCAAGGCCGTCGTCACCGGCGACGTCACCCAGGTCGACCTGCACAAGACCCAGCGCAGCGGCCTGGTCGACGCCATGCACGTGCTGAAGGACGTGCGCGGCATCGCCTTCACCCAGTTTTCGAGCGCCGACGTCGTGCGTCACCCGCTGGTGGCGCGCATCATCGACGCGTATGACAAAGACATGTCCGTCCAGGAACTGGGCGCCCTCCCCAAACCGACCCCGGTGAAAAATGCAAGAAAAAAAATATCCACTTGAACTGGAAATCCAGTTCGCCGATGACCGCCTGGAAGGCGAGATCACCGAAGCCAAGCTGCAGCGCTGGGTCGAGGCATCCCTGCTCGGCCCGGCCGAGCTGACCATCCGCTTCGTCGATGCCGAAGAAGGCCAGGCCCTGAATAAGGCCTACCGGGGCAAGGACTATGCCACCAACGTCCTCACCTTCGCCTACAACGAAGAAGAGGAACTGGGCGAGGACGACCCGACCCAGGCCGACATCGTGCTGTGCACCGACGTGCTGCAGCGCGAGGCCGAGGAGCAAAAGAAAACGGTCGAGGAACACGCGGCCCACCTGGTCGTGCACGGCGTGCTGCACGCCCAGGGCTGGGACCACGAAAACGATGACGATGCCGAAGAAATGGAGCAGTTCGAGCGCGACATCATGGAGGTGCTGGGCTATCCGGATCCCTACGCCGATTGACGCAAGCAGCCGGGTGCGCACCCCTGTAAATATCGGGTGCGCCACCTTTTGGTGTATCCTACCCCCCATTGCAACAACGGCTTCCCGCCAACTATGCCCGAGTATCCCAGTGACGTCCGACCGGACGCCAAACCCCACAGGTCACTGCTTGAACGGCTGACCGCCTTCATCTCCCCCGAGCCCGAAAATCGCGCAGAGCTCCTCGAAGTGCTGCACGATGCCCACGAACGCAACCTCCTCGACGCCGATGCGCTGTCGATGATCGAGGGCGTGTTCCAGGTTTCCGACCTGTCGGCGCGCGACATCATGGTTCCCCGTTCCCAAATGGACGTGATCGACATCACGAAACCGATCGAGGAATGGATGCCCTACGTGCTCGAAACCGCCCACTCGCGCTTCCCCGCCATCGAAGGCGAGCGCGACAAGGTGGTCGGCATCCTGCTGGCCAAGGATTTGTTGCGTTATTACGCTGAAGAATCTTTTGATGTGCGCACAAAATTGCGCCCGGCGGTGTTCATTCCCGAATCGAAGCGCCTCAACGTGCTGCTGCGCGACTTCCGCGCCAACCACAACCACATGGCCATCGTGGTCGACGAGTATTCCGGCGTGGCCGGCCTGATCACGATCGAGGACGTGCTCGAGCAGATCGTCGGCGACATCGAGGACGAATACGACTTCGATGAAGAAGAAGACAACATCATCTCGATCCGCGAAGGCCAGCACGGCCCGCGCTGGCGCATCAAGGCGCTGACCGAGATCGAGCAATTCAACGAGGAACTCGGCACCGAGCTGCCGGACGACGAAGTCGATACCATCGGCGGCCTGATCGCCAGCCACCTGGGGCATATGCCGCACAAGGGCGAAGTGGTCGACCTGCATGGCCTGCGCTTCGAAATCCTGCGCGCCGACGCGCGCCAGATCCACGTCCTGCTGGTCGAACAGCTCCCATCGGTCGAAGACGAACGCGATTGATGCTGCGCCGCCGGACCCAGACCACGACGGCGCCGCCTGACCCGGCGCTGCGCGGCACCCGCCCGTCGGTGCTGCTGCTCGTTACCGCCGCGCTGGCCGGCGGTTCTTCCATCCTGTCGTTCCAGCCCTTTGGCTGGTGGCCGCTGCAGTTGCTGTCGCTGGCCTGGTTCTTCTACCAGGTCGGCATGGGCAGTTCGGTCAAGCGCGCGACCCTGATCGGCTGGGCCTTCGGCTTCGGCTGGACACTGGCCGGCGTGCACTGGCTGTACGTGTTCGGCACCCGCTTTGCCCACCTGCCGGCCGCGCTGGCGGCGGCGGGCCTGGTCCTGTTGTGCCTGTACATGGGCCTGTTCGGCGCCCTCACGGCCGGCGTGGCGAGCTGGTTGCGCAAGCGCTGGTCGCTGCCGGTGGCCGCCTTCCTGCTGCTGGTGCTGCCCACATTATGGGGCGTAACCGAATGGCTGCGCGGCTGGGTGTTCACGGGATTCCCCTGGGCCTCGTCGGGCTATGCCCACGACCTGGCGCCACTGGCCGGCTACGCGCCGCTGATCGGCGTGTACGGCATCGGCATCCTGGCCGGCGTCGGCGCCGGCTGCATCGCGATGCTGACCCAGCGCGCCCGCTGGCCGGCGATCGGCCTGCTGGCGGGCCTGATGCTGGTGGGCGCTGGCCTGCGCACGGTCGAATGGACCCAGGAAACCGGCCAGCCGATCACGGTGCGCCTGCTGCAAGGCAATATCCCGCAAGACAGGAAATTCGATATGGAATTCCTGACCAGCATCGTCACGCGCTACCAGGCCATGATCACGGCGGCCCCGGCCGACCTGATCGCGACGCCGGAAACCGCCCTGCCCGTCTTCCCGCACAATCTGCCGGACGGCTACCTGGATGGTTTGCAGCGCTATGCCGCCACCACCGGCAGCACGCTGGCGATCGGCATGCCCTTGTTCGACGGGCCGGAAAAATACGGCAACAGCCTGATCGCGATGAGCCCTCAGCCCAAGCCCTATCGCTATGACAAGGCGCACCTGGTGCCGTTCGGCGAATTCATCCCGCCGGGTTTCCGCTGGCTCACCGACATGATGAACATCCCGCTGAACGACGCCACCCGCGGCGCCGCGCTGCAGGCCCCGTTCCAGGTCAAGGACCAGTGGGTGCTGCCGAATATCTGCTACGAAGACGTGTTCGGCGAAGAGATCGCCTACCAGCTGCGCAATGCGCCGCACCCGGCGACCCTGCTGCTGAACGTGTCGAACCTGTCGTGGTACGGCCAGTCGGTGGCGATCCCGCAGCACCTGCAGATCTCGCGCATGCGCACCCTGGAAACAGGCCGCCCGATGCTGCGCTCGACCAACGACGGCGCCACCGCCGTAATCGACCACCGCGGCAACATCAGGCAAGTGCTGCCCTTCTACACCGACGGCGTCCTGAGCGCGACCGTGCGCGGTGCGAGCGGCATGACGCCGTTCATCCGGCTTGGCAATGCGGCCTTCCTGATGCTGGGAGGCGTGATGCTGCTCGGAGCATGGTTCGCCGGCCGCCGCTACCGCCAGAAATCGTAGGGTGGACGGCGAAGCAGTCCACCCTACAATCGCTCCCCAGCATATGGGAAAAATTCAGTAGAATTAGTCATTTGGCAAACATACCGTGTTCGCGGCCCACCAGCCCCGTCCCATTCGAGATGCTCACATTCCAACAAATCATCCTCACCCTGCAGTCCTACTGGGACAAGCAGGGCTGCGCACTGCTCCAGCCCTACGACATGGAAGTCGGCGCGGGCACCTTCCACACCGGCACCTTCCTGCGTGCGATCGGCCCGGAGCCGTGGCGCGCCGCCTATGTGCAGCCGTCGCGCCGTCCGAAGGATGGCCGCTATGGCGAGAATCCGAACCGCCTGCAGCACTACTACCAGTACCAGGTGGCGCTCAAGCCGGCGCCCGAGAACATCCTCGACCTCTACCTCGGTTCGCTCGAGGCATTGGGCCTGGACCTGAAGAAGAATGACGTGCGCTTCGTCGAGGACGACTGGGAAAGCCCGACCCTGGGCGCCTGGGGCCTCGGCTGGGAAGTCTGGCTGAACGGCATGGAAGTGACCCAGTTCACCTATTTCCAGCAGGTCGGCGGCCTCGATTGCAAGCCGGTGCTGGGCGAGATCACCTATGGCATCGAGCGCCTGGCCATGTACCTGCAGGGCGTCGAGAACGTTTACGACCTGGTGTGGACCGAGTGGGAAGAGAACGGCGAAAGGAAGACCCTGTCGTATGGCGACGTCTTCCACCAGAACGAGGTCGAACAATCGACCTACAACTTCGAGCATTCGAACACCGAGATCCTGTTCCAGGCTTTCAACAACCACGAATCCGAAGCCAAGCGCCTGGTCGAGCTGCAACTGACCCTGCCGGCCTATGAGCAGATCATGAAGGCCTCGCACAGCTTCAACCTGCTGGACGCGCGCGGCGCGATCTCGGTAACCGAGCGCGCCGCCTACATCGGCCGCGTGCGCACCCTGTCGCGCCTGGTGGCGCAAGCCTATTACGATTCGCGCGAGAAGCTGGGCTTCCCGATGGCGCCAGGCGCCGCGAAAGCCGCCGCCTGAGGCCCACGGAACAAGAACAGAACAGACCATGAACCAAACACTCCTCGTCGAACTGCAGACCGAAGAACTGCCGCCGAAGGCGCTCGTCAAGCTGGGCGCGGCCTTTGCGACCGGCATCGCCAATGGCCTGAAGGCGCGCGACTTCCTGGAAGCCGACAGCGTCGTCACCACCCACGCCACCCCGCGCCGCCTGGCCGTCACGATCACCAATGTGCGCGGCACGTCGCCCGACAAATCGATCCGCGAGAAGGTGCTGCCTGTCTCCGTGGCCCTCGACAAGGAAGGCAATCCGAGCGCGCCGCTGGCCAAGAAGCTGGCCGCGCTGGGCTTCCCCGACCTCACCGTCGACCAGCTCGAACGCGCCCAGGACGGCAAGGCCGAGAGCTTCTTCTACACCTTTACCGCCGCCGGCAGCGCCCTGGCAGGCGCCCTGCAGGACGTGCTGCTTGATACGGTGTCCAAGCTGCCGATCCCGAAGGTCATGAGCTACCAGCGCCCGAACGGCGATACCGTGCAGTTCGTGCGTCCGGTGCACCTCCTGACCGCGCTGCATGGCGACCAGGTGCTGCCACTGTCGCTGCTGGGCCTGGCCGCCGGCCGCACCACGATGGGCCACCGCTTCCTGTCGCACGGCGGCCCGATCGTGATCGACCATGCGGACCACTACGCGCAGGTGCTGGAAGCCGAAGGCAAGGTCCTGTCGTCGGCCCAGGCACGCAAGGACAGCATCCGCGCCCAGCTGCTCGACAAGGCCGGCGCCGACCAGGTGCTGATGCCCGAATCGCTGCTGGACGAAGTGGCGGCCCTGGTCGAATGGCCGGTGGTCTATGAATGCCGCTTCGAGGAAGAATTCCTGGCCGTGCCACAGGAATGCCTGATCCTCACCATGCAGACGAACCAGAAATACTTCGCGCTGACCGACAGCGAAGGCAAGCTGCGCTCGCGCTTCCTGATCGTGTCGAACATCGCGACCGATGCGCCCGAGGCCATCGTCGGCGGCAACGAGCGCGTGGTGCGTCCGCGCCTGTCGGACGCCAAGTTCTTCTTCGAGCAGGACAAGAAGAAAACCCTCGAGTCGCGCCTGCCGCAGCTCGCGAGCGTGGTCTACCACAACAAGCTGGGCTCGCAGGCCGAGCGCAGCGAGCGCGTCACCAAGCTGGCGACCTATATCGCCACCCGCCTGGGCTTCGACGCGGCGCTGGCCGAACGCGGCGCGCGCCTGTCCAAGGCCGACCTCCTGACCGACATGGTCGGCGAGTTCCCCGAGCTGCAAGGCATCATGGGCACGTATTACGCGCGCCACAATGGCGAGCATGACGACGTCGCGCGCGCGGCGTCCGAACATTACCAGCCGCGCTTCGCCGGCGACGCCCTGCCAGCCACCAATACCGGCCTGGCGGTCGCCCTGGCCGACAAGCTGGAAACCCTGGTCGGCATCTGGGCCATCGGCCTGCAGCCGACCGGCGAGAAGGATCCGTTCGCGCTGCGCCGCCACGCGCTGGGCATCATGCGCATGCTGGTCGAGAAGCGCCTGCCGCTGTCGATCGCCGACATGCTGGCCGACGCGATGACCACGTTCGCCGACGAACCGGCGCGCTTTGAATCGCTGCGGGATCCGCGCGCGGAAGTCACCGCCTTCATGCTCGACCGCCTGCGCAGCATGCTGCGCGAGCGCGGCTTCTCGCCGAACGAGGTCGAGGCGGTGCTGGCCCAGAACCCGGACCGCGTCGACGACGTGGTGCAGCGCCTGGAAGCGGTGCAGGCCTTCGCGGCGCTGCCCGAGGCGGCCTCGCTGGCCGCCGCCAACAAGCGCATCACCAACATCCTCAAGAAGAACGAGGAAGCGATGCCGAAGGACGCCGCGGTCGACCCTGGCCTGCTGCAGGACCAGGCCGAGAAGGACCTGGCGGCCGCCGTCGCCCGCGTGCAGCCCGAAGTCGATGCGGCCTTCGCCGCGGGCGACTTCAGCGGCACGCTCAAGACCCTGGCCCAGTTGCGCGACCAGGTCGACGCCTTCTTCAACGACGTGATGGTGATGGCCGACGACGTCGCGCTGCGCAACAACCGCCTGGCCCTGCTGGCGGTCTTGCATGGCATGATGAACCGCGTGGCCGACATCTCGAAGCTGGCGGCCTGAGATGGGCAAGGAGCGCGACAACCAAGAGCGGGCGATGAAGCTCATCATCCTCGACCGGGATGGGGTGATCAACCACGATTCGCCGGACTTCATCAAGTCGCCGGCCGAGTGGATCCCGATCCCAGGCTCGCTCGAGGCGATCGCGCGCCTGAACCAGGCGGGCTACCGAGTCGTGGTCGCGACCAACCAGTCGGGCATCGCGCGCGGCCTGTTCGACATCACGACCCTGAACGCCATCCACGCCAAGCTGCATGCGGCGGCCCAGCTGGTGGGCGCCGACATCGACGCCATCTTCTTCTGCCCGCACGCGGCGATCGACGCCTGCGATTGCCGCAAGCCCAAGTCGGGCATGTTCGAAGAGATCGGCAAGCGCTTCAAGGTCAATCTCAAGGGCGTGCCCACCGTGGGCGACTCGCTGCGCGACCTGCAGGCCGGCTTCAACCGCGGCTGCACGCCCTACCTGGTGCTGACCGGGAAAGGCGAGAAGACAAAGGCCACCGGCGGCCTGCCGCCCGGCACCCAGGTGTTCCCGGACCTGGCGGCGATGGTGACGGCCTTCCTCAAGCCGGGATCTGCAACGAGCGCCACCTCTGGCACAACCGGCGCGCAGCCTGCATAATCAATAAAACACAACAGTCCAGAACCAGATCGATTTGTCCGGAGCCCCTTTGCGTAACTTCAGTTTGTTCCTGCGTTCCCTGCTGTTCACGATCGTCATGATCGTCGCCACCGTCATCTGGGCCTGCCTCTGCTTCCTGGCGGCGCCGCTGTCGTACAACAAGCGCTTCTGGTTCACCTCGCGCTGGAATGTCTTCATCATCTGGTGCGCGCGCGTCATCTGCGGCATCCGCTACGAATTCAAGGGCTACGACAACCTGCCCGACGCGCCGGCCATCGTGCTCTCGAAGCACCAGTCGGCATGGGAAACGATCTTCCTGCTGCCCAATCTCACGCGGCCGCTGGTCTACGTCTTCAAGAAGGAAATCCTGTACATCCCCTTCTTCGGCTGGGCCATGGGCTTGCTGCGCATGATCCCGATCGACCGCAAGCAGGGCAAGAATGCCTTCGGCGCCGTCGTGCGCCACGGGAAGCGCCGCCTGGCCGACGGCCAGTGGATCATCATGTTCCCCGAAGGCACCCGCATCCCGGTCGGCCAGAAGGGCAAGTACAAGAGCGGCGGCACGCGCCTGGCTGTGGAAACCCAAGCGGTCGTGGTGCCGATCGCGCATAATTCGGGCGAGTGCTGGCCCAAGAATTCATTCATCAAACGGCCCGGATTGATCACGGTCTCGATCGGCAAGCCGATCTCGCCCGAAGGCCATACCCCCGACAGCCTGATGCAAGAGGTAGAAAATTGGATAGAATCCGAAATGCGCGTCATTTCGCCCCACGCCTACAAAGGTGGTTGAGCGACGTCAGCGCCCAGATTCGTGAGTCGAGGCCACAGACCATGGCCTCGGCGAAGGTCGACGGGCATCAGCTGGAGTTGTTCGCGCAAGAATTCTTCGCGGCGCTGAAGCCTTCCGACAGGCCTCTCCCGCCTGCGCAGCCGCTGTTCAAGGCGCCGCCGGCGCCGCCCCGCATCAAGCTTCCCTCGCCGCCCGTCGGCCCGCAAGACCCTCCCCTGAAACGCATCATCCTCGGCCACCACACCATCGAGTACGCGCTGCGCCGTTCAACGCGGCGCTCGATCGGCTTCACGATCGACGACGACGGCCTGCGCGTGACGGCGCCGCGCCGCGTGACGCTCGAGGAGATCGACAACGCGCTGCGCGCCAAGCAGCGCTGGATCGTCACCAAGCTGCTCGAACGAGGCGAACGGCGCGATCAGCGCCAGCAGCGCCAGCCGATCGAATGGAAGGATGGTGCGCGCCTGCCCTACCTGGGCGGCGACATCGTGCTGCGCCTCGAGGAAGCGGCGCGCAGCCACTGCCGGTTCGACGCCGCCAGCAACGAGCTATGGATCGGCGTGGTGCCTGGGCTGTCCGAATGGCAGCTCAAGGAAAGGGTGAAAATCTGGTTCCAGGCCGAGGCCAAGCGCCTGTTCCGCGAGCGCCTCGACCATTTCGCGCCGCGACTGGGCGTGGCCTACAGCAGCTTCACGCTGTCGTCGGCCGGCTCGCGCTGGGGTTCGTGCACCGTGGGCGGGAGCATTCGCCTCAACTGGCGCCTGATCCACTATCCGCTGTCATTGATCGACTACGTGGTGGCGCACGAACTGGCCCACCTGCGCGAGATGAACCACAGCCCTGCGTTCTGGGCCACGGTGGGCGAGGTCTATCCGGATTACGACGGCGCGAGACTGGCGCTGCGTCGGCGCTCGCATGAGATGCCGGTGCTGTTCGAGGAGTGAACCGAATATTCGTGCGGGCGGGCTAGATGTGAAGTTGCAAGAGGTTCCCGCCAAGGCGCCCGGCGAGGGCGGGACCGACGTTTCAAGCGTGAGGGGGCAGACGAACAGCCGTAGTCCGCTACCGCTGCACGTCGTTCCCGCGGAGGCGGGAACCCAAGTCTCCTAACGTACCACGTGCACCAATCAGCGCAGCGCCAACTCGTGCCGCGCCGCCGCCAGCTCGCGCATGGCGGTCACCTGTACATCGGACAGGCAACGGAAGGGAATCGGCAAGGTCCCGCGCTTGAGCACCATCATGAAGCCGCGCGAGTAGGTGCGCACGGCGGCCACGTCGTCCCAGCCGATCAGGGTCACGCCGCCGCTGGTGCGCACGATGCCGTGTTCGTCGATGGTGAATTCATAGGTGCGCCGCCCACGTCCGAGCAGGACGAAGTTGAGGGCCGCGCTGAAGGTGCTTTTCAGGCGCAGGAGCAGGCTGGCCGGCCAGCGCACGCGCCGGCGGCGGATCAGGAAACCGCCATGCTGCCACATGAAACTGGTGTACTCGCGCAGCGAATAGCGCACGAAAAAGTGCAGCGCATCGGGCGCGAGCGCGGCGTCAGCGCGTGGCGGCGCCGGGACTTCGGTCGGTGCTGCGGTCATGATCGCCTCCAGCGCCTCTGCCGCCTGTTCCTGAACCAGTACCGCAGTTGGGAAAACCGCGGGCTTTCCGCTACCGACCGGCCTCGGGCGATTGAACGACAACATGGCGCATCCCCTTTTGTTTTGTACCGTGCAGTTTGGAATGGTAACAAAACCTACCGGATATGCCGTTGCACGAGTTCAACAGTGCGCAGGGTCGCCCCGCGGTGGCGGCGGGCGAAGGCCAGCGCCTTTTCCCCCATCGCCACCCGCGCCGCGCCGTCGCCCAGCAGGTGCACGGCCGCCGCCACCAGGGCGTCGGCGCCTGGCACCCGCAGCGCGGCGCCGTCGCCCACCGCCTCATTGGTGGCGTCGAGGAAGTTGAAGGTGTGCTCGCCCACCAGTACCGGCTTGCCCAGCGCGCAGGCTTCGATCAGGTTCTGGCCGCCCAACGGCAGCAGGCTGCCGCCGATATAGGCGCAATCGCAGGCCGCGTAATAGGCGAACATCTCGCCCATCGAGTCGCCCAGCAGCACGTCGGCGCCGTCCACGCCATGATCGAGATCGAGTTGCGAACGGCGCGCCAGCGTGAACCCGCGCGCCGGAACAAGGGCAGCGACTTCGTCGAAACGCTGCGGATGGCGCGGCACGATCACCAAGAGCGCGCCGGCCGGCTTGCCAGGCATCCGCTGCCAGGCGTCGAGGATCAGCGCCTCCTCACCCTCGCGCGTGCTGGCGCACAGGAACACGGGCCGCTCGGGGCCGCCGGAACGGATGCGGCTGCGCAGCCAGTCGCCCTTTTCCAGCGCCGCCGGCGGCGGCGTCACGTCGAACTTGACGCTGCCGGTGACCACCACGTTCGGCGCACCGAGCGAGCGGATACGCTCGGCATCGAGTTCGGTCTGGGCCGCGACCAGGGTGAAGCCGCGCGCCGCCTCCAGCATCACGGCGCCCGCCTTGCGGCCACGCTTGAGGGATTTGTCGGACAGCCTGGCGTTGGCCAGCACGACCGGCACCTCGAGCTGCTTGCAGGCGTGGATCAGGTTGGGCCAGACCTCGGTCTCCATCAGGATGCAGGCCCGCGGCCGGTGGCGGCGCAGGAAGCGCCGCGTCATCGCGCCCGTGTCGTACGGCAGGTAGCTTTGCACCACGCGTTCGCCATGATGGGCAAACAGGGACTTGCCGGTGGCGCGCCCGGTCGGCGTCATATGGGTCAGCAGGATGCGGCAGTCGGGGTAGGCCGCCAGCAGCGCATCGACCACCGGTTCGGCGGCGCGCGTCTCGCCGACCGAGACGGCGTGCACCATGATGGTGGGACGTTCGCCCGGCGCCGGCCCGTCAAGGGCCAGGCGTTCGCCCCAGTGCGCGCGGTAGCCCGGCTCCTTGCGGCCACGCCACCACAGGCGGCCCAGCACGGCCGGCAGGGCCACCCACCACAGGGCGGAGTACAGCGCGCGGTTCATGCCGATGCCAGCAGGCGGCGCGCGGCCGCCACCACCTCGTCGCTTGATGGCGGCGTGCCCAGCTCGCCCAGGTTGACGATGCGCTCGGACCAGTTGCCCTCGGTCTTCCACTTCGGCGAATCGCAATAGATCTCGATCGTCGGCCGCACGAAGGCGGCGGCGATGTGGGTCAGGCCGGTGTCGACGCCGACCGCGAGCCGCGCATGCTGGGCCAGGGTCACGGCGTCCATCATCGACAGCCGGGGCAGCACGCGCGCGTTCGGGATGCCGGCGGCCAGCGCTTCGGCATCGACGCGTTCGGCCTCGGAGCCCCAGGGCAGCAGCACCGGCATCGGCGCCAGCGCCTTGCCGAGCGCGATCCAGTTGGCGTCCGCCCACTTCTTGGCGGCGCGCGCCGTACCGTGGAAGAATACCGCGTAGTCTTCCTGGGGCAGGAAGGCCGGACGCTGCGACGCGTCCGGCGCCGGCAGGCCGAAATCGGGCGCCGTATCGACCGGATAATCGAGGGCCGCGCCGGCCACCATCCGTCCGCGCGCCACCGCGTGGGTGCGCGGGTTCAGGGGAATGCTGTCGGTATGGAAGATGCGCGAGATGCCTTCATAGCCCGAGCCTTCGCTGCCGTTGGCCAGGCCGACCTTCTTGCCGCCCTTGCGGACCCTGGCCGCGCCCATGATGATGCCGGTCTTGAGCAGGCCCTGGGTGTCGAACACATAGTCGTATTCTTCCTCGCGCAGGGTGCGGAAGAAAGCGCGGATCTCGGCGCGCGTCTCCTTCTTGCCCAGGCGCTTGCGCCAGCGCCGCAGCGCCCAGGGGATCACCTTGCGCACGTGCGGATTCAGGCGCACCAGGCTGACGTAGCCTTCTTCGACCACCCAGTCGACCGTGGCGCCCGGATGGCGGCGCAGCAGGTCGGCCACCATCGGCAGGTTGTGCAGGACGTCGCCCAGGGACGACACCCGCACAAGTAAAATCTTCAAGCAATCACCTCAGAAAGGCAGGTGAGCATCCGGCTTGGCGGCCAGGATCACGCTCTTGAACTCGGACTGGATGCGCGCCAGCGCTTCCGGATTCTCGCCCTCGAAGCGCAGCACCACGACCGGGGTCGTGTTCGACGAGCGCGCCAGGCCGAAGCCGTCCGCGTACTCGACGCGCAGGCCGTCGATGTCGTTGATCTTTTCCGAGGTCGGGAATGTCGCATCACGGCGCAGCTGGTCGATCAGCGCGAAGTTCTCGCCTTCCTGCAGGTGCAGGTGCAGTTCCGGGGTGCTGCTGGCGATCGGCAGGCCGTTGAGCAGCGCCGACGGGTTCTGCCCTTTCGTCAGGATCTCGAGCATGCGCGCGCCGGCATACAGGCCGTCGTCGAAGCCGTACCAGCGGTCCTTGAAGAAGATGTGGCCGCTCATCTCGCCGCCCAGCGGGGCGCCGGTTTCCTTCAGCTTGGCCTTGACCAGCGAGTGGCCGGTCTTCCACATCAGCGGCTTGCCGCCATTCTTCTCGATGTAGGGCGCCAGGTGGCGGGTGCACTTGACGTCGTACAGGATTTCGGCGCCCGGGTTGCGCGACAGGACGTCGGCCGCGAACAGCATCATCTGGCGGTCCGGGAAGATGATCTGGCCATCCTTGGTGACCAGGCCCAGGCGGTCGCCGTCGCCGTCGAAGGCCAGGCCGATCTCGGCGTCGGTCTCTTGCAGCGCGCGGATCACGTCCTGCAGGTTTTCCGGGTGGGCCGGGTCCGGGTGGTGGTTCGGGAAGGTGCCGTCGACGTCGCAGAACAGCTCGACGACTTCGGCGCCCATGCGGGTGAACAGCTCGGGCGCGAAGGCGCCGGCGACGCCGTTGCCGCAGTCGACCACGATCTTGATCGGACGCGCCAGCTTGACGTCGCCGACGATGCGCTCGATGTAGGCGGCGCGGATGTCGTGGGTGCTGTAGGCGCCGCGTTGCTCGGCCACCTTGCCGTCATAGGCAGCGATGCTGTCGTGCAGGCCGGTGATGGCGTCGCCATAGATCGCCTCACCCGCCATCACCATCTTGAAGCCGTTGTAGTCGGGCGGGTTGTGGCTGCCGGTGACCATGATGCCCGAGCGGGTTTCCAGGACGTTGGTGCCGAAATACACCATCGGCGTGGCGACCATGCCCAGGTCGATCACGTCGACGCCGGCGTCGCGCAGGCCTTCGCTCAGGGCGGCGCTGAGCTCTGGACCCGACAGGCGGCCGTCGCGGCCGATCACGACCTTGCGCTCTCCCTTGGCCAGCGCGGCGGCGCCGAAGGCACGGCCGATGTGGCGCGCGATGCCCGCATCCAGGGTCTTGCCGATGATGCCGCGAATATCATAGGCCTTGAAAATCGTTTTCGAGAGAGCAACCATGTTCTTCCTTGGAATTCTTGAGAGGCATGCACCGGTCGCTTGATCGACCGTGGTCATCGCCGGATGTTGGAGGAATGATAAAAAATTGCTTGCTATTGTACCGGCAAGCGCTGGCGCCGTGGGATCGGCGCGCGGAGATCGGGCGGCGTGAAATGCGTCCGGTGCCTGACGGAATGCTGCTTTCCGCCTGCGCTGCGGAAGTGAGGTTCCTTAGCGCAGGGGAAATGGAATCAGACGCGCAGATCGTCGATCGACTTGCCGCCTTCGACCCATTCCTTGACCCACTTCGGCTGGCGGCCGCGGCCGGTCCACTGCAGGTTGGAATCGTCCGGGTGGCGATAGCGCACGGCGACGGTGGCGCCTTTCGAACCGCGGCCGGTGGCGGCCATCAGGTCTTTCAGCGGCACGCCGACGCTTTGGGCGATGGCCAGGATTTGCTCGCGTGCTTTCTGCACTTCCTGGACTTCGCGCTTTTTCATCTCCTGCTTGATTTGTTCCTGCAGGTTGCGCAAATCGCCCAGCGACATATTCGACAGATCCATCATCATTCCTCGTTCGTTAAAGATTAAATGCAGATTCAGAAATTATTGATTCTAGTGAATTCTCACCAATTCTCGCAATATAATACATCAATAAACTGTGGCTAGTCTTTCTTGCTTAAAAAAAGCCAGCGCGGAGACTTGAATCGAACAATACGGCCATACAACCAGAGGTAACTGATTATGAACAACAAACAGAAGAACATCAGGGCCGTCGTGTTTTTCCAGAACACCGTTGCCGGTATCACCGCCAGCAGTGAAAACAGCCATAGATAAGGAGAAGTCCGCGCATTGCGCTTCATCAATGCGCGTGCTTCGCGCGGCCCCACCGTCCATTGCACGATGCGGCGGAATATCAAACTGTGCAGGTGAATACCATCCGGCATCGCCGGCGACTTACCGCGCACAAACATGCGGCGATAAGCGGAGAATATCGTTTCGAAAGCCGGATAAATCAGCAACAGCGCCGCATACCAGGTCGATACGCCGGGATTGCGCATCACCAGCAGCAGCGCCAGCTCGCCCAGCAGGAAACCGATGAAGTAGGCGCCGCCGTCGCCCAGGAAGATCAGCCCCACCGGATAGTTCCAGATCAGGAAGCCGGCGGTGGCGCCGGCCACGATCAGCGCCGCCACCAGCACGAACATATCGCCCACCTGCAGCGCCACGTAGGACAGCGACAGCAGCATGAAGATGCTGATCACGCCCGCCAGGCCATTGAAGCCGTCGATGATGTTGATGGCGTTGGCGATGCCCGCCACCGCCAGCATCGTCAGCGGCAGCACGATCCACAACGCCTCGATCGGCAGCACGGTCCACGGCAGGTCGAGCCGGCCGACGCGCGCGTCGAGCAGCCAGTAGCCGAGCGCCGCCGCGACCATCGTCAGCGCCAGCCGGCGCAATGGGGAAACGTGGCCGGTGTAATCCTCGGCGATGCCGCCGGCGAGCGCGATCGTGGCGCAGGCAATCAGGGTGGCGAGCCACGCCATCATTTGCGGCTCGCGCAGGATCGATATCCCGGACGCCACCACGACCGCGAGAAAAATCGGAATGCCGCCAATACGCGCGACCGCGTGCGAGTGCACTTTTTGCACGCCGCCAAAATCGCCATCGAGCCCCAGCCCATGTTTTCGCGCGGCCTTGATAACAAGCAGCGTCAGCAATGCGCAGGAAAGGAAGCTCACGAAAAACGAGAACATTTTTGTTTTCTTTCGATGCCTGTATGTGGAGCCTCGGGCAGCGGCGCCTGGCAAATGGAACGGCCAGTCCCCGCTATTCGCGGGGAAAAGCCGCGCAGTAAGCCGTATTCATTGTACCGGAATGGATGGGTATTTCCGGGCGCACGGTTTTACCATGCCCGCGGTGTTCGCTTGCAGTGTTGGAACCGAGTCAAAAAATGTCGATGCGCACGCATTTCGGACACGAGACAGGCGCGGGGAACCACAAGCGCCGGGCCGGCGACGGGGCCAGCGGGTAAAATCATTCAGCATCCGCAAAAACAACGACAGCTTCACCGGCCAATCCAAAAACATGAAAACCTATGCCATTGGCGACCTACAGGGCTGCGCACATGAAGCGCAACTGCTCCTGGACCGAATCTTCGAGACGGCAGGCCTCGATGCGCGCATCCTGTTCGTGGGAGACCTGATCAACCGCGGCCCCGATTCGCTCACCGCGCTGCGGCGCATGAAAGCGCTATCGGAATCGAGCGGCGGGCGCATCGACGCCCTGCTCGGCAACCACGACCTGCACCTGATCGCCGTCGCGGCCGGCGTCCAGCGCCTGAGCCGCTCCGACACGCTCGACGACATCCTGGCCGCGCCCGACCGCGACGAATTGATCGCCTGGCTGCGCCAGCGCCCGCTGGCGATGTTCGTCGACGCCCACCTGCTGGTGCACGCCGGCGTGGCGCCCCAATGGGATGCGCGCCAGACCATGGCGCTGGCCGGAGAAGTCGAAGCCGCGCTGCGCGGCGACGGCTGGATCGATTTTTTGAGCGCGATGTACGGCAACCAACCGGACCGCTGGGACGACGGCCTGGAGGGCATCGACCGCCTGCGCTGCATCGTCAACGCCCTCACCCGCATGCGCCTGTGCGCGCCCGACGGCACGATGGACTTCAAGCACAAGGAAAGCGACGCCGGCCCGGCCGGCTCCGGCCTGCTGCCCTGGTTCGACCTGCCGCAGCGCGGCACCCAGGACGTGACGGTGGTGTTCGGCCACTGGTCGGCGCTGGGCCTGGTGCAGCGGCCGAACCTGATCGGCCTCGATAGCGGCTGCGTGTGGGGCGGCAAGCTGACGGCGGTGTGCCTGGACGATCGCACGCTGTTGCAGGTGGACTGTCCCGAGTACCGGGAACACGGCGGCAAGAAGCGCTAGACCCTCACGGCGGCCGCCACCGCCTCCTGGGCCGCCAGCGCCAGCTCGCGCCGGTGCGCGCCGCTGCTGTCGAGCGGCGCCAGGCAGGCCAGGCGCGCCGTCACCGGCGGGCCCTGCAGTATCCTGAACAGGCTGTCGACGAAGGTGGTGTCGCCGATGTACTCGATCGACGGATGATGCCGGCCAGCGGCGTCGACATAGGCCAGCGCATACGGCTGCACCGGCACGCCGGCATCGATCGCGGCCTCGAACAGGTTGGCGTGGAAGGGCAGCACCGCGCCCTGCAGGCCGGTCGTCCCTTCCGGGAACAGGGCAACCCTTTCCCCTTGCTGCAGCACCTCGACCAGTCCCTTGAACACGTGGCGCAGCTCGCGCCGGTTGCCGCGCGCGATGAACACGGTGCCGGCGCCGGCCGCCAGCCAGCCCATCACCGGCCACGAGCGGATCTCGGCCTTGGCCACGAAGCGGCACGGGTCGAGGGCGTTGATGACGAAGATGTCGAGCCAGGATACGTGGTTGGCGACGACCAGCGCGTGTTCCAGCGCGGGGACGCCGCCGCGATGCTCGACCTCGACCCGGCACAGGCGCAGCAGGCGGCGCGACCAGGCGCGCGTGAGGCGCATGCGCGAGCGGGACGAAGCGAAGGGAAACACCAGCGCGCAGGTCGCCAGGCCCTCGCACAGGTGGACGACGACGCGCGCGAGGCGCCAGGCTAGGCGGATCTTCAAGATAGTAAAACCGGTGAGGACGGCGGCTTCATGGCAAGCCCGCCGTCCCGGGTGGATCAGCGCTGGTACGCCACGCGGCCGCGCACGATGGTGGCCTTGACCTGTCCGGCCAGCTCATAGCCGAGGAAAGGCGTGTGCTTGCCCTGGCTGGCCAGGGTCTTGCCCTCGACCTTCCAGCGCGCGTTCGGATCGAACAGCACCACGTCGGCCGCGGCGCCGACGCCCAGGGTGCCTGCCGGCAGGCCGGCGATGCGGGCCGCGTCATGCGTGATGCGGCCGAGCGCCACGGCCAGTGCCTTATCTGCATCCTGCTGGTCCTCGGCCCACTTGAGCGTGAGGCTGAGCAGCAGTTCCAGGCCGGTGGCGCCGGGCGAAGCTTCGCCGAACGGCAGCAGCTTCTCGTCGTCGTCGACCGGGGTATGGTCGGAGCAGACCGCGTCCACGGTGCCGTCCAGCACCGCCGCACGGATCGCGTCGCGGTCGCGCTGCGAGCGCAGCGGCGGGGTCAGGCGCGCGTTGGAGTCGAAGAAGCCGATGTCGGCGTCGGTCATGTGCAGATGGTGCACGCCGACGTCGACGCTGACGTCCAGGCCTTCTTTCTTGGCGGCCTTGACCAGCTCCAGGCCGGCGGCGGACGAGATGCGGCACAGGTGCACGCGCGCGCCGGTGGCGCGCATCAGTTCGAAGATCGTGTGCAGCGCGATGGTCTCGGACATCACCGGCACGCCCGACAGGCCCAGGCGCGAAGCCAGCGGTCCGCTGTGGGCCACGCCGCCGCGGCCGATGTGGGCGTCCTGCGGACGCAGCCACACGGTGTAGCCGAAGGTTTTCGCATACTGCATGGCGCGCAGCAGCACGGTGGTGTCGAGGATCGGTTCCTCGGCCTGAGCGAAGCCGATGCAGCCGGCTTCGGTGAGTTCGGCCATCTCGGTCAGCGCCTGGCCCTTCAGGCCCACGGTCAGCGCGCCCAGCGGGTGCACATTGGCCTGGTCGAGCATGCGCGCGCGGTGCTTGAGCATCTCGACCAGGCCCGGCTCGTCGAGCACCGGATCGGTGTCGGGCGGGCACACCAGCGTGGTCACGCCGCCCTGCATCGCGGCCTGCAGCTCGGATTCGAGCGTTGCCTTGTATTCGTAGCCCGGCTCGCGCAGGCGCGCCGACAGGTCGACCAGGCCGGGGGCGACCACCAGGCCGGCCGCATCGATGGTCTGGTCGGCGGTAAAGCCCGCGGGCGCGGCGCCGAGCGCCGCGATCTTGCCGTCGACGATGAACAGGTCTTGCGCTGCGTCGATGCCGTTCGCCGGGTCGATCACTCGCCCGTTCTTGATATGAAGTTTCATGCGTGGGTTCCTGCCAAAATGCTCATCACCGCCATCCGTACCGCGATCCCGAAAGTCACCTGCGGCAGGATCACCGCCTGGGCGCCGTCCGCCACCGCCGAGTCGATCTCGACGCCGCGGTTCATCGGGCCCGGGTGCATCACGATCGCGTCCGGTTTCGCCAGCGCCAGGCGCTCCGGCGTCAGGCCATAGCTCTTGAAGTATTCCTGGGCCGAGGGCAGCAGCGCGCCGCTCATGCGCTCGTTCTGCAGGCGCAGCATGATGATGACGTCGACGTCCTTCAGGCCTTCTTCCATGTTGGTGAAGGTGCGCACGCCCATCTGATCCAGACCACCCGGCAGCAGCGTGTGCGGACCGATGGCGCGCACTTCGGGCACGCCCAGCGTGGTCAGCGCGTGGATGTCCGAACGCGCCACGCGGCTGTGCAGGATGTCGCCGACGATGGCCACGCGCAGGTTGGTGAAGTCCTTCTTGTAGTGCCGGATCGTGTACATGTCCAGCAGGCCCTGGGTCGGGTGGGCGTGGCGGCCGTCGCCGGCGTTGACCACGTGCACGTCGGAGCGGGTGCGGTTCAGGTGCTGGGCGATCATGTAGGGCGCGCCCGATTGCGCGTGGCGCACCACGAACATGTCGGCGTGCATCGCCGCCAGGTTGTCGATGGTGTCGAGCAGCGACTCGCCCTTGGTGGTCGACGAGGCCTGGATGTTCAGGTTGATGACGTCGGCCGACAGGCGCTTCGAGGCGATCTCGAAGGTGGTGCGGGTGCGCGTCGAGTTTTCGAAGAACAGGTTGAACACGCTCTTGCCGCGCATGAGCGGGACTTTCTTGACTTCGCGGTCGGAGATGCCGACGAAGCTCGATGCGGTGTCGAGGATGTGGTCGATGTGCGACTTCTTGAGTCCCTCGATGGTGAGCAGGTGTTGCAGCTCGCCGTTCTTGTTCAGTTGCGGATTATTGTGCAGGGTCGGCATTGTCTTCTTCGATGGTCAGCGAGAGTTGGCCTGTTTCGTCGCGCTGCAGGCACAGCGACTGGTTTGCCGCGAGCGACGCGCGGGTGCCGACGAAATCGGCCGCCACCGGCAGCTCGCGCCCGCCGCGGTCGGCCAGCGCGGCCAGCTTGATGCAGCTTGGCCGGCCGTAGTCGAACAGCACGTTGATCGCGGCGCGCGTGGTGCGGCCGGTCTGCAGCACGTCGTCGACCAGCACGACCGTCGCGCCGTCGACGGGGAAGCGGATGTGGGTCGGCTTCACGTCGGGGTGCAGGCCCTTGCGCGCATAGTCGTCGCGGTAGAACGACACGTCGATCGAGCCCAGGCGGGCGGTGAGATCGAGGTCGCGCGCCAGCCGCTCGGCCAGCCAGGCGCCGCCGGAATGAATGCCGACGATGGCGGCGTCGGGCACGCCGTCCAGGCCCGCGCGGACCTGGGCCAGCAGCTCGCGGTAGAGCGCCTCGGCATCTAAATCAAGGTTAGTTGTGGACATAAGGTTGAGCAAATGAGTCAAAGTATTGCTGCAAAATAATGGCAGCCGCCTTGTCGTCGATGACTTCGCCGCGTTTCGACGCGATCACGGCCGACGAATAGCGCTCGTCGACCAGCTCGACCGGCAGGTTGAAGCGGCCATGCAATTGGTTGGCGAAGCGGCGGCTGCGCAGGGTCATGTCGTGCTCGGCGCCGTCGGGATGGCGCGGCTCGCCCACCACCAGGCGCGCCGGGCGCCACTCGGCGATCAGCTCGCCGATGATCTTGAAGCGGGTGGCGTTGTCGATGGCGGCGATGACGCGCAGCGGCTGCGCCTGCCCGGTCAGGGTGTTGCCCATGGCGATGCCGATCCGCTTGACGCCGAAGTCGAAGCCGAGAACGATATCCACCATCATGCGTCGCGGTGCAGGTACAACGAACTACGCATGGCCGGCTTCGGTGGCGAGCATGAAGGGATCGATCCCCAGCAGTTTGATGGCGGCGTTGTAGCGCTCCTCGATCGGCAGGTCGAACAGCACGCGCGCGTCGGCGCCCACCGTCAGCCAGCCGTTGCGCGAGATTTCTTCTTCGAGCTGGCCGGGGCTCCAGCCGGCGTAGCCGATCGAAACCAGCATGCGCGCGGGGCCGCCGCCGCTGGCGACGGCTTCGAGCACGTCGATCGAGGTCGTGAAGGAGACGTCGTCGGTGACGTTGAGGGACGAGGAATAGCGCCCGCCAGGCGAGTGCAGCACGAAGCCGCGGTCGTCCTGGACCGGCCCGCCGAACATGATCGGCTCGTCCACCACGGTCGCGCGCAGGCCTTCGGCCAGCTTCAGGTCGACGCGGTCGAACAGGGTTTCCATCGTCATGTCGGTCGGCTTGTTGATGACCACGCCCAGCACGCCCTTGTCGTTGTGCTCGCAGACATAGACGACGGTGCCGCCGAAGATCGGATCCTGGATCGATGGCATGGCGATCAGGAAGTGGTTCGCAAGGTTGAGCCCGGATGCTGCCGGACCGGCCTTGGCGAGCCCTTCATCCTGCTCCCGGGGCATGCCGGGCATCGGTAGAGTTTTGCCAACTTTGCTTTTTTTCATACGGATACTCTCAAAAGGCGCACTCTTGCGTTAAAACATGATCGACTGCCAACGTTCTGCAGCACAACGTTACGCTTTTCCCTAGTTTACACCCATTTGGCCGGAGCACCCCCGGAAGCATCACGACACGCACGCCACGGTCCGATCCTAGACAGTAAAATCTGCTCCCACCTTGACCACGCACACAGCAATGAATTTGAGCAAATCTTTAGTCTGGTTCCGGCGCGACCTGCGCGCATTCGACCACGCCGCCCTCCACCATGCCTTGCGCAGTTCGCAACAGGTGTTTTGCGTCTTCGTCTATGACACCGAGATTCTCGACGGCTTGCCGCGCGACGATCGGCGCCTGCGTTTCATTCACGCCAGCCTGGCCAGCCTGGATGAGGAATTGCGTCGTCTTGGAGGCTACCTCATCGTGCGCCACGGCAGCGCCCGGGATGAGGTGGCGGCGTTGGCGAACGCACTCGATGTTGACGCAGTGCATGCTTGCACCGACTATGAACCGCTGGCGATCGCGCGCGATGACGAGGTGGCCCAGCTGCTGGCGGGGCAAGGCCGCGCCTTCCATGCGTACAAGGACCAGGTCATCTTCGAGAAGGAGGAAGTGCTGACCCTGGCGGGCCAGCCATTCTCGGTCTTCACCCCCTACAAGAACGCCTGGCTCAAGCGGCTGGCGGCGCGTCCCGACACGCTGGCGGCGTATCCGGTCGATGCCTATGCGCATGCGTTCGCGCCGCCTGCATCATCATCTGCCCTGCCTTCGCTGGAAGACATCGGCTTCGAGTCCGGCGAACCGCCGCTGCCGACCGGGATGGAAGGCGCCGAAGCGCTGTTCGAGGCCTTCGTGGAAGACATCGCCGACTACGGCCGCGCGCGCGATTTCCCGGCCGAGGATGGCACGTCGAGGTTATCGGCGCATCTGCGCTTCGGCACCACCTCGATCCGCCATTTGGTGCGCACGGCCCAGCAATTGATGCTGTCTGGCGCCGGCGGCGACGGCGCCTCGGTATGGCTGTCCGAACTCATCTGGCGCGATTTCTATGCGATGGTGCTGGCGCAGAACCCGCACGTGGTCGAGCGCTCCTTCAAGCCGGCCTTCGACGCGGTGCGGTGGGACGAAGGGCCCGAAGCCGATGCGTTGTTCGCCGCCTGGTGCGAAGGCCGCACCGGCTATCCGCTGGTCGATGCGGCCATGGTGCAGCTGAACACGACCGGCTTCATGCACAACCGGCTGCGCATGGTGACGGCCAGTTTTCTCACCAAGGACCTCGGCATCGATTGGCGCCGCGGCGAGCGCTATTTCGCGCTGAAGCTGAACGACTACGAGATGGCCTCGAACAACGGCGGCTGGCAGTGGGCGGCGTCGACCGGCTGCGATGCCCAGCCATGGTTCAGGATCTTCAATCCGGTGACGCAGTCGACGCGCTTCGACGCGCGCGGGGAATTCATCCGGCGCTACCTGCCGCAACTGGGCAAGCTGGATGCGAAGCAGATCCACGCGCCCTGGCAGGTAGAAGCGGAAGCGCTGACCGAACGCGGCGTGGTGCTGGGTGAGAATTATCCGGCGCCGGTCGTGGACCACGACGCGGCGCGCAAGCGTACGCTCGAGCGCTTCGCCGTGGTCAAAAAAGACGTCAGCGCTTGAGCAGCTCTTCGATCGCCGCCAGCAGCACCGGCTCCTGGTACGGCTTGCCGTAATAGGCATTCACGCCCAGCCCCATCGCCACGTTGCGGTGCTTGTCCGCCGTGCGCGAAGTGATCATGACGATCGGGATGTCCTTGGTCGCCTCGTTGCCGCGCACATTGCGGGTCAGGTCGAAGCCGTCCATGCGCGGCATCTCGATATCGACCAGCATCAGGTCGGGCGCGCCCTGTCCAATGAGTTCGAGCGCCTCGACGCCGTCCTTGGCCAGCTGCACGCGATAGCCTTCGCGCTCCAGCAGGCGCTGGGTCACGCGGCGCACCGTGAGCGAGTCGTCGACCACCATCACGGTCGGGAGCCGCACCTGGCGCGCCACTTCCTTCTTCACCTGCGCGGCAGCCTGCGGCTGCTGCGCCAGCGCCAGCGGATCGAGAATCAACACGATCTCGCCCGAGCCCAGCACCGTCGCGCCGGCGATGCCCGGCACCCGCGACAGCTGCGGGCCGATGTTCTTGACCACCACCTCGCGGTTGCCCAGCACCTCGTCCACGCGCAGCGCGATGCGGCTGGCGCCGCCGTTCAGCACCAGCACCGGCGTCGAGCGCTGGCCCGCCGTCCGCGCATCCTCGTCTTCGCCCAGCAACCCGGGCAGCGCATGCAGCGCCAGGGTTTCGCCGGCCAGCGCGATGCTGCCGGCCTCGATCGCCGCCGCCAGGTCCGGCGCGCGCACCTGCTCCACCCGCTCGACCAGGGTCGACGGCACCGCATGCGTGCGCCCGCCGGCGGTCACCAGCACCACCTGGGCCACAGCGAGCGTCAACGGCAGCGTGATCGTGAAGCGCGCGCCCTGTCCCGGTTCGGACACGACGGCCACGCGTCCGCCCAGCGCCTGGGCCTCGGAGCGCACCACGTCCATGCCGACGCCACGGCCGGCCAGCTCGGTCAGCGTGTCCGCCGTCGAGAAGCCCGGCTCGAAGATCAGTTCCGTCACCTCCTGGTCGGAGGCGTCTTCGCCGCCCTCCAGCAGGCCGATGGCCTGCGCCTTGGCGCGGATGCGCTCCAGGTCCAGGCCGGCGCCGTCGTCGCCGAACAGGATCATGACTTCGTTGCCGTGCTGGCTGACCTGCACCAGCAATTCTCCCGTCTCCGCCTTGCCCGCTTCCTGGCGCGCCGCGCGCGGCTCGATGCCGTGCACGATCGCATTCCTCAGCAGATGCTCGAAGGGCGCGGCCATCTGTTCCAGCACGCCGCGATCGATCTCCACGGCGCCGCCGCGGATGTCGAGGTTGACGCGCTTGTCGGTTTCCTTGGCGGTCTGGCGCGCAACGCGGAACAGCCGTTCCGCCAGGCTCGCGAACGGCACCATCCGCACCCGCATCAGGTCGCGCTGCAGGTCGCGCGTCATGCGCGCCTGGCTGGCCAGTTCCTCGTTGGCGCCGTCGAGCGCGCGCGCCAGGCTTTCCTGGAACGAGGCGACGTCGTCGACGCTCTCGGCCAGCATGCGCGTGAGTTCCTGCAGACGCGTGAAGCGGTCGAATTCGAGCGGATCGAATTCGCGCTCGCCCGAGATCGACAGCTTCGATGCGATCTGCGATTCGGCCTGCATCTCGATCTCGCGCAGCTGGCGCCGCAGGCGCGCCACGTTGTCCGAGAAGTCGCCCAGCGAACCCTTGAGCGCGCCCATCTGGTTTTCCAGGCGCGAGCGCGTGATCGACACCTCGCCGGCCTGGTTCACCACGCGGTCGAGGATGTCGGCGCGCACCCGCACCAGCGGCGAACGGGCAGGCTCGGCGGGTGGCGGCGTGTGCGCCTGCTCCGGCGCCGACGCGGCTTCGGCCTGGACCGGTTGCTGCAACTGCTCGAACAGCAGCATCGCCGCGTCGTAGTTGGCCAGCAGCTCGTCGAAGGCGGTGGCCGGCAAGGTGGACGTGCCGGCGTGGACCATGTTCTCGATCTGGGTTTCCAGCTCGTGCGCGTGCTGGCCCAGGCGCATCGCGCCGGCCATGCGCGCGCTGCCCTTGACCGTGTGCAGGTCGCGCTGCATGCCCTGCGCGATCGCGGTATTGGTCGGCGCCGAGCGCCACTGGCGCAGGTCGTGGCCGATGCGCGGCAACAGGTCCGCGGCTTCTTCCAGGAACACCGGCAGCAGGTCCGGGTCGATCTCGTCGGCATAGCTGGCGCCGACCAGCCCGACTTCCGGTTCGGGCTCCGTTTCGGGCTCGGATTCCTGCACCGCCTCGGCCAGCACCGCTTCGTCCGGGGTGACGGCCACGAAATCCGCAACGGGCGCGGCAACGGGCGCGGTAGCCGGCGCGCTAGCCGGCGCGGCATCCTGCGCCTGCGGGGCCGCCTGGTCGAGTTCCGGCGCGGCGAAGGCGTCGTCGAGGAAGGAGTCGAACAGGTCGTCGATGTCGTCCTTCACGGCCGGCTTCGGCGGGGCCTCCGGCGCCTGGCGCGCTTCGAATGCGGGGCGCGCGACCAGCAACTGCTCGTAGGCGGCCGCGAACAGCGCGTCGAGCTGGCTGGCCAGGGCCGGATCGGCCTCGCCGTACAAGGCCGCCGCCTGCTGGCTGGCCAGGCGCTCGCGCAGCGCCGCCAATTGTTCCGCCAGGTCGGGCTGGCTCGGGGCCAGCTCGCCCAGGGTGAACACCTGCAGCATGGTGCGCATGCGCGACAGGGTCGAATCGAACAGGTCGCACTGGCCGTCTTCGAGCTTCGCGCCCGGCGCCGCCAGCTTCTCGAGCGTCGTCTCCAGCTCGTGCGCGAGGTCGCGCAGGGCGCCGTAGCCGACCGTGGCCGAGGTGCCGGACAGCGTGTGCGCGGCCGTGACCGCGTCCTGCAATGCGTTCTTGTCCAAACCGCTGCGCAGCGCATCCAACGCCTGTTCCAGGTTGGCGCACAGCGTCTCGGTTTCGCTCAGGTAGACGTCGTGCAAGGCCTGCGGAATGGCCAGGTCGCCGACGCGCTTCACGCCATCGTCGCCGGGCATGGCCAGCGGGTCGTCGAGCAGCGGAATATCGTCGAGCGCCGGCGCTTCGATGATGTCGTCCAGCACCAAAGGCTCCTCGCCCGGTGGCTCGAACGTGAGCGGTTCGAACGTCAGCGGTTCGAACGGCCCGCCCTCCTGCACCCGCGCGGCAGCCTCGATCAGCGCCGCGCCATCCCGGGCGGGCAGGTGGCCGGCGGCCAGCTCGGCCACCCAGGCATCGAGTTCGGCATAGGCATGGGCCAGCAGGGCCAGCAGGTCGGCGGTGGCCGAGCGGCCGTCGGCCAGCCACACGTTCATCACGCGTTCGATGGCGGCGGCGGTGGCGGCGAAGGCCTCCAGGTCCACCATGCGGCTGCTGCCCTTGAGCGTATGGAAGGCGCGGCGCAGCTGGGTCAGGATTTCCTGGTTGGACGGCTCGTCGGCCGCGCGCGGCAGGGTCTCGACCACGAAGGCCAGCACTTCCTGCGCCTCGGCGATGAAGATGCCGAGCAGTTCGGCGTCGACGCCGTCCGCGGTCTCCGCTGCCGGCGCCTCCGCCGGCTCCGCCGCCGGCGCGGCCTCGGCCGGCGCCTCGACGAACTCGAACGGCAGCTCGCGCAGCAGCAGCTTGTCGAGGTCGAAGGTGAAGCGACCACGCGCGGCCTCGCTGTCCTGGGCCAGCAGGTCGGCGAAGAAACCGAGCGCGCCGATGTTCTGGGCGATGTTGTGCAGCGACGCGTGCTGGCTGGTCACGTCGGCATCGCTGGCGGCCAAAGCGCGCACCGCTTCCTCGACGTGGCGCACGGCCAGCACCGCCTGGTCCTGGTCGAGGATGGCGAACGCCCCCTGCAGCTGGTGCAGGATCGGCGCCGCCTGTCCGAGCACCTGGCGCTTCGAGGGGTCGTCGTAGTAGTCGTCGAGCAGCTTCTCGATCTGGCGCAGGCCTGCCTTGACCTCGTTCGCCAGCACGGCCACGGTCTGGCCCTGCTGGATCTGGCGCGCCAGCTCGCCCTGCCAGTGCGGGGCGTCGGGCGGCGTCTCGCCGGCGGCCAGCGCCAGCAGGCGCGCGCCGACGGCTTCGGCATTCTCCGAGAAATCGGCGGGCAACTGACGCAGCTGGTCCAGGCCGTTCTCGACGAACAGCATGGCGGCCGCCATCTCGAGTCCGAACTGGTCGTCGCGGCCCGACTGCACCGAGTCGCTGGCCGCGCGGCCCAGTTCGCGCAACAGCTGGGCCAGCGCGGGGGCGCCCAGTTTTTCGCTGGCGCCCGCCAGGCGCGCCAGCGCGTCGTTGAAGTCGTGTTCGACTTCGGCGTCCGGCTCGCCCTCGGCGGCGATGCGGTCCCAGTCCGACTTGGTGCGCGCCAGCGCTTCGCGCGCCTCCTGCAGGGCTTGCGGGTCGAGCTTGCCGTAGCGGCGCTCGGCATAATCGGGCGGCACGGCGCCGTCCAGGCCCAGGGCCCCGCGCAATGCGGCGGCTTCCTCGCCCGGCGCGCGCGCGGCGGCGATGAAGAACAATGCGTCGCGCAGCATCGCTTCCGGCGCGTCCGTCTCGCCCTTGGCCAGGCGCCGCAATTGCATGTTGATCTGGCCAAACAGCTGTTTGAACAATAGGGTAACCTGCAGATCGCTCTCGACCTGGCCGTCCGCCACCACGGTGGCGAAGGCATGCATCGCTTGCCAGAACAGGCGCGCGCGCGGATCCTGCTGGACCGCGGGAATCGGCGCGATCGCCGCAGCCAGGTCGGCGGCATGCGCCCGGCGGCCAGGGTCGGCATCGGCCTTCAGGTAGGACAGCAGCGCTTTCTCGAAACGCGCACGGCAGGCCGCGATGTCGGCCTCGCCCAGCGCGCCCGGCGCAGGCAACTCGGGCAGCGTGGACAGGTCGAGCGGCATCAGGTCGGAGGGATGCACCTTGCGCTCGCCCTGGCGCTCGACCATGTCGCGGTAATACGGGAACAGGCGCGCCGGCTGTTGCGGCATGCCGGCCAGCAGTTCGTCGAGGTATTCGCCGAGCGCCCCGAAGGCGTCGAGCACCACCTGCACGCTATCCACGGTGCATGGTAGTTCCCCGTTCTTGAAGCCATCGAGCACCGCCTCGGCCGCGCCGGTGTACACCCCGACACCCTCGACGTCGACCAGCTGCAGGGCGCCGTGCGCCTGGTGCAGGTGGGTCTTGGCGTGCAGCAGCAGGGTCGGCTGGGCCTCCGGCGAACGCCCGGCGGCCTCGCGCAAGGAGGTGGACGCGCGCGCCAGGGCATCGCGAATTTCGCCGATGACCCAGGACAGCGGGCCGGTGTCGAAGCTGGGACGATTCAAGGTCGGACTCGGAGTAGCCATGGGCCGTTCAGGATACCACGCGGAAGCGCGACACCGAATCCTTGAGCTCCTGGGCCAGGGTGGCCAGTTCATGAATCGACTGCGCGGTCTGGCGCGTTCCCTGCTGCGTATGTTCGGTCACCGACAGGATTTCCTGCATCTTGTCGGCCACGCCAGTGGCCTTGGTGGCCTGGCGCTCGGTGGCGTTCGACATGTCCCCGATCAGTTCACCGAGGCGGTTCGACACGCGCGAGATGTCCAACAGCGCGGCGCCGGCGGCGTCCGACAGGCGCGCGCCCTCGACCACGCCCTGGGTCGATTTTTCCATGGCCGCCACCGCGTCATGGGTGTCGGTCTGGATGGTGCGCACCAGCGCGCCGATCTGCTTGGCCGCCTCGCCCGAGCGTTCCGCCAGGCGCTGCACCTCTTCCGCCACCACGGAGAAGCCGCGACCGGCCTCGCCGGCCGATGCGGCCTGGATCGCGGCGTTCAGCGCCAGCACGTTGGTCTGCTCGGTAATGTCCGAGATCAGCTCGGTGATCTCGCCGATCTCCTGCGAGGATTCGCCCAGGCGCTTGATGCGCTTCGAGGTTTCCTGGATCTGCTCGCGGATCTCCTGCATGCCTTCGATCGCGTTCTGCACCGCGGTCGCGCCCTGCTCCGCCGCCGCCACCGACTGGCGCGCCACGCTGGCCGATTCGAGGGCCGAACGCGACACGTCGGTGATCAGGCCGGCCAGTTTCATCGTGGTGCTGGACGCTTCCTGGATCTCGCGCGACTGGCGCTCGGCCGCGCCCAGCAGCTCGGTCGAGACCTGCTGCGCGCCGTTCGAGGCGCGCGCCACCTGCTCCGAAGTCTTGATGACGCGCACCACCAGTTCGCGCAATTCCTCGACCGTGTAGTTGACCGAGTCGGCGATCGCGCCGGTGATGTCTTCCGACACCGTGGCCTGCACCGTCAGGTCGCCGTCCGCCACTTCTTGCAGCTCGTTCATCAGGCGCAGGATCGCGGCCTGGTTCTGGTCGTTGGTGGCCTTGGCTTCTTCTTCCTTGGCCTGGGCCAGCTGGCGCATCGCTTCCGCTTCGCGGCGGCGCTCGTCGGCGGCGCGCGCGCGGGAGGCGGCGTCCTGCAGCATGGCACGCGAGATGCCCAGCGCCGCCACCAGGGTGAACAGGGCGGCGCCGACCGTCAGCCAGAACCAGCCGCTGGTGCCGGCCTGGTCGCTTTGGTAATCGTGGTGCAACTCCGCCAGCATGACGCGCAGCTGTTCGCTGTCGCGCGAGATCACGCGCTCGGCGGCGCGCGCGCTGGCGTAGTTGGTCAGGTTGCCCAGCAGCGGGGTGATGGTCTTGACATACTCGTCGAAGCTGTCACGGGTGCGCGCCAGGCGCATGCGCTGTTCGAGGTCGGTCAGCGGCGCCAGGCCCAGCTTGCCGCCGCCATCGAGCAGGCCGTCGATGATCGCGCTCAGCGACTCGATGTCGCCCATGATGTAGGTCACCGCGTTCTGGGCCGAGCCCGGGGTGGTGAAGGTCTGGGTGCCGGCCGACAGGCGCTGGGCCAGCGACTGCATGCTCAGCGCCGCCACCTGGCGCCGGGCGTCGCTCGACGCGTCCTTTTGCAGGCGCTCGGCGATCGCGGTCAGCTCTGGCCCCACCTCTTCGTACTGGCGCAGGCTGACGCCGAAGGCCAGCAGGTTGCGCTTGTTGGCGATGATGTTGGCGGCAGCCTTGGACGAGGCGTTCCACAGCACGATCGCCTTTTGCAGGCGCTCGGCGCGCGGGCCGCTGGCGGCCGGGATGCGGCCAGTCGGCGACTGGCCGCCGCGCGCCAGCAGGTCCAGTTCGCGGCCCAGCTGGGTGCGGCTGTCCTCGAGCTGGTCGAAGGCGGCGGCGTCGCCGCGCAGCGCGATCGGCGCCGCCTTGGCGAAACGCTGGGAGTGCATCACGGCGTCGCCGGTCACCTGGCTCTGGCCGGCCAGGCGGGCATCGATCGCCGAATTCTGCCAGGCCGCCAGCATGGTCAGCAGCACGCCGCCCACAAAAGCGCCGAGCAGCAGGTTCAGGCGGCCGGGCTGGAACTGCCCGCCGATCGGGACGGCGCGCAGGTCGTCGGCGCTTTCCGCCGCCAGCGCCTCGGTCGCGCTGCGGCTGCGAAAGCCACCGAGCCGGCGCGCGGCCGCGGCGGCCGACCCGCCGCCGTCGGGGTCCAGCGGGGACTCGCCGGGCATGGCCGCATCGATGGCGGCATCACCCTTGGCGAAAAAATTCGTGGTCAGTTTCGAAGCGAATCCCATTGCTGCTCCCTGTTTCCTGCTGTGAGTGTGGTTGTTGTAGCGTGCAAGTTAGCCTGCGAGTTAGCCTGCAACCCGCAGGAAACGCTCTTCCCGCACCAGCGCCGCGAGCGACAGCGGCGTCCATGTGTTGCCGTCGGCGTCGCGCAGGGCGTCGCCCGCGCGTTCCATCGCGCTGGCCTGGCGCAATCCGAAAACGTTCGAGGCCAGCAAGGCGCAGTTGAAGCCGAGCTGCGGAGCGAACACCACCAGGCGCGGCGTCGCGGGACCATCGGGCGCGGCTTCCTCGCCCAGGTAGCGCGCCAGGTCGATCACGCCCAGCAGGCTGCCGCGCACATTGGCCAGGCCCAGGTACCAGGGCTGGGTCAGCGGGACGGCGGTCAGGGGCGCGGGCGCGACGATTTCGCCGACCTCGAGCAGGTCGACCAGGTAGCGCGTGCCGCCGATCGCCAGGCCCAGCTGGCCGGCGCCGCCGCCGCCGCCCGCTTTGGCGGCCTGCATCTTTTCCAGCAGCTGTTCCTGGTACTGGCGCAGGCGGGTACGGCGCGCCGCGGGATCGCGCCGGCCGCCCTCGTCGCTCTCCTTGCCCGCCTCCGCCACGCCGGTCATGCGTTCACGCCGCCGGCGGTCGCCATGGCCGCGATGCTGGCCAGCAGGCGCTCGGGATCGACCGGCTTGACCAGGTAATCCTTCGCGCCCTGGCGCAGGCCCCAGATACGGTCGGTTTCCTGGTTCTTGCTGCTGCAGATGATGACCGGCAGCGCCGCCAGCTCCGGGTCGCGCGCGATGGCGCGCGTCACCTGGAAGCCGTTGGAGCCCGGCATGACCACATCCATGAGGATCAGTTCGGGGCGTTCGGCGCGGATGCGCTCGATCGCTTCGTCGCCATTCACGGCGGTGCTGACGGCGAAGCCGTTCTTCACCAGGATGTCGGTCAGGTACAGGCGTTCGGTCGGGGAATCGTCGACGATGAGGATCTTGTTGATGGCCACTTACGGCTCCGGCTCGGTAGAAAGGTCGGGTCAGGCCTGGGGCATGGCGTGCTCGCGCACCGCCGCCAGCAGGCTGTCTTTGGTAAAGGGTTTGGTGAGATAGGCGCTGGCGCCGACCATCGCGCCGCGCGCGCGGTCGAACAGGCCGTCCTTGGACGACAGCATCAGGACCGGCGTCGCGCGAAAGCGCGCGCTCTTCTTGATCAGCGCGCAGGTCTGGTAACCGTCCAGGCGCGGCATCAGGATGTCGCAGAACACCAGCGCCGGATGATGGTCGTTGATCTTGGCCAGGGCGTCGAAGCCGTCGTCGGCCAACACCACCTGGTAACCGGCCTGGTTCAGGAAAATCTCGGCGGAGCGGCGGATCGTGCTGCTGTCGTCGATCACCATGATGGTCAGGGCCGGGGATTGCGGCGATGTCGTCATTTTCGTTTCACTTCGGCTTGAAGCGCCACGATAGCACAGCGCATCTTTCTTGTGCGCAAAGTGTTGCAGCGAGTCAACTACTGCGTAACATGGCATCCCGAGAGTGGACGAGATGCCATTATCAAGCTGATCACACTGTGATCATTCTTGCATGTTGGCTGTTTCAGATTGCCGTCATTTCGAAGTCGTCCTTGCGCGCGCCGCATTCCGGACAGGTCCAGTTCATCGGGACGTCGGCCCAGCGCGTGCCGGGAGCGATGCCATCGTCGGGCGCACCGACAGCCTCGTCATAGACCCAGCCACAAATCAGGCACATCCAGGTCTGGAAAGGCGCGGTGGATTCGGTACTCACAGTATTGGTCCTTGTATCTAGTAAAATGTGGAATCGGAATCCGGCATCTTAATCTACCCGACGTGCAAAACCAAACGTTCCCCCTCATCCTGAGCTTCGGCGTCTGCGATCCGGTCGGCGCCATCGGCGTGCAGGCGGATTGCGCCGCGTTCGCCGCCCTCGGATGCCACGGGCTGTCGGCCATCGCCGGCCTGCTGGTGTCGGACAGTGCACGCATCGAAAATATGTATGAGCTCGACAGCGACTGGATGGCCGAGCAGGCGCGCACCTTGCTGGAAGACATGCCGATCGCCGCCTTCAAGGTCGGCGCCGTCGGCTCGGCCCTGCACCTGGCCGCGATCGCCGAGATCGTGTCCGACTACCCGGACGCGCCGCTGGTCCTCGATCCCTTCCTGTCGGCCCTGCCCGACGCCGGCCTGGGCGACGAGGAAATGCTGTCCGCGCTGCGCTCGATCCTGACGCCGCAGGCCACCGCCCTGATCCTGTCCCAGTCCGAACTGGGCCGCATGGCCGAGCTGTGGCGCGATGGCGCCGACGGCAAGGACGGCGACCTGGAAGAAGACGTGGCCGAACTCACATCGAGCGGCCTGCATTACGTGCTGGTGACCGGCAGCCGCGACGAACAAGGCGCCTGCTCGAACCGCCTGTACGACGCCGGCGGCGAAGTCGCGCGGGTCGAATGGCAGCACCTGCCCGGCCCCTTCCTGGGCGCCGGCAACACCTATTCGGCCGCCTTCACCGCCTGCCTGGCGCGCGGCATGGACGCGCCGCAGGCGCTGGTCCTGGCCCAGGAATACACCACCGGCGCGCTCGAGCATGCGCAGCGCTTCGGCATGGGCAAGTTCATTCCCAGTAAATTCTTCCGCCCCTAGGCGTTCTGCGCCGGGACGGGTTCTTTTCAATCACGAAGCAGCTATCATGACCACTGAACAATCCACCTCGCGCAACGACACCCTGTTCGCCCGCGCCCAGCAATCGACGCCCGGCGGCGTCAACTCGCCGGTGCGCGCCTTCCGCTCGGTGGGCGGCACCCCGCGCTTCATCGAGCGCGCCAAGGGCCCGCATTTCTGGGACGCCGACGGCAAGCGCTATATCGACTACATCGGCTCCTGGGGCCCGGCCATCCTGGGCCACGCCAGGTCCGAAGTGGTCGAGGCGGTGCAGGCCGCTGCTGCCAACGGCCTGTCCTTCGGCGCGCCGACCGAAGGCGAGATCGAGATCGCCGAAGAGATCTGCCGCCTGCTGCCGTCGATCGAACAGGTGCGCCTGGTCTCGTCCGGCACCGAGGCGACCATGAGCGCGCTGCGCCTGGCGCGCGGCGCCACCGGCCGCGACAAGATCGTCAAGTTCGAAGGCTGCTACCACGGCCACGCCGATTCGCTGCTGGTGAAGGCCGGCAGCGGCCTGCTGACCTTCGGCAACCCGACCTCGGCCGGCGTGCCGGAAGACTTCGTCAAGCACACCCTGGTGCTCGACTATAACAACGTCCCGCAACTGGAAGACGCCTTCGCCTCGATGGGCGACACCATCGCCTGCGTGATCGTGGAGCCGGTGGCCGGCAATATGAACCTGATCCGCGCCACCCCGGAATTCCTGCAGCGCATGCGCGAACTGTGCACCGAACATGGCGCGGTGCTGATCTTCGACGAGGTGATGTGCGGCTTCCGCGTGGGCCTCGAAGGCGCGCAAGGCATGTACGGCATCACCCCCGACCTGACCGCGCTGGGCAAGGTGATCGGCGGCGGCATGCCGGTGGCGGCCTTCGGCGGGCGCGCGGACCTGATGCAGAAAATGGCCCCGATCGGCCCGGTGTACCAGGCCGGCACGCTGTCGGGCAATCCGGTGGCGGTGGCGGCCGGCATGACCACCCTGAAGCTGATCCAGGAAGAAGGTTTTTATGAAAAGCTGACCGCGACCGCGGATCGGCTGGTGACTGGCCTGACCGCCGCCGCCCAGGAAGCCGGCATCGACTTCTGCGGCGACTCGGTGGGCGGCATGTTCGGTTTCTACTTCTCGAAGGACGTGCCGTCCAGCTATAGCGAGATGATGGCGGGCGACAAGGAGCGTTTCAACCGCTTCTTCCACGGCATGCTGGAAGAAGGCGTGTATTTTGCGCCGGCCATGTTCGAAGCGGGGTTTGTGTCGATCCAGCACGATGATGCCGTGATCGATGCCACGATCGAGGCGGCGCGGCGGGTGTTCAAGCGGATCGGCTGAGAACGCTTCAACGCTAAAAAACACGGCGCACCGAGGTGCGCCGTTTTCATTGCCGCTTCACTTCAACCATCCTCGCCGCCGGAAGTACAACAGCGGCGCCACAGCGCTGGCCGCCATCAGGGCGATCGCGAACGGATAGCCGAAACGCCAGTTCAGTTCCGGCATCAGGGCGAAGTTCATGCCGTACAGGCTGGCGATCAGGGTCGGCGGCAGGAAGGCGACCGAGGCCACCGAGAAGATCTTGATGATCTTGTTCTGGTTGATGTTGATGAAGCCGACGGTGGCGTCCATCAGGAAGTTCACCTTGTCGAACAGGAAGGACGTGTGGCCGTCGAGCGACTCGATGTCGCGCAGGATCTGGCGCGCTTCCTCGAACTGGTCGGAGTTGAGCAGCCGGCCGCGCATCAGGAAGCTGACCGCGCGCCGGGTGTCCATCATATTGCGGCGGATGCGGCCGTTCAAGTCTTCCTCGTGCGCGATGGCGTTCAGCGCGGCGGCGGCGTCATTGTCGGTGAATTCCTTCTGCAGCACCCGGGTCGAGACTTCCTCCAGGCTTTCGTAGATGCCTTCCAGCGCGTCGGCCGAATACTCGGCGTCGGTCGCGTACAGGTCGAGCAGCACGTCCATATAGTCTTCGATCGAGCCGGGCCGCGAACGCGCGCGCATGCGCACCAGGCGGAACACGGGCAAATCGTCGTTATGGACCGAGAACAGGATTTTGCCGGACAGGATGAAGGCCACCGTGATCACCCGCGACGGGCCGTCTTCTTCTTCGAGCAAAAAGTCGGTGCGCAGGTGCAGGTCGCCGTTTTCGGCCTCGTAGTAGCGCGCCGAGGCTTCGATGTCCTGGACTTCGTCCTCGCCCGGCAAGATGACGCCATATTTGGACTTGACCCAGGTGCGCTCTTCTTCGTCCGGATCGGTCAGGTCGACCCACACCGGCGCGACGTTTTCCAGGTCTTGCCGGGAAGCGATCGTTGCCTGGTTCAGGCGGCCATTCTGGAGGACAAATACGTTGATCATGCGCGGGTCTCGTTCGCTATTTTCTGGCCGGGTGAGAAAAATTAGCGCAAGTGTAACCGTTCGCCGTGCACTGAGCCAACTCAGTAACGACATTTCGCGTCAAGGCACCTCGGCGAAACGCATCTGGCGCAGGATGGCGTTGGTGCGCCGTTCCAGGTAATTGGTCGAGCGGTGCTTGTCGTAATAGCGCGGATTGGGCAGCATCACCGCCAGCCGGGCGGCCTGGGCCTGGGTCAGGTTGGCCGCCGAGGTCTTGTAGTAGTAACGCGCCGCCGCCTCGGCGCCGAACACGCCGCGGCCGAATTCGACCACGTTCAGGTAGAGCTCGAGGATGCGCTCCTTGCTCATCACCGTCTCGAGCATGAAGGCGATCACCATTTCCTGTCCCTTGCGCACATAGCTGCGCGAGCCGGACAGGAACAGGTTCTTGGCCAGCTGCTGGGTGATGGTCGAGCCGCCGCCGACCACCTTGCTGCGCCGGTTGTTGCGCTCGTAGGCGCGTTCGATCGCTTCCCAGTCCACGCCGCCGTGGACGCTGAAGTTGGCGTCTTCCGAGGCCACCACCGCGCGCTTCAGGTTGCGCGAGATGCGCTCGTACGGCACCCACTGGTGCTTGAGGGTCGCGTTCGGATTCTTTTCGCGCAGCTGGGACAGCTGCTCGCGCATGAAGCTGGTCGAGCCGGGGTTGAACTGCGCATACCAGCACACCATCGCAAAGAAATACAACTGGACCAGCAGCACCAGCAGCAGCGGGGCCAAAAAAATCCACTTGATCCAGCGGCGCCGCGTCGGCGCGGCCTTGCGCGACCTGGCCATGGTCAGCCCGCCTGGCGCATCGCGGCCAGCACGGCGCCGGTCTCCGGCCGCACGCCGCGCCACAGCAGGAAGGCTTCGGCCGCCTGCTCGACCAGCATGCCCAGGCCGTCGCGCACATCGGCGCCATGGCGCGCGGCGAATGTCATGAACACGGTCGGCTCCTTCCCGTACATCATGTCCAGCGCCAGCACGCCGGGGCCGAATACCGCCGCCGGCACGGGCGGCACGTCGGCCGCCAGGCTGGCCGAGGTGGCGTTGATGACCACGTCGAAGCCGCCCTCCACGTCCTGGAAACCGCTCACCGCCAGCCGGTGGGCATGCGCCGCGAAGTCGGCCGCCAGCCGTTCGGCCGTCGCCAGCGTGCGGTTGGCGATGACGATCTGGCGCGGGTCTTCGCTCAAGAGCGGCAGCAGCGCGCCGCGCGCGGCGCCGCCGGCGCCCAGCAAGAGGATGCGCTTGCCGGCCAGCGGCACGCCGGCATTGCGCACGATGTCGGCCACCAGGCCGGGGCCGTCGGTGTTGTCGCCGACGATCTCGCCCTGGTCGAACATCAGCGTGTTGACGGCGCCGGCGGCCTGGGCGCGCGGCGCCAGCCGGGTCGCCAGCCGCGCCGCGTCGAGCTTGAACGGCAGCGTGACGTTGGCGCCCCGATAACCTTCGGCGACCAGGCGCCGCACCGTCGCCTCGAAGCCGTCGGGCGGCGCCAGGCAGCGTTCATACGCCAGATCCTGGCCGGTCTGCAGCGCGTAGGCGGCGTGAATCTGCGGGGATTTGCTGTGGGCGATCGGATTGCCGATGACGCAGTATTGATCGGTCACGGGGCGGCTCATTTGGCGGCTTCTCCAAGGGTTGCCTGCATCTTGTCCTCACGGGTGAAACGGAATCGGGTGAACACTTCCCACAGGTCGTCCTTGCCCTGGGTGCGCATATTGGCCGGGAAGGCGCCGAACGGGGCCGAGCGACGCACGATCTCGAGCGCCGCCTTGTCGAGGGCCGGGTTGCCCGAGCTGCGCTCGACGCGCGGGCCGCCATCGCCCAGGTACAGGGTGCCGTCCTGGAACACGGGGATGTAGACCACCAGGTCGCCATACAGCTTGCGGCCGGCCTGTTGCGGGAAGTTCAGCGTGCCGACTTCCTCGATGCGCTTCTGCATCGCCTTGTAGTACAGCGCATAGCCGACCTGGCGCGTGCTGGGCGTGATTTGCGTGCGCTTGGGGCGGCGGTTTTCTTCCTCGATACGCTCGAAGATCTCGGCGCTGGTGCGCGAGATGGCGCGCGTGGTGTCGAGGTTGTCGGCGCCCTGGCGGGTCGGATCGGGCTTGTCGCGCTCGGTGACCGGCGGCGCGGTGAAATCGCCGCCGCTGCGGGCGCGCGTCAGCACGTTCTGCTGCAGCCGCTCCAATTCGGCAATGCGCCGCTGCAGGGCCTTGATGCTGTCGCCATCCTCGACCTTGCGCAGGTCGGGCAGCGGCGACTTGGCGCGGCCCGCCTCGGCCGTGCCGCCGCCATCCAGGTTGGCCTGGGCCAGCGCATCGGCCCTGGCTGGCGCCCGGTCGTGCTTGGCATTGACCAGCACCACTTCCAGCCCGGGATCGGCCGGCTGGTGGCGGAACGCCTCCGGCGCGGCGAACCGCAGCGCCAGCAGCCCGGCGTGGGCTGCCACCGATACGGCCAGGGCGATCATCAGGGGACGGTTTTCGAGAAAGGACTTCACGCGCTACGGGTGGCCTGGTGGGGCAATTGAATCAGAGAATTGATCCATTCTAACCCGGCGCGAACGGATGAGGGAGGGTGAACAATGCGGGGGATGCGGAACGTGGTTGCTTCGATAACAGCTGTGGTGAACGGTGCAACCGTCCACCACGATCCATGCCCTACTTCGCCGATTACTGCGCCGACGCCGGCGCCGGCTGCGGCGCATCCCCGGTATCGACCGCCGCCACCGCGCCTTCGGCCTCGACCACCTCGGCCACGGCCGCTTCGCCGGTGTCCGCTTCTTCCTCGTAGTCGAGCGATGCATCCGGTTCGGCGGACGCCACTTCGAGCAGGCGCGCTTCGAGCTGCAGGTCGATCTCGTCCCAGCGCACGATGTCGAGTTTCACCTGGGCGCCGCGCGGCGCTGAGGGCATGCCGGTCAGGCGCACCACCAGCGGCACGTCGACCAGGCGCACCAGCTCGTCCTTCAGCACGACGGCGTCGGCCTGCTTGACGTTCTCCTGCCCCAGCCAGCGCAGGCACCAGTAGCGCTCCATGTTCTGCTGGAAGTCGTTATAGGCCGAATAGGCCGCGTCGAAGCTCGAGACGATCGCGAACAGGGTCGCGTCGCGGTGCTTGAACGGGGCCACCAGCGGCGCCGTCACGCCGTGTTCGGCGGCGGCCAGGATCTGCCACTGGTTGACCAGGTCGGTGTAGCGGCGCAGCGGCGAGGTGCTCCAGGCGTACTGGTCCACGCCCAGGCCCTGGTGCGGCGCCGCGTGCGTGACCATGCGCACCTGCATCTTGGCGGCCCAGCCGCCGGCGCCCGGCGTCTGCGAGCGGTAGATGCCCGGCACGCCCGAGTCGTGCAGCAGCTTGCCCCAGGTGCTGTTGGCGAAGATCATCAGCTCGGCCACGATCTTGTCCAGCGGCGCGCCGCGCTTGCGGCGCACGATCGAGACCACGTCGTCCTCGACGTAGAAATTGAAGTCGACCCGGTTCGCCTGTTCCGGCTTGAGGCCGAAGGCCTCGCGCTTCTTCATGCGGCCCGCTTCCAGCTGCAGCGCCCACTTCCACAGCAGGCCCAGCTCGTCCTTGTGCGGATAGTCGCCCGCGCCGCTCTCCAGCGTTTCTTCATTGACCACGTGATCGAGGTCGTTGTGGCGCAGGTTGTTCTTGACCGGCACGCGCTCGGCGCGGGTCGTGGTCGACTTGACGCTCCAGTCGCTCGGATCGAGCACGGCGTACAGCGACAAGGCCGGGCAATCGTTGCCCTCGGCCAGGGTGAAGGCATTCACCACCTCGTCCGGCAGCATCGTGATCTTGTCGCCAGGCATATACACGGTCGACATGCGCGCGCGGGCGATCTTGTCGATCGCGTCGTCCGGGCGGATGCCCAGGCCCGGCGCCGCGATGTGGATGCCGACCTGCACGCTGCCGTCGTCCAGGCGCACGACCGAGAAGGCGTCGTCGATCTCGGTGGTAGTGACGTCGTCGATCGAGAAGGCGGCCACGTTGGCCAGCGGCAGGTCGCCCGGCGCCTTCGGGATCTCCACGGGCGCGAAACCGGCGCCGCGCGGGAAGTGCTCGAACAGGAAGCGGCCCATGTGCAGCTCCTTGGGCGAGGCCAGGCCGCCGACGTCCAGCATCAGGCGCGGCGCGCTGGTCTGCAGTTCGCTGGCGGCCGTCTCGAAGGCCTTGTATTCGATGGTGTTCTTGTCGGGCTTGAACAGCAGCTGGTGCACGATCTGCTGCATCGAAGCGGGCAGCTTGCCCGCTTTCAGTTCTTCCACATAGCCGGCCTGGACGATGGCCTGCTGCTTTTTCTTTTCGATGCCGGCCAGCGCGGCTTTGAGCGACTGTTCCGGCGCCGCCTTGTAGCGGCCGCGGCCCTTCTTGTAGAAATAGATCGGCGAACCGTGCAGGGCCAGCACCAGGCCGGCCGCTTCGTGCGGCAGCGGCGCGTGGCCGAAGTATTCGGCGCCCAGCTCGGCGAAACCGAATTCTTCTTCGCCCGCGACTTCCCACAGGAAGTCGAGATCGACATCAAGAACGATCGCCTTGGCCGCATCCAGCAGGGCTTGCGGCTCGGGCTTGTCGAACTGCAGCAGCACGTCGCGCGTCTTGACCTTGGTGCGCTTACCGCTCGGCATCTCCACCTGGTAGGCCTCGCCCGCTTGCGACAGGATGGCGCCGACCTTGAAGTCGCCCGATTCCTCGAAAAATACGTTCATATTAAGTAATGTTCTTCATGGTTGCAGCCGCTCCCAGGGTCAGTACCGCCGGCAAGAATACCTCGGTGACCAGGAGCAGGCCTTGACGGCGGCGATAGACGCAGCGCCGCGCATAATAAATAGTCGTGTCGGTGGCGCCTTGCCCGCCGAGCGCCGCGTGCGCACGGCGCACCAGCGGATGGTCGGCAGACAAGCGCGCAAATTCCAGTTGTCCACGCCGCACCAGCGGATCGTAGAACAGCGTGGTGCCCAGCGAACGCTCGCCCAGCGCCGAGAACAGCGGCCAATCGGTGGCGTCGCAATCCATCGGCACCACCGTGTGGGCGAACACCACCGGCTCGCCGTCGCACTCGAGCAGCACTTCGCGTTCCCAGGCCCGCTGTGGACGCGCCAGGCCGATCGCCTGCGCCTCGTCTGCCAGACAGGTGGCGCTGCGCTGGTGCAGGCGGCGCACGCGGAACGCGTCGCTGCTGGCCACCAGGCGCGCCGTCAGCGAACCGGGTGTGACCAGCCAGTCGTGCATGCCTTCAGGCGCGCGCACCGCGCGCGCATGCGGCTGCCAGGCAGCCAGGCGCAACGATTTCCCCTTCACTGCGCCGCGCCCACCGGCCCGAGACCGCAAAACGCCAGCACTTCATCCACATACTGCGGGAATTCCGAGATCGCATGGTCGCTGCCCTCGATCACGTGCTGGCGCGCTCCAGCATAGTGGGCCACCATGTCGCGGTAGTCCAGCACTTCGTCGCCGGTCGCGGCCAGCAGGAAGTAACGCTCGGGGCGGGTGATCCGCGCCACGCGCAGGTCGTGCAGCTCGCCGATGTACTCCTGGCGGAATTCGAACGGTTCGTCGGAGTGCCAGGCGGTGGTCACGCCCACGTGCTTTTCCAGATTGCGGGTCGGATCGACGGAAGGATTGATGACGGCCGCGCGCACGCCCAGGCGTTCGGCCAGCCAGGTCGCATAAAAGCCGCCCAGCGACGAGCCGACGATGGCCAGGTTGGCGGGCGCGAGTCGTTCCACCAGCGCCAGCGCGAGGTCGATCGCCGCCTTCGGCGACGCCGGCAGCTGCGGGCAGATCAGTCTTTCGCCCAGGCCGGCCTGCTCGAGCTGTTCCTGCACCACGCGCGCCTTGAACGAGCGCGGCGAGGAACGAAAGCCGTGCAGGTACAGCAGGTAAGGCGACGAGCTCATGGCGCCAGGGCGTCCAGAAGCTTCTGGTGCACGCCACCGAAGCCGCCATTGCTCATCACGAGGATGTGGTCGCCCGGTTGCGCCTGTTGCACGATGGCCTGCACCATATAGTCGATCTGGTCGAAGCTGTGCGCGATCTTGCCCAGCGGTGTCAAGGCGTCGGCCAGCGACCAGCCCAGCGCCTGCTGGCTGCCGAAGCCGAACACCAGGTCGGCATCCTTCAGGCTGCCCGGCAGCGCATCCTTCATGGCGCCCAGCTTCATCGTGTTCGAGCGCGGTTCGAGCACGGCCAGGATGCGCCCGCCCGTGCCCAGCTTCTGGCGCAGGCCGCCGACCGTGGTGGCGATCGCCGTCGGATGATGGGCGAAATCGTCGTACACCGTAATATCGTTGACCACGCCGCGCACTTCCATGCGGCGCTTCACGTTCTGGAAGCGCGCCAGCGAGTCGATTGCCTGGGCGGTCGGCACGCCGACGTGGCGGGCGGCGGCGATCGCGGCCAGCGCGTTCGAGCGGTTGTGCTTGCCCGTCAGGTCCCAACCCACGGTGCCTTGCAGTTCGCCCTTGAAAAGGACGTCGAAGCTGGCGCCGCCCGGATGCTCGACCATGGCCCAGTCGACGCCGTCGGCCGAGCCGAAGCTTTCCTTGTCGCTCCAGCAGCCGCGTTTGAGCACGCGGCCGATCGACGCCTCATCGCCATTCACGACCAGCCGGCCCACGCCCGGCACGGTGCGCACCAGATGGTGGAACTGGGTCTCGATGGCACCGATGTCGGGGAAGATGTCGGCGTGGTCGTATTCCAGGTTGTTCAGCACCGCCGTCTTGGCGTGGTAGTGCACGAACTTGCTGCGCTTGTCGAAGAAGGCGGTGTCGTATTCGTCGGCCTCGATCACGAAGAAGTCGCTCGGTTTGTCGCCATGCAGGCGCGCCGAGACCCCGAAATTCATCGGCACGCCGCCGATCAGAAATCCAGGCGCATAGCCCGCGTCTTCCAGGATCCAGGCCAGCATCGAGGTGGTCGTGGTCTTGCCGTGCGTGCCGGCCACGGCCAGCACCCATTTTTCGCGCAAGATGTGTTCGCCGATCCACTGCGGGCCGGAGACATACGGCAGGCCGCGGTTCAGGATCTCTTCGATCAGCGGATTGCCGCGTGTCATGACATTACCGATCACATACAGGTCGGGATTCAGCGCCACCTGTTCCGGGCCATAGCCCTGGATCAGTTCGATCCCCTGGGCTTCCAGCTGAATGCTCATCGGAGGATAGACGTTGGCGTCGCAACCGGTCACGCGGTGGCCCGCCTCCTTGGCCAGGACGGCCAGGCCGCCCATGAAGGTGCCGCAGATGCCGAGGATATGAATGTGCATGGATAAAATAGCTAACCGGAAGTGAATTGACGAATACGCGATTCTACCCGAGCCGCTGTCATTTTCCGTTCAAGAGTATGATCCAAGGCATGATGCCGAATCTGAACACCGATCTCCTCCAGTTGCGTAACGAGATCGCCCTGCTTGCTGCGCGCCTGGTCGCGCAGGACGGCGCCGATCTCGATACCGCCCGCCGCAAGGCCGCCCGCCAGGTCCTGGGCGTGACTGCGCCGAAACCGAATATGCTGCCCGACGACGGGCAAGTCGAGGAAGAGGTGCGCAAATACCTGGCCCTGTTCGGCGGCGCTGCGCACACCGGGCGCCTGGCGCACCTGCGCGCGACCGCGCTGCAGGCGATGGAAGCCCTGGCCGACTTCAACCCCTATCTCACCGGCGCCGTCCTCAACGGCACCGCAGGCGAGCACGACGACATCCACCTCCAGCTGTTCGCCGACAGTGCCAAAGAAGTAGAGATCTACTTGCTCAACCGTAATGTTAATATCGACATCTCGGAAACCCCGCATTTCAAGGGCGGCCGCCATGCGCCGGTCGAGACCGTGACCTTCCCCTGGATGAAGGAAACGGTGCATGCCGAACTGTATGAATATCAAGACCTGCGCGGCGCCCTCAAGCCGCGCCCCGACGGCCGTCCGCAACGCATCGACATGAGCGGCCTGCGCGCCCTGATCGCGGCGGACGACCGGAGTGGAAACTGATGGAAGCTGACGAATGAACAAGAAACATCTGGCCGCGTATGCGGCAGTCGCCGCGCTGTTCGGCGTGATGGGCGCCGTGGTGGCGGTCTACAAGAAACCGGCGCAAAGCGTGCTGCCAGCCCCGACCACCGTCGCCCGCGACGGCCAGGTCACCAACCCGGCCGTCAACCTGTATGCGCAGTCGCTCAACGACCTCGAAGGCAAGCCCCAGCCGCTGGCCCAGTGGAAGGGCAAGCCCCTCCTGGTGAATTTCTGGGCCACCTGGTGCGGTCCCTGCGTGCGCGAAATGCCCGAACTGATGCACCTGGCGAGCGAGGATGGCGGCAAGCGCTTCAACGTGATCGGCATCGGCATCGATTCGCCCACCAATATGAGCGAGTTTGCCGCAAAAATGAACGTCACCTATCCGCTGTACGTGGGCGGCATGGGCGGCACCGAGCTGTCGCGCGGGTTCGGCAATACGAATGGCGGCTTGCCGTATACCGTGTTGATTGGCGCCGATGGGCAGGTGATCAAGACTTATCTGGGCGAACTGAAGTTCGATGAATTGCGCGCCGATCTCGCCAAACTGGGATCGTGACGCGCCAAATTGTGAACGACCGTACGATTATAACTGCCGCCAACTTCCCCTATCGACTGGCAATTTTACTGCTTGCCAATAGCTGAGCTAGGCGGCACAATGCCTGACTTTCGGGCAACCAGACTCTCACCATGGCGAAAAAGCTACTGCTGCTGAACGGCCCCAACCTCAATTTATTGGGGACGCGGGAACCGGCGGTGTACGGTACGACGACGTTGGCCGACATCGAACAAGCGGCAGTCACGCAGGCCAGCCAGGCCGGCGCGGCGCTGGAGTATTTCCAGAGTAACCATGAGGGAGCGTTGATCGACCGCATCCATGCCGCGCGTGCCGAGGGCGTGGATTTCATCGTCATCAACCCTGGCGGCCTGACCCATACCAGCGTAGCCCTGCGCGATGCGTTCGCCTCGGTGGCCATTCCCTTCGTGGAGGTGCATATTTCAAATGTCCACCAACGCGAGTCCTTCCGGCACCACTCCTATTTGTCCGGCATTGCGCGCGGCGTGATCTGCGGACTGGGAGCGGACGGATATCGGTTTGCCATCGACTTCGCACTTAAATAGCGTTAATCTACGTCAACTTCATGTAACAGCGGCCGCGCGACCCATTCCGACGCAGCGGCCTGCTCTCTAAAACGAATAATTCCAAGGGGTTTCACATGGATCTACGAAAACTCAAGACCTTGATCGACCTGGTCGCTGAATCGGACATCGCCGAACTCGAAGTGACCGAAGGCGAAAGCAAGGTTCGCATCGTCAAGTCGTCCGCAATCCCGCAGAACCAGATGGTCATGCTGCCGCACCAGGGCGTGCAGCAATACTCGGCGCCCGCCGCTGCTCCAGCCGCCGCGCCGGCACCGGTCGCCGCGCCGGCCGTGGCCGCCGAACCGACCGGCCACGTGGTCAAGTCGCCGATGGTCGGCACCTTCTACCGCTCGTCCGCGCCTGGCGCCGCCGCCTTCGTCGAAGTCGGCCAGAGCATCAAGGAAGGCGACACCCTGTGCATCATCGAAGCGATGAAGCTCCTGAACGAAATCGATGCCGACGTGTCCGGCACCGTCACCAAGATCCTCGTGGAAAACGGCCAGCCGGTCGAATTCGGCCAGCCACTGTTCGTGATCGGCTGATCTGCTTCTCCAAGCCGGCCAGCGCTCACGACGCGCGCCGCCGGCTCACCCATGACGTGTCCGGCGCCGCCTGTTCTTTCAGCCGCGCCGGTTTTCACTGAATACCGGACCTACCATGTTTGAAAAAATCCTCATCGCCAACCGTGGTGAAATCGCGCTGCGTATCCAGCGCGCCTGCCGCGAGCTGGGCATCAAGACGGTCGTCGTCCACTCCGAGGCCGACAAGGACGCCAAGTACGTGAAACTGGCGGACGAATCGGTCTGCATCGGACCGGCGCAATCGACCCTCAGCTACCTGAACATGCCCGCGATCATCAGCGCGGCCGAAGTGACCGACGCCGAAGCGATCCACCCGGGCTATGGCTTCCTGTCCGAGAACGCCGACTTCGCCGAGCGCGTCGAAAAGTCCGGCTTCGTCTTCATCGGCCCGCGTTCCGACTCGATCCGCCTGATGGGCGACAAGGTCTCGGCCAAGCAGGCGATGATCAAGGCCGGCGTGCCGTGCGTGCCGGGTTCGGACGGCGCCCTGCCGGACGATCCGAAGGAAATCGTGCAGACCGCGCGCCGCATCGGCTACCCGGTCATCATCAAGGCCGCCGGCGGCGGCGGCGGCCGCGGCATGCGCGTGGTGCATACCGAAGCCGCACTCCTGAACGCCGTGCAGATGACCAAGACCGAAGCCGGCACCGCCTTCGGCAATCCGGAAGTCTATATGGAGAAGTATCTGGAAAATCCGCGTCACGTGGAAATCCAGATCCTGGCCGACGAACATAAAAACGCCGTCTGGCTGGGCGAACGCGACTGCTCGATGCAGCGCCGCCACCAGAAGGTGATCGAGGAAGCGCCGGCGCCGGGCATCCCGCGCAAGCTCATCGAGAAGATCGGCGACCGCTGCGCCGAAGCCTGCCGCAAGATCGGCTACCGCGGCGCCGGCACCTTCGAATTCCTGTACGAGAACGGCGAGTTCTACTTCATCGAGATGAACACCCGCGTCCAGGTCGAGCACCCGGTCACCGAGATGATCACCGGGATCGACATCGTGCAGGAGCAGATCCGCATCGCCTGCGGCGAGAAGCTGCGCTTCCGCCAGCGCGACATCATGCTGTCGGGTCATTCGATCGAGTGCCGCATCAATGCCGAGGACCCGTTCAAGTTCACCCCGTCGCCAGGCCGCATCACCGGCTGGCACCCACCGGGCGGCCCTGGCATCCGTGTCGATTCGCACTCGTATGCGGGCTACTATGTGCCACCTCATTACGACTCGATGATCGGCAAGGTAATTTCTTACGGTGCGACCCGTGAGCAAGCGATCCGCCGCATGCAAATCGCGCTCTCCGAAATGGTGGTCGAAGGTATCCTCACCAATATTCCGCTGCACCGCGAACTGATGGTCGACGCCCGGTTCATCGAAGGCGGCACCAATATCCACTACCTGGAGCAGAAGCTGGCCGCCAAGCCCGACCTGCCGAAGGAAACGGCGCTCGGCGCCAAATCGGAAGCCAAGGTACAAGAATGAGCTGGACTGAAGTCGTCATCGAGATCGCCCGCGACCACGCGGAAGCGCTGTCCGACGCCCTGATGGAAGCCGGCGCGCTGTCGGTGTCCGTCGAGGATGCGGACGAAGGCACCGAAGACGAAAAACCCCTGTTCGGCGAACCGGGCATGGAACCGACCCAGGCCGCATGGGACCACAGCCGCGTCGTGGCCCTGCTCGAGGCAGACGCCGACCAGCTGGCGATCGTCACCGAGGCCGCGCAGGCGGTCAAGCTGGCGGTCGTCCCGGCCTTCACCACCCGCAAGGTGGAAGACGCCGACTGGGTGCGCCTGACCCAGTCGCAGTTCGAGCCCATCCACATCGGCAAGAACATCTGGGTCGTGCCGAGCTGGCACGAGGCGCCAGACCCGAATGGCCTGATCCTCGAACTCGATCCGGGCCTGGCCTTCGGCACCGGCAGCCATCCGACCACCCGCCTGTGCATGGAATGGCTCGAGGCCCATCCGGCGCCGGGCAAGTCGGTGCTGGACTACGGTTGCGGCTCGGGCATCCTGGCGATGGTGGCCAAGAAGCTGGGCGCGCACGACGTCGCCGGCGTCGACATCGATCCGCAGGCGATCGAGTCGGCGCGCGCCAACGCCGAGCGCAACGGCGTCGAGATCGACTACTACCTGCCCGACACCTTCGCTGCCTCGGGCAACGCGCGTCATGCGGGCGGCAAGTTCGATATCGTCGTGGCCAACATCCTGTCGAGCCCATTGAAGCTGATGGCGCCGATGCTGGCCGGCCGCGTGGCCGATGGCGGCAACCTGATCCTGTCGGGTGTGCTGGCGCGCCAGGCGGAAGAAGTCGCCGCCGCCTACGCACCTTTCATCAAGCTGGGCGTCTGGGCCGAGCAGGACGGCTGGGTTGCCCTTCACGGGACGCTCGGCCAGGACAGCGCGCCGCCGCCCCGCTCCGGCGGCTAGGCAGGCATGGCGCTCGCCACCCAATGCCCCCACTGCGGCACGCTGTTCCGCGTAGCCGCGGACCAGCTCAAGCTGCGTGGGGGCATCGTGCGCTGCGGCGCCTGCCAGCAGGTCTTTGACGGCAATACGGGGCTGGTCGACCTGAACGCCCCGCCGTCTTCCCCTTCTCCCGCCCCAGACGCCGAGCCGGCCGTCACGCAAGACGCGCCCGGGATCGACGCTGCCGGAGCGCCGGATACCGCTCCGGACACCGAAGAGCCGATCTACACGCTCGAATTCGACCGCACGCTGTCACCGTACGGCATCCTGCCCCATCCCCTGACCGAACGGAACGAAGAACAGGATGTGGCGGTAGAGGCCGAAGCCGCACCCGCTCCTGTGGCCGACATCCAGGCCGACGAGGAGATCGTGGCGGCTCCTGCGCCGGACGATGGCCACGACGAGCCCGAACCGGTCGCGCGCCCGCCGGCGCCCGACGCGCCGCCGCTGCTGCTGCGCGAATCCGCCGGCGGCTCGCCACCGATCGTCTCGCCTGCGCCGCCGCTGCCGCCGAAATCCCCGCGCGCACGCGCCGCCGACGCCCGTTCGCGCCGCTCCAAGCTGACCCCGACCCGGATCGAGGACACGCCCAGGCTGCGCGTGCCCGAGATCGACGAGCCCGATTTCGTGCGCCGCGGCCGCCAGCGCGAGCAGTCGAACAAGGCCGTGCGCATCGCGATGGTCGCCGGCAGCATCCTGCTGTTGCTGGCGCTCGCCGTGCAGGCCATGGTGAGCTCGCGCGACCTGCTGGCGGCGCGCTATCCGGCGCTGCGTCCGGTCCTGGTCTCGACCTGCGCGCTGTTCGGCTGCCAGGTCGGCCTGCCGGCGCGGCCGGACGCGCTGGTCATCGAGACCGGAGAACTCATTACCCTGGGCGGCAACGCCTACACCCTGAGCACCGTGCTGCGCAACGGCGGCGACCTTGCGCTGGCCTGGCCCAGCATCGAGCTCACCCTGAACGATGCCGACGACAAGCCGCTGGTGCGGCGCGTGTTCGGTCCGCGCGACTACGCGCCCCGGATGGCCAACGCTCCCGCCGACGACTTCGCCGGCTTCGGCGCGCGCGCCGAGCAGCCGGTCAAGATCCATTTCAGGCTGGAAGGACTCGAACCTTCCGGCTACCACATTGCCGTTTTCTACCCCTGAAGGCTCACCCATGACCAAAACCGCCCTGATCTGCGGCTCGCTCGCATTCGACAAGATCATGCAATACCACGGCCGCTTCGGCGACACCCTGCTGGCCGACCAGCTGCACCGCGTGAACGTGTCGTTCCTGGTGCCGACCCTGCGCACCGAGTACGGCGGCTGCTCGGCCAACATCGCCTACAACCTCAAGCTGCTGGGCGGCGAGCCGCTGATCATGGGCACCATCGGCATGGACGGCGGCGACTACCTCAAGCGCATGGAAGAGCAAGGACTGCAGACCCGCGGCATCCGCACCATCGCCGACGCGTATACCGCGCAGTGCTTCGTCACCGCCGACGAGGACAACAACCAGATCAACGCCTTCCACCCGGGCGCGATGCAGTTCTCGCACGAGAACAACGTCGGCGACCAGGGCCCGCTGGCGGTCGCGATCATCTCGCCGGATGGCCGCGACGGCATGATCAAGCACGCGCGCGACTGCGCCGAGCTCAAGGTGCCGTTCATGTTCGATCCGGGCCAGCAGCTGCCGATGTTCTCGGGCGACGAGCTGATCACCTTCATCGGCCAGGCCAGCTACCTGGCGTGCAACGACTATGAATTCGAGATGGTGATGGACCGCACCGGCCTCTCCCAGGCCGACATCGCGGCGCGCCTGGATGCGCTGATCATCACGCGCGGCGCCGAAGGTTCGGATATCCACGCCGGCGGCGAGCATCATCGCATCCCGGCCGTGCAGGCGGCGAACGTGGTCGACCCGACCGGCTGCGGCGACGCCTACCGCGCCGGCCTGCTGTTCGGCATCACCAATGGCCTCGACTGGCCGACCAGCGGCCGCATCGCCAGCCTGCTGGGCGCAATCAAGATCGCCTCGACGGGCGGCCAGAACCACAGCTTCACGCCGCAGGAGTTCGACCAGAAGTTCGAGGCGGCGTTCGGCTTCACCTTCCGCTGATTTTCCCGGCTGCGTGAGATAAAAAAATGGCCCTGCGATGCAGGGCCGTTTCGTTGTGGGGGTCGACCGTCAGAAGCCGAACACCTGCCGCAACACGAACAGCAGGATCTGGATCAGCACCAGCGCCACCAGCACCGACAGGTCGATGCCGCCGATCGGCGGGACCACGCGCCGGATCGGGCACAGCACCGGCTGGTTCAGGGCGTGCACGAACGGCGCCAGCGGCGCGTTCGGATTCACCCAGCTGAAGATCGCCTCGATGATCAGGAGCGCCATGAAGCCGTACAGGATCCAGTTCAGGAAGCGGTGCAGCGCATACAGCAGCACCATCTCGCCGCTGCCGCCTTGCAGCAGCAGGAGCGTGCTGGCCACCAGCACCACCAGGAAGGCGCCGATCAGGCTCGCCCAGTCGTAGCCCCGGGTGCCCGGCACCACGCGCCGCAGCGGCATCACCAGCCAGTCGGTGATGGTGTGCACGAACTGGCGGATCTGGTCGGGGAGGCGCACGCGGATGGCGTTCGTCCAGAAGCGCAGCAGCAGCACCCCACCCAGCAAGCCTGCGATGATATCGACGATAAACTGAAGAATGGACAGCACGGACTCTCCTCAAAAAAAAAACCGCTGTGCGAACAATCACACAGCGGCATTGTGCCTGAAGCAGGCCCGACTTGCCATGCGCACATGGCGCATGGCAGGTTGGGCGACGTCCGGTATTAAGGACGGCTGCTGGTCGGGAACGGCCATGCGGTCGGCGCCAGCACGGTCTTTGCAGCAGGAGCGGCGCTTGGCGCTGCCGGAGCGGCCGCAGGCGCGGCTGCCGGCTGGGCGGCGGTGGTCGTCGCTGCCGGCTTGGCGGCCGGTTTCTTGGCTGCCGGCTTTTTCGCTTCCGGCTTGGCGTCGACCTTGGCGTCGGCCTTCACTTCCGGCTTGGTATCGGCCTTGGTGTCGACTTTCGCTTCCGGCTTGGCGTCGGCCTTGGCCACGACTGCTGGCTTGGCTTCTGGCTTGGCGGCAACGGTCTTGGTTGCTGCAGCTTTCACTGGAGCAGCTTTTTTAGCGGCTGGATTAGCCTTGGTTGCAGCCGGCGCAGCTTTATTAGCGGCCGGCGAGGCTTTTTTTGCTGCGGGCGACGCTTTCTTCACAGCTGGTTTTGCGGCGGTTTTGGTGGCGGTCGCTTTTTTCGCTACCGGTTTGGCGGCGGTTTTGGTCGCGGTTGCTTTCTTCGCTGCCGGTTTGGCGGCGGTTTTGGTCGCGGTCGCTTTCTTTGCTGCCGGTTTGGCGGCGGTTTTGGTTGCGGTCGCTTTCTTTGCTGCCGGTTTGGCGGCGGTTTTGGTCGCGGTCGCTTTCTTTGCCGCCGGTTTGGCGGCTGCCTTGGTGGCGGTCGCTTTCTTCGCTACCGGTTTGGCGGCTGCCTTGCTTGCAGTCGCTTTTTTGGCTGCAGGTTTAGCTGCGGCTTTGGTCGCGGTTTTAGCGGTCGACTTGGCGGCTGGTTTAGCGGCGGCCTTTTTCGCTGCCGGCTTGGCTGCTGGTTTAGCTGCGGCTTTCTTGGCTGCCGGTTTTGCGGCGGCTTTCTTTGCAGCCGGCTTGGCTGCCGGTTTAGCAGCGGCTTTCTTTGCTGCCGGCTTGGCTGCCGGTTTAGCGGCGGCTTTCTTCGCTGCCGGCTTTGCTGCCGGTTTAGCGGCGGCTTTCTTTGCTGCCGGCTTGCTTGCCGACTTGGCTGCCGGTTTAGCGGTGGCTTTCTTCACTGCAGGCTTTGCTGCCGGCTTGGCTGCCGATTTGGTCGCGGTTTTGGCCGTTGCTTTGGTAGCAGTGGTTTTGGTCGCGGCGGTCTTGGTTGCAGTAGCTTTCTTTGCAACAGGCTTGGCAGCGGTTTTCGCTGCCGGCTTGGCTACCGCCTTGGTGGCGGTGGTCTTGGTCGCGGCTTTCTTTGCGACTGGTTTCTCTGCTGCAGCCTTTGCGTTCGACTTCGTCGTGGACGAAGGCGCGCTCTTTGCTGCTGCCTTTGCTGCTGGTTTCTTAGCGGTTGCCATTCTTGTTCTCCTTCATCTGCGATGAGAAATACGCTCAAGGTTTAAAACCCGCCGGATCAAACCCGGCGAATTATTCATCGGACCAAAGCAAGCGTCGATTTAGGCCAATGAATCCGGCACCGGCTGAACTGCTGCAACTCCTCACAGTTGCAGCGCTTCAGCCAACGTCGACAGGTCACCGTTCCAGCGTTTCACATCGCTACCCTTGCGGGTGCGAAAAGAAAAAGCCGCCTTGCCTGAGCAATTGGTCAGACAAGCCGGCTTGTTCTTTTCGCTTCGCTTCCGTGCATACTGTTTGGTTCAGCGTCCTATTATTCGATCGATTTTGCCCGATGCCCGCGACAATATCACATCTTCTCGATTTGACAAATTCAATCACGTAAAGTACGCGCATTCTTTGTGAGCGCGCAACCGTGAATGCCAAAAAAAGTCGTGTGATTTGGACGGTGAATTGCGCACCCGCGCGCCAATCAGCGGCATGCCCGACATGCGCTACCGCCTTTACCTATCGCATTTCACCCGATCGATAAGCGTCACGACAGCGGCCGCGGCGCGCCGCAATCCCGGCCTGCAATTCAGTTTCCAGGTTCACATAGCCACAAAGTGCCATGCACCTGCACCTTCGATCCGCGCACTGCATCTGAATCGACAGCATCCGAGTAAGTCTGGCCATACGCGACCGCATTCTTCCGCCCTATTCACGCCAGCCGAAAAGACAGACCATGAAACGCCATCCCACCCAGCAACACCCTTCCGCCGTCCCGGCGCTCGGCCGCGTCATGATGGCCATCCTCTTCATCTTCAGCGGCATCGGCAAGGTGGTCGATCCCGCACACACCATCGAGGAAATCCGCGCGGCGGGCCTGCCCTTCGCCCACCTCGGCCTGGCCATCGCGATCGGGCTCGGCTTTGGCGGCGGAGCGATGCTCGCCCTCGGCATCAGGACGCGCATGGTGGCGACCGTCCTCGCGCTGTACTGCGTCGTGGCCGGCCTCATCTTCCACAATCCGGCTGGCGGCATCCCTCAACTGGTCCACCTGATCAAGAACTTCGCGATCGCGGGAGGACTGCTGCAGGTGGCGGCCTTCGGCGCGGGCAGCTACGCGTTGGATTTGAGGCGCTCGATGAACCAGCGCCCGGCCGGCCCGGGCGGCTGATCCTTCATGAAGATCGCGTGCATCGAAAAGCCCGATCCGAGCACGGGATGCGTCTCGAGTTCGATGCGCACCAGCGCGCCACTCTCCAGGTCTTGCTCGACCATATGCAGCGGCATATTCCCCCAGCCCAGGCCAGCGCGCAGGAAGGCGCGCTTGGCGCCGAGATCGGCCAGGCGCCACACGCGCGGCGACAGCACGCCGAAGTCGCGGCCCCGGGTCAGCGTCGAGCGGTCGGTCAGCACCAGCTGCACGTAACGCCCCGCCTCCGCGCGCATCACCGTGCCTTTGGCGCTCGCCAGCGGATGGGCGGGCGCGACCACGGTTGCCGCCGGCACGCCGAGCAGGTACTCCGAGGCGCAGGCGGCCGGCACTTCCGGGAACGAACCGATCACCGCGATACGGCACTGCCCATCGAGCAGCGGCTGCACCACGGCGCCGAGCGCCTCGACGTACAGGCGCAGCGGCGTCGATGGAAATTCGCGATGGAAGGCCTGCACCGCCCCGGTGAGCTTCGCGATCGGATACATCACGTCGACCGCCACCGACAGCTCCGGCTCCAGGCCTTCGGCCAGGGTGCGCGCCCGCGCCTTGAACGCATCCATGCTGTCGGCCGCGCGGCGCGCCTCGGCCAGCAGGGCGCGTCCGGCCTCGGTCAGTTGCGGATAACGGCCCGAGCGGTCGAACAGGGCGAAACCCACCTGCGCCTCGAGATTGGCCAGCGTGTGGCTCACCACCGACTGCGCGCGCCGCAGCTTGCGGCCGGCGGCGGAAAAACTGCCCTCATCGGCTGCGGCGATAAAGGTGCGCAGCTGGTCCATGGACATCCCGTCGAGCATCCATCTACTCCATCGATAGTTGATATCGAATTATATAGGCTTCTTGGATCGATCAGCCGGGCCTAAGATGATCTCCATGGACGCCGCACACGAGATGGCGTCAACCACGACAACCATTCGAAAGGAACGACCATGACCGCCAACGCCACCCACACCAGCCAATCCATCGTCCCGGCCATCGGCCGCATCCTGATGGCCACGATCTTCGTCTTCAGCGGCGTCGGCAAGGCGCTGGCGCCGGAGGGCACCCTGGGCTACATCCAGTCGGTCGGCCTGCCTTTCGCCTCGCTCGCCCTGATCGGCGCGATCGCCATCGAGGTCGGCGGCGGCGCCCTGCTGGCTCTCGGCTACAAGACCCGCCTCGTCGCGGCTGGCCTGGCGGCGTTCTCGCTGGTGACGGCCTTCGTGTTCCATAACGCGATCGGCGACCAGAACCAGCTGATCCATCTGCTGAAGAACGTCGCGATGGCCGGTGGCCTGCTGCAGGTGGTGGCCTTCGGCGCCGGCGCCTGGAGCCTGGACGCCGCCGCCGGCCGCAAGGGCGCGCCGCTGGCAGCCTGAAAGTTCACAGGCCGAACGGGCCGTACCAGTAAGTGATGTCGATGACGCCGCCACGCTTTGAAACATAAGCCTGGCGCGTCTCGCAGTTGACGAACAGCGAGCGGAAGGTACCGTCCAGCTGGGGCGCCAGCAAGCCGGTCGGATGGCTACCGAGGGGCACCAGCGGCATGTCCGGCGTGGCCCTCACCTTCGACTCCCCAGGTTTCGGATAGGTGTTCGTGTTGAGCATGCCGGCCAGCTTGAACGCGCCATGGAGCTCACGCTCCACGGCCTGGGCAATCAGGCTGGCGCAGGCTTCGCTGCGCGGCGTGCCCCTCACATAGTCGCCGAGCACCAGCGGCGGCGCGGGAGGTTTCGGCTTCTCGGTGGCGCAGGCGCCGAGGGCGATGGCAACCAGCACGGTCAGGCAAACGTTGGGGCGCATGCGTCTACTCCGGGATCGATGCGGCGGCCGCCGCGTCGATCCATGTTAGCGCAAGCCCCGGCGTCGAGCTAGCGTTTCGCGGCGTTCTTGGGCACGATGCGCCACACTATGCCGCCGGCATCGTCCACCACCAGCAAGGCGCCGTCGGCCGCCACCTCGACCGCAGCCGGGCGGCCCCAGACGTCGCGGTCGCTGATCACCATGCCGCTCATGAAATCCTGGTACTGCCCGGTCGGCACGCCATCCTTCATGAACACGCGCGCCACCTTGTAGCCGGTGCGCACGCCGCGGTTCCAGGAGCCGTGCAGCGCGACGAAGACCTCGCCCTCGTACTCGTTCGGGAAGGCGTGCCTGGCGCCCTTCGGCGCATGGTAGACCACCATGCCCAGCGGCGCCGAGTGGGCCTGCAGCAGCACGTCCGGGGTGATCGTCTTGCCCTTCAGGTCGGGACGGATGCCCTTCAGGCGCGGGTCTTCGTTGTCGCCGATGTAGTACCACGGCCAGCCGTAGAAGCCGCCCTGCTTGACGCGGGTCAGGTAGTCCGGCGGCAGGTTGTCGCCCAGCGCGTCGCGCTCGTTCACATTGCACATCACGTCGCCGGTGGCCGGATACACCAGCAGGCCGACGCAGTTGCGCAGGCCGGTCGCATAGGTGCGGCGGTTCTTGCCGTCCGGGTCGAAGGCCATCACGGTGGCGCGGTCGGTCTCGACGCCCCAGGCGGCGCCGAAGCCGTGCTTTTTCTCCCACTCGGCGAGCGGCAGCGGCGGCTTTGGACCGATGTCGGCGGCGACGTTGGTGGCCGAGCCGATCGACAGCAGCATCGTCTTGTCGTCCTTCGAGAACACCAGGGTGCGGGTGGTGTGGCCGCCGCTGGTCTCGGACAGCTCGGGGATCACGACCTCGGCTTGCCCGCGCGCCTTCAGGTCGCCGTTGCGGTAAGGGATGCGCACCACCGAATTGACGCCCGCCACGTACAGGTATTGCGGGTTGGCGCCGGAAGGCCAGAACGCCATGCCGTAGGGACGCGCCAGGCCGGTGGCGAACACTTCGGCGGTATCGGCCTTGTCGCCGTTCTTCGAGCGCAGCACTTTCACTTCACCGGCGCCGGTCGCGGCCAGGAACACGTCGCCGTTCGGCGCGCGCAACGCCACGCGCGGCTTGTCGGCATCCTGGGCGAACACGCTCACCTCGAAGCCCGGCATCACGGTCGGCAGCGTGCCGTTCGGACGCGCCTGCAGGCGCGGGCTGTTGCCGGCGCTGTCGGTGGCGAATGGCTTGGCCAGGTCGCCCGGCTTGATGTGGAAGACCTTGCCGGGCTGGGTGTCGTCCCAGGAGCCGGCGCGGTCCGCCGGCTTGGCCGCCGCTACCGGCACGGCCGGCGCGGCTGCGGCGGTGGCCGGGCCTTGCAGGCTGGCCAGGTAGTCGATCAGCGCGGTGCGCATCTTCTGGTCCGGCAGGCCGACCGGCATCGTGGTGCCGGGCACGCGCTTGGCCGGGTCGAGCAGGAACACGTCCAGTTCTTCGCGGGTCCAGACCAGGCCTGCGGCGCCGGCCTTGGCCAGCGCGCCCGAATAAGCGAAGCCGGGGACGCCGGCGGCCTTGCGGCCGACGACGCCGAACATGCCGGGACCGGCCAGCGGCGACAGCTTCGCATCGACCGTGTGGCAGCTGGCGCAGTTGTTCTGGAAGATGGTGCGGCCGGCGGCGATCTGCGGTGCGGAGGCGGCATGAGCGACGGATACCGTCGCCAGGCTGGCGAGCATGAGGGCATGCAGCGTCAGGGTGTTGGCTTGCAAGGTTGTCTCCTGGTCAGGCGTGAAAAGCCGCCATGATAGGCCAGTTCAGGCCCGCACGCGCAAGGAACCGGCATCGGCCAGCCTGGCGCCGTAGTCGCGCAGCAGCGCCGCGCGGCGCGGCCTGAAGCTGATGCCGGTGGCCGCGACCGAGGCGATGCGATCGGCGCGGAACATGCGAAAGTCGTCGCGCAGGCAGCAGCGCGCCAGCACCACCAGCATCCGGTCGAGATAGACGATGGCGAGCGGCCAGATCGTCCGGCTGCTCGCGGCCCCATCGCGGTCGACGTAGTCGATCGTGAGCGCCTCTTCGCGCCAGCAGCAGGCGCGGATCAGCGCCATGTCGGGCAGCAGCGCGAACCGTTCGCCGAAATGGTGGACCCGCGACACCGCATGCAGCAGGTGCTGCTGGCCCAGCGACGGCAGGGTCGCGGCCACCTTGGCCAGCACCGCCTCCGCCGCCGCGGCGAGCTGGGGGTCGCCCATGCCGCGCACTTCGGCGAGGCCAAGGGTGAGCGCCTCGATCTCGATGCGGCTGAAGGTCTGTGGACGCAGGGTGCCGTCTTCGACCAGCGTATAGCCGAACCCACGCTCGCCGCCGATCTCGGCGCCGCCCGCGCGCAGCGTCTCGATGTCGCGGTAGACCGAGCGTACCGAGACGCCGGTTTCCCGCGCCAGCTGGGCCGCCGTGACCGGCGCGGGCAGGCGACGCAGGGCATCGAGGAGGCGAAACAGGCGGTTTGTGCGCGACATCTTCTACTGACAAAAACTGGCAGGACGGGTGGCTATAGTAGCACCCGTCTTCCACACCCCACCAAGGAGTTATCGATGTCCGTCCAGGTAGTCACCCACCTCAACTTCCAGGGCCAGGCGCGCGCCGCGCTGGCCTTTTACCAGTCCGTGTTCGGCGGCGACCTCGCGCAGGTCACGTATGCGCAGTTCGGCCGCGTCGCCGATCCGGCGGATGCGGAGCGGATCGCCTGGGGCCAGGTGGTCGCCCCCAACGGTTTTCGCATCATGGCCTTCGACGTGGCCAGCGGCACGCCGTGGCATCGGGGCGAGAACGCCTTCTACGTGTCGCTGCGCGGCGGTTCGGAACAGGAGATCAGGGCGCTGTGGGAGGGACTGGCGCAGGAAGCCAGCATCGTGCAGCCGCTGGCGCCGGCTCAGTGGTCGCCCTTGTACGGCATGCTGAAGGACTGTTTCGGCGTGACGTGGGTGATCGATGTCGCCGCCACGCGAGGCGCCTGAGTCGCGTAAAAAAAGAAACCCCGCAGCTGCGGGGTTTTGTCACTCAGGCGATCCGATGGCAATCAATCCCAGCTCAGGGTGCCGCCGGTCTGGTACTCGGTCACACGCGTCTCGAAGAAGTTACGCTCCTTCTTCAGGTCGATCATCTCGCTCATCCACGGGAACGGATTCTCTTCGTTCGGGAACAGCGCGTCCAGGCCGATCTGCACGGCGCGGCGGTTGGCGATGAAGCGCAGGTAGCCCTTGAACATCGGGGCGTTCAGGCCCAGCACGCCGCGTGGCATGGTGTCTTCGGCGTAGCGGTATTCCAGGTCGACCGCCTGCAGGAACAGGGCCTTGATCTCTTCGCGGAATTCCGGGGTCCACAGCTGTGGATTTTCCATCTTGATCGTGTTGATCAGGTCGATGCCGAAGTTCACGTGCATCGACTCGTCGCGCAGGATGTACTGGTACTGCTCGGCGGCGCCGGTCATTTTGTTCTGGCGGCCCAGCGCCAGGATCTGGGTGAAGCCGACGTAGAAGAACAGGCCTTCCATCAGGCAGGCGAAGACGATGATCGACTTCAGCAGCTTCTGGTCGTTCTCGGTCGTACCGGTCTTGAAGTCCGGGTTGGTCAGGACGTCGATGAACGGAATCAGGAACTGGTCCTTGTCGTGGATCGATTCGATTTCGTTGTAGGCGTTGAAGATCTCGCCTTCGTCCAGGCCCAGCGATTCGACGATGTACTGGTAGGCGTGGGTGTGGATCGCTTCTTCGAAGGCCTGGCGCAGCAGGTACTGGCGGCACTCGGGCGCGGTGATGTGGCGGTAGGTGCCCAGCACGATATTGTTCGCGGCCAGCGAGTCGGCGGTCACGAAGAAGCCCAGGTTGCGCTTGACCAGGCGGCGCTCGTCTTCCGACAGGCCGTTCGGGTTTTTCCACAGCTCGATGTCGCGCTGCATGTTCACTTCTTGCGGCATCCAGTGGTTCGCGCAACCGGCCAGGTATTTGTCCCATGCCCACTTGTACTTGAACGGCACCAGCTGGTTCACGTCGGTTTCGCCGTTGATGATGCGCTTGTCGTCGGCGTTGACGCGCTTGGCCACTTCAGCGGCGGGGGCGGCGTCAAGGTTGGCGGCTTGTGGGGCGCGCTGGGCGCTGGTTGGTTCGTCGTCCCAAGAGAGCATGATGATTTCCTTCCGTGGTGGCCTGTCGCGTTGGGCGCGGTGAGGTCACGTGTGTGTGTTGATAATTTTGTCGGCCGACGAGGGGGAACCTGTGGGGGTTCGCGTGGTGCTGGCGAACTTGGGTTCCCGCCTGCGCGGGAAGTCGTTTCCGCCAGTGGCGGGAACGACAAACTGACTTGATCTGGGGTGCGAGCGAACCATTCGGTCGGCCCGCACCTGGTTACAGCATTACTGGCAGGCTTCGCATTCCTCGAAACCGTCGTCGCCCGGACGCAGGTAGCAGGCGGCGCCTTCGGCTTCCGGTGCGGCTGGTGCTGCTGCCGCGGCGGCGGCGACCGAAGCGGCTGCCGGTGCTGCATGACCTGCCTGCAGGCCGCCCGAGACCGGCACGGCGTTCAGGGCGCCGGTGCGGGTGGTCGACTTCTCCAGGTGGGTCGCGGCGATGGTGCGCAGGTAGTAGGTGGTCTTCAGGCCACGCAGCCACGCCAGCTTGTAGGTCTCGTCCAGCTTCTTGCCCGAGGCGCCGGCCATGTAGATGTTCAGCGACTGCGCCTGGTCGATCCACTTCTGGCGGCGCGAGGCGGCTTCCACCAGCCACTTCGGCTCCACTTCGAAGGCGGTCGCGTAGATGTCGCGCAGGTCTTGCGGCACGCGGTCGATCTTCGAGAGCGAACCGTCGAAGTACTTCAGGTCGGCGATCATGACTTCGTCCCACAGGTCGCGCGCCTTCAGGTCGCGCACCAGGTAGGAGTTGATCTCGGTGAATTCGCCCGACAGGTTCGACTTCACGTACAGGTTCTGGAAGGTCGGCTCGATGCAGGCCGACACGCCGATGATGTTCGAGATGGTCGCGGTCGGAGCGATCGCCACGCAGTTCGAGTTACGCATGCCGAACTGCTTGATGCGCTCGCGCACCACGGTCCAGTCCATCGATTCGCTGGTGTCCTGCTCCAGGTAGCCGCCGCGTTCCTCGGCCAGCAGCTTGATCGAGTCCTGCGGCAGGATGCCGCGGTCCCACAGCGAGCCGGTGTAGGTCTCGTAGCGGCCGCGTTCCTCGGCCAGCTCGGTCGACGCCAGGTAGGCGTAGTAGCAGACCGCTTCCATCGAGGTGTCGGCGAACTTGACGGCCTGCTCCGATGCGAACGGGATGCGCATCATGTGCAGGCAATCCTGGTGACCCATGATGCCCATGCCCACCGGACGGTGGCGCAGGTTCGAGTTGCGCGCCTTTTCCACCGCGTAGTAGTTGATGTCGATGACGTTGTCCAGCATGCGCATCGCGGTGCGGATGGTCTTCTGCAGCTTGACGTGGTCCAGGCCATCGCCCTTCATGTGCTGCGGCAGGTTCACCGAGCCCAGGTTGCAGACGGCGATTTCGTCGGCGCTGGTGTTCAGGGTGATCTCGGTGCACAGGTTCGACGAGTGCACCACGCCCACGTGCTGCTGCGGCGAACGGATATTGCATGGGTCCTTGAAGGTGATCCATGGGTGGCCGGTCTCGAACAGCATCGACAGCATCTTGCGCCACAGGTCCATGGCTTCGATCTTCTTGAAGACCGCCATTTCGCCGTTGGCGGCCTTGGCTTCATAGGCCAGGTAGGCTTTTTCGAAGGCCTTGCCGGTCAGGTCGTGCAGGTCTGGCGTCTCGGATGGCGAGAACAGGGTCCAGGCGCCCTTTTCCATCACGCGCTTCATGAACAGGTCGGGAATCCAGTTCGCGGTGTTCATGTCGTGGGTGCGGCGGCGGTCATCGCCGGTGTTCTTGCGCAGGTCCAGGAATTCTTCGATGTCCAGGTGCCAGGTTTCCAGGTAGGCGCAGACCGCGCCCTTGCGCTTGCCGCCCTGGTTCACCGCCACGGCGGTGTCGTTGACCACTTTCAGGAACGGGACCACGCCCTGCGAACGGCCGTTGGTGCCCTTGATGCGCGAACCCAGCGCGCGCACCGGCGTCCAGTCGTTGCCCAGGCCACCGGCAAACTTCGACAGCAGTGCGTTTTCCTTGATGGCGTCGTAGATGCCTTCCAGGTCGTCGCCGACGGTGGTCAGGTAGCACGACGACAGCTGCGAGCGGCGGGTGCCCGAGTTGAACAGGGTCGGGGTCGAGCTCATGAAGTCGAACGACGACAGCAGGTTGTAGAACTCGATGGCGCGCGCTTCGCGGTCGTCTTCGCGCAGGGCCAGGCCCATCGCGACACGCATGTAGAAGGCCTGCGGCATTTCGATGCGCACGTCGCGCACGTGCAGGAAGTAGCGGTCGTACAGGGTCTGCAGGCCGATGTAGCCGAACTGCAGGTCGCGGTCGGCGACGATGGCTTTCGCCAGGCGCTCGAGGTCGTACTTGCCGAGCTCTTCGTCCAGCAGCTCGTTGTGGATGCCCTTGGCGATGTATTGCGGGAAGTAGGTCAGGTATTCGGCGGCGGCGCCGGCTTGCGGCACTTCGTGGCCGAAGACTTCTTTACGGATGGTGTGCAGCAGGATGCGGGCGGTCACCTGGCTGTAGGCCGGGTCCTTTTCCATCAGGGCTCTAGCCGCAAGGATGGCGGACTTGTACAGCTCTTCGACCGGCACGCCGTCGTACAGGTTCTTCAGGGTCTCGGCGACGATCGCGTCGGCGTCGACGTGCTTTTCCAGGCCCGAGCAGGCGGCGCCCACCAGGGCGTGGACGTCGTTGATGTCCAGCAGGCGGCGCTCACCGCCATCGACCACGTGGATCTGCGGCGCGGCGACCGGGGCGCCGCCGGCGGCTTCCTTGGCCGCGCGGCGCTCGTCCATGCGCTTGGCGCGGTACAGCACGTATTCACGCGCGACGTCGTGCTCGCCCGAACGCATCAGCGACAGCTCGACCTGGTCCTGCACGTCTTCGATGTGGAAGGTGCCGCCGTTCGGCTGGCGGCGCACCAGCGCGGCCACGACGTTACCGGTCATCTGTTCCACCAGCTCGCGGATGCGCGCCGAGACCGCGCCCTGGCCGCCGGCCACGGCCAGGAAGGCCTTGGTCATCGCGACCGAGATCTTGTGCGGCTCGAAAGCGACGACGGCGCCGTTGCGGCGGATGACGCGGTAGTCGCCGCGCGCGACGATCTCGGCCGGGGTTGGGCTGGTCGACGCCGATCCTGGGGTGACGTGCTGGTTGATCGAGATGTTCTGTGCTGTTTGCATTGAGCCTCCAGGATGAGCGGTCGGGACCACTACTTGTTTACACGGGGACCGTCTTGCGTCTTCCGCGCCCCGGTCCGTCAACAAAATTGTAGAAAAACGATACCCCGCCAATCGGTAGCCCAGGCTGGCAAACCAGAAAAGCAGGGTACAAATAAAATTAAATAAAGCGTGTCGGCAAGTGACTGATTGACTGTCCGATGAACAAACTTGTGGGCAACTTGTGGACAACCCGCGGACAACTCGCTGCTAGCGACTCCGCTAGTATCTTTCAGTCTGCTACCACTACATCTAGTGCCGAGCTTTGATATCAGACTAATTGTAGTACCTGATTTGCCGTACAGGCAAGCGAATAAATGCCCAAAATTTTTGGTTTTAACGTTCGCGAGCCTTGACATTTGGCGGTCGCCCAACAGAAGGGGACGTCGCTGTGAGCGAGTACTAACATCAGGGAAATTTCCGGAAAAGCGAGCAGGCGGCCATCCGTTTTCTCACTCGTCAATATAGGGCAGCGCTGCCCTGTAGCGGTGCATTGTGCACCAGTTTAATTACCGGAAAGTAACAACAAGTGGGACATCGGCCATCGGCAGGCGATCAGTCCTCGGGCGCGCAGATCTCCAGCTTCTGCATCTGGTAGCGCAACTGGCGTACGCTGATCCCGAGCAGGGCTGCCGCCTGGGTGCGGTTGAACTGGGTCTGCTGCAGCGCGCGCCCGATGATGTCGCGTTCGACCTGCTCAAGATATTCGGGCAGGTTGCTCGGCAGTTCGGCCGGGCCGAGGGCGACCGGCGCAGCTACCGGCCTGGGATCGGGTAAAGGAGGCAGTTCAATGGAAGGAATCGCCGGCGCCGGAGCCGGCTCCGCCGCCGCGACCGGCGAAGCCGTCTCGCTCCGCCCTCCTTCCGCCGGCCGCGCCGCCTTGAGCGACAGGTCCCCGACCTGGATCACGCCATCGTTGGCGAACGCCAGCGCCCGCTCCAGCACGTTCTCCAGCTCGCGCACATTGCCAGGGAAGGAATACGCCTTCAATGCCTCCAGCACGCCCGGCCCGAGCGAGGCCTGCCCCGGCCCGGCCAGCCGGTCCAGGATGCCATTCGCCAGCAGGGCCAGGTCGTCCAGCCGCTCGCGCAGCGGCGGCAGCGCCAGCTCGATCACGTTCAGGCGATAAAACAGGTCTTGCCTGAACTTGCCCGTCTCGACGCAGCGCGCCAGGTCCTGGTGGGTGGCGCTGATGATGCGCACGTCGACCGGTTCCTCGCCCGTGGCGCCGATCTTGCGCACGCGCCGCTCCTGGATCGCGCGCAGCAGCTTGACCTGCATCGCCAGCGGCAGGTCCGCCACCTCGTCCAGCATCAGGGTGCCGCCGTTGGCGGCCTGGAAGAAGCCATCGCGCTCCTCGGCCGCGCCGGTGAAGGCGCCCTTGCGGTAGCCGAAGAACTCGGCCTCCATCAGGGTTTCGGGGATGGCGCCGCAGTTCACCGCCACGAAGGGTTTGCCGGCACGCGAACTCTGGGCGTGGATCTCGCGCGCCGCCAGCTCCTTGCCGCTGCCCGATTCGCCGGTGATCGAGATCGGCGCCATCGAGCGCGCCAGGCGCGCGATCTGGGCGCGCAGCGACTGCATCGCCGGCGAATGGCCGATCATGCGCGAGGCCAGCGCGCCGCCGTCGGCCGCCGCGGCGCCCCCTTCCGACAATTTCAGGGCCGAGCGCACCATCACGCGCAGCGCGTCGAGCGCCACCGGCTTGGCGATGTAGTCGAAGGCGCCGGCCTTCAGCGCCACCACCGCGTTCTCGGCGCTGCCGTAGGCGGTGATCACGGCGACCGGCGTGCCCTTGCCCGAGGCGGCGACCTCGCGCACCAGTTCCAGCCCCAGGCCATCCGGCAGGCGCATATCAGTGAGCACCAGTGCGTACTGGTGCTCTTCAAACAGACTACGCGCCTGGCGCAACGTGGCGGCGCTGTCGACGTCCAGGCCCATCTTGAGCAGGGTGATCTCGAGCAGCTCGCGCAGGTCGGCTTCGTCGTCGAGCACCAGGATGCGGGGCGCGCTCATGGGGCACCTCGTGGCTTATTCGAGGGCAAAGGTGATGACAAAGCGGCCGCTGGCCTTGCGCGGTCCCAGCGCGGACGGATCGAACCGGTATTCATAATCGAGTTTCGCATCGTTGTTCAGGCACAGTTCGCGCGCCAGGTAGAGTCCCAGGCCGGTCCCCTTGCTCGACGTAGTATAGAAGGGCTCGAACAGGTGGTCGCGCACTTCAGGCGTGATGCCGGGGCCGTCGTCCTGCACGTGCAGCTCGCGCCGGCCGGCGGCGTCGCGCGCCGGGAAGATGCGGATGCTGGCCGGCTGGCGGCTGGCGTAACGCACCGCATTGTTCAGCAGGTTGAGCAAGACCTCGTGCAGGTGCAGCGGATCGAAGCGCACCGCGCTGCCGCCCGGGTCGCCTATATAGACTATATCACCGGCCAGGCCGTGGATTTCGCAGAATTCGGCCTTCAGCTCTTCCAGGAAAGGGCCGAGCGCCACCGGTTCGCCGTTCGGCTGGGCCTTGCGCGACAGTTGCAGGATGTCTTCCACCATGCGGTTCACGCGCGTCACGTTGTCACGCACGATCTTCAGCAGGCGCACCTCGGCCGGGCCGTGCAGGTCTTCGGCCAGCAGATCGGTGGCGTGGCCGATCGCCGACAGCGGGTTGCGTACCTCGTGCGCGATGCTGGCGGTCAGGCGGCCCATCGAGGCCAGCTTGAGTTGCTGCGCCTGGTTTTCGATGGCGCTCACGTCCTGCATGAAGATCACGCTGCGGCCGGCCGCCTCGCCGCCGTCGGCCACGCGCGCGAAGCGCAGCTTGAGGTGCACCGGCTGGTCGCGCCGCCCGCGCACGTCACCGGCGCCGTCGCCTTCGCGATAGGGTTTGAGGGTGACGAAGGCCTTGTCGTTGTCGGGACCGGCCAGCCAGGCGTCGAAGGCCAGCGCCACCGGCTCGAAGGCGGGCGCAGCGCGCAGCGAGAACACCGAGGTATCGGCCAGGCCCAGCATGCGCCGCGCCGCCGGGTTGCCGGTGAAGACGGCGCCGTCCTCCCCCACCACCAGGATGCCGTCGCCGACGTCGGCGATCACGATCTCGTTGATCGCCTGCTGGATGCGCAGGTCGGCGCCGCGCTGGGCCGCCAGTTCTTCCTGCTTGAGCAGGCGCGCCGCCAGGCGGTTGACCATCAGCACGCCGGCGAAGAAGGCGGCGCCGAACAGGCCGGCCTGCATCAGGGGCGGGTCGCGCCCCTCGATCACCAGCTGCCAGAGGTTCAGGCCGAGCAGGAACAGGGTGGCGACCGCCGCCGAGAACAGCGCCAGCACCAGCGGCGCCAGGATCGCGGCGCCGGCCAGCGGAAACAGATACAGGATGCCCAGGCCGCTGCGCATGCCGCCGGCGGCCAGGTACAGCAGCGAAATCACCAGCAGGTCGACCGCGATCTGCAGCCCGAGCTGGATCAGGAAGCGGCGCTGCCAGCGCGCCGCCAGCGCGAACATCGCCGCGGTCAGCACATAGAAGACGCAGGTTTCGGTGTTGACCGGGTCGGGGCGCAGCGTGCCGCTTTCCACGTCGACGCCCAGGTACAGCAGCAGCACCAGGGCGATGACGATGCGGGTGACGGTGAAGGTCTGGAGCGAGCGCCACAGGGTCACGCGCGCGCCCGCCGACAGCGTGCCGGTGGCGGCCTTCAACTACTTGGGCGGCAGGCGCACGTGGCCTGGCGAGCAGTAATCCAGGCCGTCGGCCTTCACCGTCTCGGACGCCGGGAAGTAGACGCCGCAGTGCGCGCACTGGGCCATGGCCTCGATCTGGCCGGGCGCCGCGGCCGGCCCGCGCCCCATGTCGGGCGGAACCCCATGGCGTTTGACCATCGCGCGCAGCTTGCTGCGCACGGCGAAGACGATGAGGACGATGAGGGCAATCCAGAACAAGATACGCATCAGTAGACTCCCCGGTGCAGGACGACTTCGAGCACGAAGCGGCTACCGACGTAGGCCAGCGCCAGGGTGGCGAAGCCTGCCAGCGTGAAGCGCAGCGCGGTCTTGCCGCGCCAGCCCTGCCACTTGCGCCCGGCCAGCAGCGCCGCGAACAGCGCCCACGAGAGCAGCGCGAACACGCTCTTGTGGTCGAGCAGCAGCGGCCGGCCGAACACCTGTTCGGAGAACACGAAGCCCGACAATACCGTCAGGCTGAGCAAGACGAAGCCGATCCAGATCACACGGAACAACAGTTTTTCCATGGTGAGCAACGCCGGGAGCTGGTCGAGCGCGGAGCCAAACCAGCCGCCGCCGGCGGTGCGGGTATGCAGCCGCGTCTCTTGCAGTGCCATCAGCACGGCGTGGAACGCGGCGATGGTCAGGGTGCTGTAGGCCAGCACCGCAACCGCGATATGCCAGCCGAAGGCGGCGGTTTTGCCGGCCAGCGGCGTCAGGGTGCCCGGGAACAGCAGCGGCAACAGCGTGGCCGCCGCCGCGAACGGCATCACCAGGCGGCGCAGGCCGTCGAGGGCGAAATTACGGTTCTCGAACCAGTAGGCGGCCACCGACACCCACAAGGCGCTGGAAATCATGATGGCGAAGCCGACCCGCAGCCGTCCCGGCACCGTCACGTCCATGCCGAGCGCGACGCCATGCAGGGCCCAGGCCCCGGCGGTCACGCCCGAGATGACGGCGCCCAGCCGCGTCGGCAGCAGGGCGCATACCGCGTACAGGAAGGCAGCGGCAAGGAAGAGGGAATTCTGCATAACAGGAGTCTACACCATCGGCGAACGGCGGGGGTAAGGCCCCCAGGTGGAAGCCCCCCTTCCGCCGATGGCGCCGCCACATATATATATGGCGGACGTTCAATCGACCGCCGCCATGCGCAACTCGTCGTTGTGATGCCGCTCCTGCTCTTCCATCACCATCAGCCCCAGCTCGCGCTTGAGCTGGTTGAATTCCGGCGCCGCCGGGTCGCGCGGACGCGCGATCCCGACCAGCAGATCGCGCTTGATCGTCCCCGGCCGGTACGTCATCACGACGATGCGGTCGGCCAGGTAGATCGCCTCCTCGATGCTGTGGGTGACGAACAGGATCGTCTTTTTCAGCTCGGCCCACAGGCGCAGCAGTTCGTCCTGCAGGTTGCGCCGGGTGAGCGCGTCGAGCGCGCCGAAGGGTTCGTCCATCAGCAGGATCGGCGAATCGAGCGCCAGCACGCGCGCGATCGCCACCCGCTGGCGCATGCCGCCGGACAGGTCCTTCGGATAGCGGGTGCGAAAATCGGCCAGCGACAGCAGCTTGAGCAGCTCGTCCACCCGGCGCTCGATCTCCGGTCCGCGCATGCGCTTGATCTCGAGGCCGAAGCGGATGTTCTGCTCGACCGTCATCCAGGGAAACAGCGCGTATTCCTGGAACACCATGCCGCGCTGCGGACCCGGCCCGGTGACCGGGCGGCCGTCGACCAGGATCTCGCCGGAGGACGGCGGCGCGAAGCCGGCCACCGCATTGAGCAGGGTCGACTTGCCGCAGCCCGAAGGGCCGAGCAGGCAGGTGAACTGCCCGCGTTCGAGCGCCAGGTCGATGCCCTGCAGGGCCACCACCGGATGGTCTTCGGCGCCGAACACTTTATGGACGCCTTCGATACGGATATGGATATCGCTCATGTCAGTGCTCCAGGCCGCGGTGCCAGCGCAGCAGATGATTGTTCAATCGAGTCACGCCGATGTCGATCAGGAGGCCCAGCACGCCGATGCTGATCATTCCGGCGATGACCTTGTCGGACCAGAAGTACTCGCGCGCTTCCGAGATGCGGAACCCCAGGCCGCTGTTCACGGCGATCATCTCGGCCACGATCACGACGATGAAGGCGGTGCCGATCCCGATCCGCACGCCGGACAGGATGTAAGGCACCGCCGCCGGCAGGATCACGCGCAGGAACGTCGTCAGCCTGCCGGCGCCGAGGTTGTGCGCCGCGCGCAGATAGATGCCGTCGACCTGGCGCACGCCGGCGATCGTGTTCATCAGGACCGGAAAGAAGGCCCCGATCGCAATCAGGAACACCGCCGGCGGATTACCGAGCCCGAACCACAGCATCGCCAGCGGGATGTAGGCGATCGGCGGGATCGGCCGCAGCACCTGCACCAGGGGATTCATCCAGGCGTGCACGCGCCCGCTCGCCCCCATCGCCAGCCCGAGCGGCAGCGCCAGCCCGGCGCCGATGGCGAGGCCCACCACCACCCGGTACAGGCTGGCGATGACGTCCACCGGCAGCTCGCCCGACAGCGCCCATTTGAGCCAACTGAGCCAACTGAGCCAACTGAGCCAACTGAGCCAGCCGCCGCCGGTGTACTGCGCGAACGGCTCCAGCGGAAGCAGGAGTCGACCCACTTGCGCCACACGTCCAGCGGCGCCGGCAGCACCTGGCGGTCGACCAGGCCGCTGGCCGCCACCCATTGCCAGAGCGCGATGGCCAGCACCGGCACCACCAGGCCGGTGGCGGCGTCGTTCCATCGGAGCCGCCGATCGTGCGCCCCCCGTCGCGGCCTCTTGTGTCGTTCGATACGTTCCATGATCGATGCTCCCTTACTGGATGTTCAGGCTTTTCTTGGCCGAAGCCAGCAGGTCGGTACGGACCCAGTCGCTGGCCAGCGGCGGACGCGCCATGCGCCCCACCCCGGTCTGCGCCATGACGTCGGTCGTGACCTGGATGTGCTGGGGCGTGATGTCGTAGGAGTACGGCGAATTGGCCATCGCCGCGCGGAAGTCGGCGGTCGTGATCTGGCCCTTGAACATCGACTGGCGCACATACTGCTCGGCGATGTCGGGCCGGTCGATGAAGGTGCGCGTGGCTTGCACGAAGCAGCGCATGAACTTCTCGGCCAGCGGCCGGCGCTCGCGGTAGAACTTCTCGGTCATGACCATGGTGCGCACCGGCTCGCCGATCGGCGTCCCGTAGGGTTTCATGACCTCCACCCCGAAGCCCATATTGATCGCCTGCGACGATTGCGGCTCGGATTGCATCATCGCGTCGATGTGCCGGCCCAGCAGCGCCTGGTTCAGCTCGGGATAGGACAGGTAGACCAGCTGCACGTCCTTGCGGCCGGTGGTGTCGGCGCTCAGCCTGTTGCGCGCCAGCTCGGCCATCAGGAGCACTTCCTGGATGCCGCCGCGGGTGACGCCCACTCTTGTCCCCTTGAGCTGAAGGATGGACGCGATCTTCAGCTCGGGCCGCGCCACCAGCCGCGCCCCGCCGCGCGCGAACCCTGCCACCACCACCACCGGGGCGCCGCCGGCGCGGCCCTGGATCGCGGCCTCGGACGCGGTGGCGCCCACGTCCAGTTCGCCGGCGATGATGGCCTGCATGATGTCCAGTCCCTTGGCGAACATCTTTTCCTCGACCCGAATGCCGCAGCCCGGCGCGATTTCCTTGATATAGGACACCGCGCCGAAATGCGCCAGCTTCAGGTTGCCCAGCCTGATTACTTCTTGGGCCTTCACCGGACTACACAACGCAAGCCAGGTGATAACAACCGGAATCCACCTCATGCTTTTCTCCTGGAGATATGAACGACTTCTGCTTGAAATTACCAGAAGGCAAGATGCATTCAGAGGAAGCTTTTGTCATTGCGAAATAGCAAGAGAAGAAGAATCATTTTTTAAAAAACTGGTCATTCGCGTGACAATTAACGTCATTTCGATTGCTTCGAGATGGGCATAATCTGTTTATACCGTGCCAATCCCAACATTTTTGAACGATCCATGATGATCTTCCGACCTCTATTGCTGTGTTTGATGCTGACCGCCTGCGGCAGCGGTAGCGACGACGATCGGCCATCCGATTCGCCGCCGGTTTCCGGCGCCACGATGAGCCTCGCCAGTCCAAGCCTGCGCACGATCGCGGGTGGCACCCCGATTCCCATCAATGCCACCTTGTCCAGCGGCGGCGCTGTACGCTGGCGGCTCTCGGCCGGCGCACCCGGCTCGCTCAGTGCGAGCACTGGCGCCTCGGTCAGGTATCTGCCCCCGGCTGGCGCGATCGCGACCGAATCGATCGTCACCGTGACCGCCAGTGGCGACGGCGCAACCGCCTCGCTCAAGCTCGCGGTGACGCCGGATCCGGGGCCGCCGGGATTGCGCCTGATCGCCGGCAGTGGCCAGCGGCTGACCCAGGACGGTATCGGCGCCGCGGCATCTTTCGCCTCGCCGAATCAACTGGCGCGGGATCGGCCCGGCAATATCTACGTAATGGAGTACTTTTATATAGGCAACGCAGTTTGGCCGGCCCCACGCTTACGCAAGATAGCGCCCAACGGGGCCGTGACGACGCTCGCCGCTATCATCAACGGTACCTACACCTGGTTCGGCCAGCCCGATACGAACGGAAATGGCGCCAGCCTTGACGGCGCCAACGGCATGGAAGGGGACCTCGAGGGGAATCTGTATATTGCCGTCGCTCGAGGTCATGGCCATACCGGCGAAATCCCGGGGCGCGCAGGGGCCATTTTCAAGATTGCGCCTTCGGGCGACATGCGGCTGCTGGCAGGGACCACGGAAGACCTGCATCTCGGTGTCAACATCAAACCGATTGACGGCACCGGCGGCGAAGCGCGCTTTGTGCGCCCCTCGCTCATCGGCGGCGATCTCGATGGCAACCTGTTTGTGTTCGACGGTACTAATATTCCAGGATTAGGTTTGCCGCTCAATTCCCATGTACCCCGTAAAGCCACCTCGTCCGGCGTAGTCACCACCCTGCAAGCCTTCCCTGCCCATCTGAATGCGGACATGAATGGCAATACCTACCGCTTCGACCAGGCCACCAATACGATCGTCCGGACGACCCCGAAGGCGTCACCAGCAAGGAGGCAGACGCGCCCTACTGCGACGACTATCCATCGAACGTCACATCGACCTGCGTGACCGACATCATCCCGGAGGGGGGCGCGTCATATCTGATCATTAGTGGCTATCGCGTGGTCCGCATGGTGGTGCGCCACTGACTCGAGCGTCAGACAGGCGGAATCGACAGCGCCGCACTAAGGTAGAATGACGTTTTTCCCGCAGCCCGCCGCCATTGGTCCGGGCTGCGACTATATGCACGTTATTTTTCCTGAGACGCGACATGCTAGATAACCTCACCCAACGCCTTGCCAAGGTCGTCAAGACCATGCGCGGCGAGGCCCGCCTGACCGAGGCGAACACCGCGGAAATGCTGCGCGAAGTGCGCATGGCCCTGCTCGAGGCGGACGTGGCGCTGCCGGCGGTGCGCGAATTCATCGCCAAGGTCAAGGAGAAGGCCCTGGGCGAAGAAGTCGTCGGCTCGCTGTCGCCCGGCCAGGCCCTGGTCGGCGTGGTGCAGAAAGAGCTGGCCGCCCTGATGGGCGCCGACCTCGGCCCAGAGGCTACCCAGCTCTCCTTCGCCCAGCAGCCGCCCGCGATCATCCTGATGGCCGGCCTGCAGGGTGTGGGCAAGACCACCACCACCGGTAAACTGGCCAAGTACCTCAAGGAACAAAAGAAGAAGAAAGTCCTGACCGTCTCGGCCGACGTCTACCGTCCCGCCGCGATCGCCCAGCTCGAATCGGTGACCAAGCAGGTGGGCGCCGACTTCTTCCCCTCCACCGCCAGCGACAAGCCGGTCGACATCGCCCGCAACGCGCTGGACTGGGCCAAGAAGCATTACCACGACGTCCTGATCATCGACACCGCCGGCCGCCTGGGCATCGACGAGGCGATGATGCAAGAGATCGCCGCCGTGCACGGCGCCGTCAAGCCGGTCGAGACCCTGTTCGTGGTCGACGCCATGCTGGGCCAGGATGCGATCAACACCGCCAAGGCCTTCAACGACGCCCTGCCCCTGACCGGCATCGTGCTGACCAAGCTCGATGGCGATTCGCGCGGCGGCGCGGCGCTGTCGGTGCGTCACGTGACCGGTAAACCAATCAAGTTCGCCGGCGTGTCCGAAAAACTCGACGGCCTGGAAGCCTTCGACCCCACCCGCATGGCCAACCGCGTGCTGGGCATGGGCGACATCCTGGCGCTGGTCGAAGAAGCGCGCAAGGGCGTCGACGCCGAGGCGGCGGCCGAACTGGCCAACAAGATCAAGGTCGGCGGCCGCTTCGACATGAACGACTTCAAGGCGCAGCTCACGCAAATGAAGAAAATGGGCGGCATGGCCGGCCTGATGGATAAACTTCCAGCCCAGTTCCAGCAGGCTGCGAGCGGCGCCAATATGGACCAGGCCGAGAAATCGGTGCGCCGCATGGTCGGCATCATTGATTCGATGACCCCGGGCGAGCGCGCCAAGCCCGAGCTGATCAAGGCCAACCGCAAGCGCCGCATCGCGGCCGGCGCCGGCGTGCAGGTGCAGGAAGTGAACCGCATGCTGAACCAGTACGACCAGATGCAGACCATGATGAAAAAGCTCAAGGGCGGCGGCCTGATGAAGATGATGCGCGGGATGAAGGGCATGATGCCCGGCATGCGCTAATCTGCATGTCAATCGGCGAGAACCGCGCAAGGTATCAGTTTGCGCGGTTTTTTTTCGCCGCTTGTCAGCGTTTTTTCGTTCTCATGCGTTGTTGTGTGCGATAGCGCCCATTTGGCGGGTTTTAAGAGTGAAAAAGTTTTGAAAAAGACTTGCACGTTCTGTAAAACGCTACCAATATAGGCGTGCGATAAATTACGCACTTTTCCACGTGTTCGTTTTAGGAGGCTCGAAGATGGCAACAGCCAAAAAAACCACTGCAGCGCCAGCAAAAAAAGACGCTGCCAAGCCTGCTGCAGCGGCCAAGCCGGCAGCAAAAAAGGCAGCACCAGCAGCGAAGTCGGCCGATAAGCCGGCAGCCGCGCGCAAGCCAAATGCTGCTTTCATGAAAGCCATGACCCCGTCCGCCACGCTGGCCGCCGTCGTCGGCGACAAGCCGCTGCCGCGCACCGAAGTGACCAAGAAGGTCTGGGATTACATCAAGTCGAAAGACCTGCAAGACGCAGCAAATCGCCGCATGATCAATGCCGACGACAAGCTGAAAGCCGTTTTCGGCGGCAAGGCACAAGTCTCGATGTTCGAAATGACCAAGCTCATTTCGGATCACCTGAAATAAGCCACTCCTTATTTCAAAAGCTTCGAGCTTAAACAAAAGCCCCGGTTTCAAACCGGGGCTTTTGTTATTCAGCTGTAAATAATAGTGGCAAGTGGTTGATGACTCGCGGGATCGACGCGGCGCGCCGATCCGGATCCATTACAAACCGGCCGCCGCTTTCATCAGGTGAAACACCTGGGTATTCTCGATCGTGCCTTTGAACGGCGCCGATCCGGCCCCGGTCGCATACAGTTTGACGTCGCCGCCGCCATGGGTTTCCGATGACTTGTGCACGCCAGTTTCCTGATGGTAATCGTCGCTCTGCGCCACCACGCTGTCGACGTCGGCGCGCGCATCTGGACGGTTCGGGCCGTTGCCGAATACCAGGGTCGTGAAAGTCTTGCCGTCCGCATCCTTCTTCGGCTCGCCCGACGCATAGTCGCGCACGATGTCGGTGATCGGATTGCCGCGCTTCGGATAGCCGTTGATCTGCATCGTGTGGTCATGGTCGGCGGTCAGCACGATCAGCGTGTTCTGCAGGCCTGGATCGATGGCGCGCATGCGCTCGATCGCCAGCTGCAGGGCGTCGTCGAAGGCCACCGTCTCTTCCAGCGCATGCTTGGCGCGGGTGTCGTGCAGGGCGTGGTCGATCTTGCCGCCTTCGACCATCAAGAAGAAACCGTTCGGATTCTTCGACAGCAGGTCGATCGCCTTGCCGGTCATTTCGGCCAGGGTCGGCTGCTCGGGACGGCGCTGGTACGCGTAATCGAGGTGGCTGGTGGCGCTGAAGATGCCCACGAACTTGCGGCCTTCCTTGGCCGACATCATGCCGGCGCGGGTGCCTGCCACGTAGTAGCCGGCGCCGGCGAATTCGGCCATCAGGTCGCGCCCGTCGGGGCGACCCTTCGGATTGGTGGCGGGATCGACCGGCGTGAAGTGGTTGCGCCCTCCTCCCATCAGTACGTCCACGCCGTCGCCCAGCGCCGGGTTGTAGCCGGCGCCGCCGGGCACGATCTGCTGCGCGATCGTGTACGCGGCGTCGCGGCTGCAGGTATGCGCAAAGGTCGATGCCGGCGTGGCGTGGGTCAGCTCGGTGGTGGTGATGGCGCCGGTGGCCTTGCCCTGGGCCTTGGCCAGCTCCAGGATCGTCACGGCCGGCGTGCCGTTGTTGGCGCCGCACATGTCGACGCCTTCTTTCGTTGGATTGATCGTCCGCGCGCCGGCCTGCGAGATGACGTCGTTGTTCATTTTGACGCCGGTCATGTAGGCGCCCATCGACGGCGCACTGTCGGTGGTCTGGTAATCGAGCGAATAGGTCTTGATGCGCGCGGTGCGCTCCATCAGGCGCTCGAAGTGCAGCAGACTGTCTTCGCCGCCGCGGTGGATGCGGGCGGCGGTGATGACGGACGGGCCCATGCCGTCGCCGAGGAAGAAGATGATGTTCTTCGCCTTTTGCTGGGCGGCGGCCGGAGTCGAAAAGGCAGCGGCGCAGCAAGCAGCCAGCAGCAGCGGAGTAAAGCGTTGGAAAGTCATGGTGGCTCCTGGTCGCGGCTTACAGGCCGGCGGCGGTCTTGATCAGATTGAACACGCGGGTGTTGTCGATGGTCCCGCGGAACAGTTCGGCGTTGGCGCCGGTCGCGCCCAGGTAGACGTCGCTGCCGCCATGGGTCTCGGCACCTAGGCGGGTGCGCACCACCGCTTCCTGGTGGTAGTCGTCGCGCGTCACGATCTCGTCGGTCAGGTGCGCCGTGCGGTCGCCCGCGTGACGCTGCTCGCCGGTGCCGAAGCCGATGATGGTGTACGGCTGGCCCTTGCCGTCCAGGCTGGGGGTGCCGTCGGCGTTGCGCACCAGCCCGATCACGCCGGGGTTGGTCGGCGTGGTCTTGCCGGTGCGGGCCGCGTAGCCGTTCAGGATCAGGGTGTGGTCATGGTCGGCGGTGGCGACGATCAGGGTGTTCTTCAGGCCCGGATCGAGCGCTTCCATGCGGTCGATCGCCGCCTGCAGCGCCGCGTTATACGCCACCGTTTCTTGCAGGGCGCGCTTGCCCAGGGTCGCGTGCAGCGCGTGGTCGATCAGGCCGCCCTCGACCATCAGGAAGAAGCCGTTCTTGTTCGGCGCCAGCAGGTCGATCGCCTTGGTGGCCATGGCCGGCAGGGCCGGCTGGCGCGCCGGGTCGCGGGTGGCGTCGAAGTCCATGTGATTGGTCGCGAACAGGCCCACCGCCGGCTGGCCCGGGCTCAAGGCATTGAATTGCGCGGTGTCGTTGACCACACGGAAACCTTTGGAGCCCAGCTCGGCCAGCAGGTCGCGATTGTCGGCGCGCTTGCCGCCGCGTGCGAACGGCGTGAAGTTCTGGGCGCCGCCGCCGAACAGCACGTCCAGGCCACGCTCGCCGAGCGCCTTGTTGTAGCCGGCGCCGCCCGGCACCAGGCTGGCGGCGATATCGGTTTCCAGCTTGCGGTGGCAGGCATGGGCATAGGTCGAGGCCGGGGTGGCGTCGGTGACGCTGGTATTGGTGACCACGCCGACCGCCATGCCGCGGCGCCTGGCCAGTTCGAGCAAGGTGGTGGCGGCCGCCCCGTTCTCGCAACGGCTCACCAGGGCGTTCCCGTTGGCGTCCTTGCCCGGTGCGACCGAGCGGGTGCCGAAGGACATCGAGACCACGCCGTTATTGTGCTTCACGCCGGTCATGTAGGCCGCCATCGAGGCGGCGCTGTCGGTGACTTGCGCATCGTTCGAGAAAGTCTTCACGAAGGCCGACTCGGGCAGCTTGTCGATCGCCAGCTCGCCGTCTTCGCCGGCGGCGAAGATGCGCGCCGCGGTCAGGGTGTTGATGCCCATGCCGTCGCCGAGGAAGAAGATGACGTTCTTCGCGCGGTGGTCGACGGCATTGGCCACGACGGCGCCTTGCGCGGCGGTGGTGGATGGGTTCGACGCGGGCGGCGTCGTCGCGCAGCCGGCGAGTGCCGCCAGCAGCGCGGCGGTGGCAAGAGTGGTCGGTCGCATGCAGTCCTCTGCTTGGGAAAGCGGAAAGTCTACACTGCTAACGTGACACGCAGGTGAACTGAAATGTTGGGGTTTTGTACAGCATGCCCGGTCTAGATACCGTGCTTGAACTCCCACTTCTTCCACGCCGCCAGCACCGCGTTCGGGTACTGCGGCTTGCCCCGGCTGCCGTTGTAGCGGCCCAGCGCCAGATACAGGTCGCCGCGCTCCATGTCGATATACATGCGCAGGATGGCGCAGCCGTAGCGCAGATTGGTCTGCATGTGGAACAGGCGGCGGCGGTCGCCGTCGCCGATCACCTTGGTCCAGAACGGCATCACCTGCATATAGCCGCGCGCGCCGGCGATCGAGATCGCATACTTGCGATAGGCCGATTCGACCTGGATCAGGCCCAGCACCAGCCCCGGATCGAGGCCGGCGCGCGTCGATTCGTACCAGACCGTCTCGAGGAATTCGGTGCGGGTCTGGACGTCGGGCATGCGTTTCGCAAGGCGGCGCGACATTTCATCGAACCAGCCGTGGTAGCGCGCCCGCGCCGCCTCGGTGCGAAAGCTCGGCCGCGGCGGGCGCGCGTCGGCGATGGCATTGGCCAGGGCCAGGCGCACCGAATCCGACAGCGCTTCTTCCTTCTGGTTGCCGGCGAACGCCTCGCCCCCACCCAGGCCGAAGGCGCACGCCAGCACGGCGCCTCCGATCCGGGAGGCGAGGCGCAGACGCATCACTTGCCCAGCTTGCCCTTGATGAAGGCGACCATCTCGGCCACGGGCACGCTGCTCGCCGCTTCGTCGCGGCGGCCCTGGTATTCCAGGTTGCCTTCCTTCAGGCCACGCTCGCCGATCACGACGCGGTGCGGCACGCCAATCAGCTCCCAGTCGGCGAACATCGCGCCCGGACGCAGGCCGCGGTCGTCGACGATGACGTCGATGCCGGCTGCCTGCATCTCGGCGTACAGCTTCTCGGTGGCTTCCTTGACCATCTCGCTGCGGTCCAGGCCCATCGGGCACAGCACCAGCTCGAACGGCGCGATGGCGTCAGGCCACACGATGCCCTTGTCGTCGAAGTTCTGCTCGATCGCCGCGCCCAGGATGCGGGTCACGCCGATGCCGTAGCACCCCATCTGCAGCGGCGCGGGACGGCCACCCTCGTCGAGGAAGGTCGCGCCCATCGCTTCCGAGTAGGCGGTGCCGAGCTGGAACACATGGCCCACCTCGATGCCGCGCTCGATCGCCAGCACGCCCTTGCCGTCCGGCGAAGCGTCGCCCTCGACCACGTTGCGCAGGTCGGCCACCACCGGCTCCGGCACATCCCGGCCCCAGTTGGCGCCCGTGTAGTGGAAATCGGCCTCGTTGGCGCCGCACACGAAGTCGGCCATGTTGGCGACGATGCGGTCGGCCACGACGGTGACCGGCAGCCTGGTATTGATCGGCCCCAGGTAACCCGGCACGGTGCCGAACACCTCGAGGATCTCGGCCTCGGTGGAGAAGCGGAAGTCCTTCAGGCCCGCCACTTTCGACACCTTGATCTCGTTGAGCTCATGGTCGCCGCGCAGCAGCAGCACCCAGAAGCTCTTCTTGCCTTCTTCGCTCTCGACGGTCAGGGCGATGGTCTTGACGGTCTGCGCCAACGGCAGGTTGAGGAGCTCGGCCACGCTTTCGCACTTGGTCTTGCCCGGGGTCGGGGTCTTGGCCAGCGCCTGGGTCGCCGCGCCGCGGGCGCCGATGGCGACGGCTTCGGCCGCTTCCATATTGGCCGCGTAGTCCGAGGTCGGGCAGTACACCAGCGCGTCTTCGCCGGTGCTGGCGATGACGTGGAATTCATGCGAGCCGGTGCCGCCGATGGCGCCGTTGTCGGCCGCCACCGCGCGGAACTTCAGGCCGAAGCGGTTGAAGATCTTCGTGTAGGCGTCGAACATGGTCTGGTAGGACTTCTGCATGCCTTCCAGGTCGCGGTCGAAGGAATAGGCATCCTTCATCGTGAATTCGCGGCCGCGCATCAGGCCGAAGCGCGGACGGCGCTCGTCGCGGAACTTGGTCTGGATGTGGTAGAAGTTGATCGGCAGCTGGCGGTACGATTTGAGTTCGCTGCGCACGACGTCGGTGACCACTTCTTCGGAGGTCGGCTGGATCGCGAAATCGCGGCCGTGACGGTCCTTGACGCGCATCAATTCGTCGCCCATCTTGTCCCAGCGGCCCGTTTCTTGCCACAGTTCGGCCGGCTGCACCAGCGGCATCAGCAGTTCGATCGCGCCCGCGCGGTTCATTTCTTCACGGACGATCGCCTCGACCTTGCGGATGACGCGCAGCCCGACCGGCATATAGGTATAGATGCCGGAACCCAGGCGCTTGATCATCCCGGCGCGCATCATCAGCTTGTGGCTGACGATCTCGGCATCGGAAGGCGCTTCTTTGAGAGTTGAAATAAAAAATCGTGAGGCGCGCATATCAGTGAATTCTTTTTAAAAAGAGAGGGTTATAATCGACCTAATTTTAAAGGATTAGCCGGCTGATGCGTCCAATCTTTCTACAAACAGGGTCCGCAACCAGCAGCATCCACCGCGCAAGCGGTGCGGAAAACCCACGGGCGTACAGAATTTGTAGGTAAAAACGCAAGGGCACCTCGAAAAACCGTCGCGAGCGGCAGCAGTTTCGGACGAGAAGCGCAGTCGTACGGTCGTACGACGAGCATCGCAGTCCGAAAATGCAACGCGCAGCAGGTTTTTCGATGCGCCCATAAGGGACGATCCGCCGGCAGAAAGTATCGAGGTGCACTTATGCTCGACCGTGAAGGGTTTCGCCCCAACGTCGGCATCATCCTGCTGAACGCTAACAACGAGGTCTGGTGGGGCAAGCGGGTGCGTGAGCACTCATGGCAATTCCCTCAAGGGGGTATCAAGTACGGGGAGACGCCAGAACAGGCAATGTACCGCGAGCTCGAGGAAGAAATCGGCCTGCGCCAGGAGCACGTCAAGATCATGGGGCGAACCCGCGACTGGCTGCGCTACGAGGTGCCCGACCACTTCATCAAGCGCGAAATCCGCGGCCATTACCGCGGCCAGAAGCAGATCTGGTTCCTGTTGCGCATGGTTGCGCGCGACAACGAAGTCAATCTGCGCCTGACCGACCACCCGGAATTCGATGCCTGGCGCTGGCACGATTACTGGGTGCCGCTGGACGTTGTGATCGAGTTCAAGCGCGACGTCTACCAGCGCGCCCTGCAGGAACTGTCGCGCTTCGTCACCTGGCCCGCCAGGGGCCAGCACGGCGAGCGGCGCCACAGCGCGCGCTACCTGCGCCAGCCGCATGGGAGGTCGCAAGCGGCCAAACCGGCCCAGGACATGGTCGCGGTCAACGGGCCTGGTCCCACAGGACCGGAATCGCTGGTGCTGGCGCCGAACAAGTAATTTTTGTATTGACGGAAACGGTGGTCCACGCCGCCGTTTCCGTCGCATTCTCTTCCTGCGCATCATTTCATGCGCAAAGCATTGATTTATAAGCAACCCCAGCCGGTAGAATGGGCGCATGACTTTCATCGCCCCAGCGCTGCGCGTTTTTCTCGCCCCCCTTCTCTTTCTCCTGCCTCTGCATGCTGCGGCGCAAACCGCATGCCAGTTCCTGCAGGTGGCCCAGGTGCCGCTGCACTATGCCGGCTCGGGCCTGGGGTTGACGATGACCGGCGAGATCAATGGCAAGCGCGCCACCATGCTGCCCGATACCGGCGCCGGCGTCACTTACCTGACCCGCACCGGGGTCGAGCGCCATGGACTGACCCAGCGGCCCACCGGCCGCTACGTCCACGGCGTGGCCGGCAAGTCGCGGCTGTACGAGGCCAGGGTGGCGGAGTTGGTCGTCGGGCCGGTGCGTGCACGCGACCTGTACCTGTCGGTGGTCGGCGAAACGTCGTTTACGCCGCCGTTCGACGCCATCGTCGGCGCTGCCTTCCTGCTGCAGGGCGACCTCGAATTCTCGCTCGCCACCAAGGAGCTGCGCTTCTTCCGCCCGCAACGCTGCGCCAGCACCTGGCTGGCCTACTGGGACAAGAACGCGAGCGTGATCCCGTTCCGCCAGCACGACGAGCTGACGGCGAACCCGCAGTTCTCCGTCCACATCAACGGCACGCGCCTGACCGCCTTGATCGACAGCGGCGCATCGGTCACGACCATCACCAGGCGCGCGGCGCATCGCGCCGGCATCGACCTCGATGGCCCGCGCGCGCAACGCGTGGCCAATGCCCACGGCGTCGGCAAACAGTCGGTGGGCGCCTGGATCGCCAGGGCGGATACCTTCAAGATCGGCGACGCCACCGTCCACGATCCCGAGTTCGACGTGATCGACAGCCAGTTGAGCGTCGACGTGCTGCTGGGCGTCGACTTCCTGCGCGCGCACCGCGTGCTGTTCGCCATGAGCCAGGGCAAGCTGTACGTGTCCTACCTCGGCGGCCAGCCCTTCGATTCGCGGCGCGAGGTCAGGCCCTGGATGCGCCAGGAAGCCGACGCCGGCAATGCCGACGCCTGGTACACGATGGCGGGCATGGCCGTTTCCGAGCGCAGCAGGCAGAAGGATCCGGGGGCTGCGATCGCCTACCTGGAGCGGGCGGCAGCGCTGGGCCACCGTGAGGCCAGCCTGTCGCTGGGCGTACGGATGCTCGTGCAGGGCAAGCCGGAGCAGGCAACCACGCACCTGCGTGCGAGCCTGGGCGAGGGGCACACCGGCCGCAATGGCGCCCTGTGGCTCTACCTGGCCCAACTGCGCGCCGGCGACCCGCAGGCCCGCGCCGAACTGGAAGCGCGTTTCAGGGAACGCAGCGACTGGCCACGCCCGGTGGTCGATTACTTCCTGGGCAAGATCGACGGCGACAAGCTGCTGGATGCCTCCGATACGCCGGCACGGACCTGCTTTGCCGCCAACCTGGTCCAGCTGCACGAGGAAACACTGGGCAAGCCGGACAGCGTTGCCCTGCCCAAGGATTGCAAGCCGATGCGCGAGCAGTACCAGAGCCCAGTGGCGGGCGCGGACATGGCGCTGTGACGGCGGGCCGGCATCGCGCTACAATGCCGGCTCCCTTCCCTTCCTGCCGCATTCGACATGTTCACTCCGTCCTCGCACGACGTGCGCCGCTTCTTCTGCGAAGCCTACCGCAAGCACCGCAATGGCGAGATCCTGACCCCGATGGACGCGATCGCGGCCGACTGGATCGCCCAGCACCCCGAATACCATGACCAGTTCGAGGACGTCGAGGCGGCGATCGCGGCCGACTATTCGGTCGAGGGCGGCAAGGCGAATCCCTTCCTGCACCTGTCGATGCACCTGTCGATCGCCGAGCAGATCTCGATCGACCAGCCGCGCGGCATCCGCGCCGCCCACGACGCCCTGGTGGCCCGGCGCGGCGAGCACGACGCCCACCACGAGATCATGGAATGCCTGGGTGAGATGATCTGGGCCTCGCAACGCAACGGCGTGCCGCCCGATACCGAAGCCTATATCGAATGCGTGCGTCGGCGCGCATTCGCGTGATCCGCTCCGCGATTCACCCCAGCTTGTCGTCCGCCACCCGGTAGCGCGGGTCTTCCACCACATTCACCTCCACCATGCCGCGCGCCTTGTCCAGCAGCTCGCGGCAGTCCGGGCTCAGGTGACGCAGGTGCAGGCGCTTGCCCAGCAGGCGATAGCGCTCGGCCAGCGCGTCGATCGCCTGGATCGCCGAGTGGTCGACCACCCGCGCATGCAGGAAGTCGATGACGACGTCCTGCGGATCGTCTTTCGGGGCGAACAGCGCCTGGAACGGCGTCACCGAGGCGAAGAACAGCGTGCCTTCCAGCGCATACACCTTCCAGCCCTGCTCGTCGTGCGAGACGGCGGCCCGTACTTGCTTGGCATGCTGCCAGGCGAACACCAGCGCCGACACGATCACGCCGGCGATCACCGCCAGCGCCAGGTCGTAGACCAGGGTGATGCCCGCCACCAGCACGATCACGAACAGGTCGGCGCGCGGCACTTTTCCCACCAGGCGGAAGGTACCCCACTCGAAGGTCTTTTCGCACACCACGAACATCACGCCGACCAGCGCCGCCAGCGGGATCGCCTCGATCCAGCTGGATGCGAACAGGATGAAGACGAGCAGGAACAGCGCGGCCGCGATGCCCGACAGGCGCCCGGTGGCGCCGCTGTTCACGTTGATCATGCTCTGGCCGATCAGCGCGCAGCCGCCCATGCCGCCGAACAGGCCGGCCGCGACGTTGGCGGCGCCCAGCGCCAGCGACTCGCGGTTCGGCTGGCCGCGGGTGTCGGTGATCTCGTCGATCAGGGTGAGCGTCAGCAGCGACTCGATCAGGCCGACGCCGGCCATCACGAGGGCATAGGGAAAGACGATGCGCAGCGTCTCCAGGTTCCATGGCACGTCGGGCAGCGCGAAGCCCGGCAGGCCGCCGGCGATCGAACCGAGGTCGCCCACGGTCCTGGTCTCGATGCCGAGCAGCGCGCAGCCGACGCTTGCCACCAGGATGCCGACCAGTGTCGACGGCACCGCTTTCGTCAGGCGCGGGGTCAGGTAGATCACCGCCATCGTGACGACGATGATGCCGGCCATGACCGCCAGTTCGGGACCGGCCATCCACTCCACGGCGCCATCCGCGCCCGTCTGCTTGAAATGGTTGAACTGGGCCAGGAAGATCACCAGCGCCAGGCCGTTGACGAAGCCGAGCATCACCGGGTGCGGCACCATGCGGATGAATTTGCCCAGGCGCGCGGCGGCGAACAGCAGTTGCAGCACGCCCATCAGCACCACGGCGGCCAGCAGGTATTGCGCGCCATGCTGGACCACCAGCGCCACCATCACCACCGCCAGCGAACCGGCGGCGGCCGAGATCATGCCGGGCCGGCCGCCGAAGCACGACGTGATGAAGGCGACGATCACCGCCGCGTACAGGCCGGTGAGCGGGGACAGGTGGGCGACCAGGGCGAAGGCGATCGCCTCGGGCACCAGGGCCAGCGCGACGGTCAGGCCGGCCAGCAGGTTGATCTTCAGGTAAGCGGGGGTAAGGGACGGCACGGCGGCTCCAGCGGCAAGAATGACAATCCCCTCGCTGCACTGCAGCAGAGGGGACAGCATGTTACCAGTTGGCGCCCAAAGGCGTGTCGCGGCCCTGCTACTTCCTGACCACCAGCTGCGACGGCAGGCTGGCGAGATACGCGCCGAGATCGGCCATGTCCTGGTTCGACAGCGGCTGCACGATGCCGGCCATGATCGGATTCACGCGGCCATTGGCGCCGGCGCCGCGCTTGTAGGCGCGCAGCGCATGCGTGAGATAGTCGGCATGCTGGCCGGCCAGCTTCGGATAGGTCGGGTCGATCGGCTTGTTGAAGTCGGCGCCGTGGCAGGAAGCGCAGTTGTATTTCTGTGCCAGGGCTTCGCCGCGCTTGACGTCGTTGGCGCTGGCGCCGAGCGAGATGGCGCCAAGCACCAGCAGGAGCATCGTGTTCTTCATGGCGGTCCTCATCGCTTGGCGGTCGCCTGGACCGACGTTTGCTGGGAATAATAGGCCGCCACGTCGGCGATGTCCTGGTCGCTCATCGAGCGCGCGATGCCGGTCATGGAAGGATGCTTGCGGTCGCCCTTGCGATAGGCCTTGAGTGCCGATTCGATGTACCTGGCCGACTGGCCGCCGATCATCGGCACGCGATACACCTCGGGGAAGGCCGTCTTGTAGCCGCCGGGGATGGCGTGGCAGCCGATGCACATCTCGATCTTGGCGGTGGCCGCCTGGGGATTACCGACCACTTCCGCGGCGGATGCGCTGCCGGCGGCGCCGGCAAGGAGCGCCAGCGCCAGTGGTACCAGAGTTTTTTTCATGGGCGTCTCGTTAGTTATATTTCGAAAACCGCAACCGCACAAAAACTTAGCAAAGGCTTACCAACGGGCCGATTCTATCTGAAGACTTGACACCAGTCTACAAACCGGCGTCCGGCGCAGGACCGGCTGCAGGCACAAATTTTTGTCATATACTCGGCCCATCTTCTTCGATTTCGCTCCTACCCGCCATGCATGCCTCTCCCCGCTTCGAAGGCAGCGACACCTACGTCGCCACTCCCGACCTGAAACTGGCCGTCAACGCCGCGCTCACGCTGGGCCGCCCGCTCCTGATCAAGGGCGAGCCGGGCACCGGCAAGACCATGCTGGCCGAAGAGGTAGCAAGCGCGCTGAACATGCCGCTGCTGCAGTGGCACGTGAAGTCGACCACCAAGGCCCAGCAGGGCCTGTACGAGTACGACGCCGTCTCGCGCCTGCGCGACTCGCAGCTGGGCGACGAGCGCGTGCGCGACATCCAGAACTACATCGTCAAGGGCGTGCTGTGGCAGGCATTCACGTCGCCCGAGCCGGTCGTGCTCCTGATCGACGAAGTCGACAAGGCCGACATCGAGTTCCCCAACGACCTGCTGCGTGAACTCGACCGCATGGAGTTCTATGTCTACGAGACGCGCGAGATGGTGGTGGCCAAGCACCGCCCGCTGGTGATCATCACCTCCAACAACGAAAAGGAACTGCCCGACGCCTTCCTGCGCCGCTGCTTCTTCCATTACATCCAGTTCCCCGACCGCGAGACGATGGCCGACATCGTGGGCGTGCACTTCCCGACGCTCAGGCAAGACCTGCTGGCGGCCGCGCTGCAAAGCTTCTATGCGCTGCGCGACGTCCCCGGCATCAAGAAGAAACCGTCGACCTCGGAATTCCTCGACTGGCTCAAGCTGCTGCTGGCGGAGGATGTGCCGGCCGAAGCGCTGCGCGCCGAGAACGCGGCGCCGCCGCTGCACGGCGCGCTGCTCAAGAACGAGCAGGACATCGCCCTGTTCGACCGCCTGATGGCCATGGCAAGGAACCGGCGATGATCACCGTCGCGCCCATCACCCTGGAATGGAACGGCGTGCGCCTGGAGCCGCTGGCGCCGCACCACGCCGACGGCTTGCGCGCGGCGGCCAGCGATGGCGAGCTGTGGAAGCTGGTCGTGACCAGCGTGCCGGCGCCGCAGGACGCCGGCGCCTATATCGACACCGCGCTCGGCATGTCCAACCGCCGGGCCTGGGCCGTGGTCGATGCCGCCAGCGGCGCCGTCATCGGCAGCACCAGCTACCACGACATCGTGCCGGACGTCGACCGGGTGGAGATCGGCTATACCTGGTATGCCAAACGCGTGCAGCGCAGCCACGTCAACACCAGCTGCAAGCTGATGCTGATGCGGCACGCCTTCGACACGCTCGGCTGCGCCGTGGTGGGCCTGCGCACCGATGGCGAGAACTTCGCCTCGCAGGCGGCCATCGAACGCCTGGGCGCGCACAAGGACGGCGTGCTGCGCCATCACGCCGCGCGCCGCAACGGCCAGCCGCGCGACACCGTCATGTACAGCATCCTGCGCGCCGAATGGCCGCGCGTGAAGGCGCACCTGGAGGCGCGCCTCGCGCATCACGCCAAAGGCTAGACCATGCTGATCGACTTCTTCCGCGCCCTGCGCGAGGCCAAGGTCCCGGTCTCGATCCGCGAATTCCTGACCCTGCTCGAAGCCCTGCAGCGCCAGGTGATCCTGCCCTCGCTCGACGAGTTCTATTACCTCGCGCGCCTGACGCTGGTGAAGGACGAAGCGCATTTCGACAAGTTCGATCGCGTGTTCGGCCTCTGGTTCAAGGGTGTCGATGCGGTATTCGACAAGGACGCCGAGATCCCCTTGGAGTGGCTGATCAAGCGCTTCGAGCGCGAGCTGACGCCGGAACAGAAGGCCCAGCTGGAAAAATTCGGCTACGACAAGCTGCAGCAGCGCCTGCAGGAGCTGCTGAAAGAACAGAAGGAGCGCCATGCCGGCGGCAGCAAATGGATCGGCACCGGCGGCACTTCGCCTTTCGGGCACGGCGGCACCAATCCGGAGGGCATCCGCATCGGTGGCACCGGCCGCAACCGCAGCGCGGTCAAGGTATGGGAACAGCGCACCTTCCGCGACTACGACGACGAGCGCGAACTGGGCACGCGCAACCTGAAAGTCGCGCTGCGCCGCCTGCGCCGCTTCGCGCGGCAAGGCGCGGCCGACGAACTGGCGCTGGACGACACCATCCGCGCCACCGCCAGCAATGCCGGCTGGCTCGACATCCGCATGCGGCCCGAACGCAAGAACCGGATCAAGGTGGTGATGCTGCTCGACGTGGGCGGTTCGATGGACGACCACATCGAGCGCACCGAAGAACTGTTCTCGGCCGCCAGCAGCGAGTTCAAGAACATGGAGTTCTACTACTTCCACAACTGCGTCTACGACTACCTGTGGAAGAACAACCGGCGCCGCCACAGCGAGCGTTTCGACACCTGGGACGTGCTGCGCAAGTATCCGCTTGACACGCGGGTGATCTTCGTCGGCGACGCCACCATGAGCCCCTACGAGGTGATGGCGCCGGGCGGCTCGGTCGAGTACAACAATGAAGAGCCGGGCGCGGCCTGGCTGGCGCGCTTCGTCTCGACCTTTCCCAGGTTCGCCTGGCTCAATCCGGAGCCGGAACATCTGTGGCAATACCGGCAATCGATTGCCCTCATTCGCCAGATCATGAACAACCGCATGTTTCCCATTACGCTCGACGGGCTGGAGCGGGCGATGCGTCTTCTCAGCAAGTAAGTCCCTTCTACAATTAATGTCTTTACGCACTGTGTTAGTGCGGACACGGACGACCGTGCTGGAATCGCTATGATCGAGCCACTCGCCCGCCGCTCGCCGTGCCTCAACACAAGGCGCGTGGACGGGCGAGCCAGAACAATCGTGCGCGCCTCGTCCGCTTGTAGAATCCGCGAACGCCGGCGGCAAGCGCGCACCAACTAAAAGATCATGGGGGAAAACGAATGCCAGACCTGCTGTCCTTGTTGACTAGTCTCGCGTGGCCGCTGGCGATCGCGCTTGCCTGGCTGGCCGGCGAATTCGGCCAGCGCTGGACCGGCCTGCCGCGCATCAGCTTCTATGGCCTGGTCGGGTTTGCCCTCGGCAGCACCCAGATCGGCGCCCTGCCCGCCCCCGACATGGGGCCGGTGTCGCTGCTGGCCAACGTCGCCTTTGGCCTGATCCTGTTCGAACTGGGCAACCGCATCAACCTGCGCTGGCTGGTCAACAATCCCTGGATCGGCGTGGCCGGCCTGGTCGAGGCGGCGCTGACCTTCATCCTCGTCTATTTCGTCGCCAGCGCCTTCGGCGTCGGCCGCCTGACCGCCCTCCTGATGGCCGCGCTGTCGATGGCGACCTCGCCCGCCACCGTGGTGCGGGTGGTCAACGAACAGAAAAGCTCGGGCCAGATGACGGAGCGGGTGCTGCACCTGTCGGCCCTGAACTGCGTGCTGTCGGTATTCGCCTTCAACGCCATCATCGGCATCTGGCTGTTCCAGACTTACGCCGCCGTCGGCGAAGCGCTGTGGCAAAGCCTGGTGATGCTGGCCGGCTCGATCCTGATCGGGGCCGTCTTCGGCGTGGTCGTGCCGGCCCTGCTGCGCGCGATCGGCAATCAGCAGCAGGACACGACCGTCGCCTTCGCCCTCGCGATCATCCTGCTGGTGGCCGTGTGCGACAGCGCCGGCCTGACGCCGGTGGTGGCGGCGCTGGCCTTCGGCCTGACGGTGCGCTACCGGCGCGTCGCCTTTACCCAGACCCAGCGCAACTTCGGCGCGCTGGGCGAAGTGCTGACCGTGCTGCTGTTCGTGTACGCCGCCTCGACCCTCGACTGGCGCCTGGTCACCGCCGGCGCCCTGCTCGCCATCAGCGTGGTGCTGGCGCGCATGTTCGCCAAGGTGGCGGGCGTGACGGCGTTCGCCCACCTGTCGGGCGTCACCTGGCGCAAGGGAGCGCTCACCGGCCTCGGGCTGGCGCCGCTGGCCGTGTTCGTGATCCTGCTGCTCGAGCACGCGCGCTATGCGGGCCTGAAAGTGGTCGAAGAACTGTATGCGATGGCGGCCGTGACGATGCTGCTCGAAGTCTTCGGCCCGATCATCATCCAGCGCGCGCTGATCTGGGCGCGCGAAGCACCGGAGTCGAACCATGCCGCTTGAAGCCTTCAACCCCTCGCAGCCGCTCACCTTCGGGGTCGAGCTGGAACTGCAGCTGGTCAGCCTGTCGGATTTCAACCTGACCGCGGCCAGCCCCGACCTGATGCACCTGCTGACGCGCAAGCCGTTCCCGGGCAACGTCACGCCGGAGATCACCGAGAGCATGATCGAGATTAACTCGAGCGTGCACACGGCCTACGCGCCGCTGCTGGCGGAACTGACCGAGATTCGCGACACCCTGGTGGCGGCCAGCGACGTGCTCAATATCGGGATCGCCGGCGGCGGCACGCATCCGTTCCAGCACTGGTCCGACCAGCGCATCTCGGCCAAGCCGCGCTACGAGTACCTGTCGCAGCTGTACGGCTACCTGGCCAAGCAGTTCACGGTGTTCGGCCAGCACGTGCACATCGGCTGCGCCAACGGCGACGACGCCCTCTATTTGCTGCATGCGCTGAACCGCTACCTGCCGCACTTCATCGCGCTGTCGGCCTCGTCACCCTATGTGCAGGGCCACGACAGCCTGTTCGAATCGGCGCGCCTGAATTCCGTGTTCGCCTTCCCGATGAGCGGCCGTGCGCCGTTCACGCTCTCCTGGCAGGAGTTCACCGACGTCTACTTCGCCAAGATGGAACGCACCAACATCATCAAGAGCATGAAGGATTTTTACTGGGACCTGAGGCCCAAGCCGGAGTACGGCACCATCGAGCTGCGCGTGTGCGACACGCCGCTCACGGTGGAGCGGGCGGCGGCGCTGGCCGGCTACCTGCAGGCGCTGTGCCGGCACCTGCTGGAGCGCAGGGAAGAGGCGCCGGTGGAGGACGATTACCTGGTCTACAACTACAACCGCTTCCAGGCCTGCCGCTTCGGCCTGGACGGCAGCATCACGCATCCGAAGTCCTACGACAACGTGCCGATGCGCGACGACATCCTGGCGACGCTCGACACCATGCTGCCGCACGCCGAGGCGCTGGGCAGCGTGGATGCCCTGAAGCACCTGGCGGGGGCGGTGCACGACGGCAGCGACGCGACCATCCTGCGCCGCCACGTGGAGCGCGAAGGCAGTGTCGAAGGCATGGTCAATGCGGCGATCGGGCACTTCCGGGGCGGCCGCACGGGCTGACAATTTTCTCCACATTCAGTATCCGAATTGCATGATAATGGGAAATTGCCTACCTGCAGTTTTTCATTATTCATGCCCAGATGGTTAAACTGACCGCCACCCTGCTCCTGCTTCCCGCCCTGCTGTGTTCCAGCCCGCTGTCGACCGCGGCGCCGTGGAGCGCGCCCACCTCGACCATTCCCCAGCCGCGCGACCGCGCCTTCCCCGGCACCTTGCAGCTCGAGGTCGACGCCAGCGACACCGCGCAGCGGATCGTCCGCGTCAAGCAGCGCGTGCCGGTGCAGTCGGCCGGCCGCCTGACCCTGCTGTACCCGAAGTGGGACGGCGGCAGCCACGGCCCGACGATCCAGGTCCAGCGCCTGGCCGGCCTGGCGATCCAGGGCGGCGGCGAGCGCCTGGCCTGGCGCCGCGATCCCCTCGACGCGCATGCCTTCCACGTGCAGGTGCCGGCGGGCGTGCGCGAGCTGGCGCTGGAATTCCAGTACCTGGCGCCGCTCGGCCGCATGAGCCACATCGCCCCGGACATGATCAATCTGCAGTGGCAGAACGTGATCCTGTATCCGGCCGGCTGGTTCGCCAGCCGCATCCCGGTGGCGGCCTCGCTGACCCTGCCCGCGGGGCTGGCGCCGGGCACCTCGCTGGTCGAGCAGGGCCGGGCCGGCGCGACCGTCACCTTCGCGCCCGTGCCGCTCGACCTGCTGCTCGACTCGCCGGTGCTGGCCGCGCCCCATGTGGAGCGCCGCACCGTGGCCGGCGGCCCGGTCCCGGTGCGCGTGACCTATTTCGCCGGCGAGGCCGCACAGCTTGCCGGCGCGGCGGCGATGGACGCGCCGCTGCGCGCCATCGTCGAACAGACCGCCAGGGTATTCGGCCAGGCGCCCTTCCCCCACTTCGATTACCTGGTGCCGCTGACGGACCGCCTGCCCGGCCCAGGCGGCCTGGAACACATCCGCTCCGCCGAAGTCACGCTGCCGCCCGACTTTCTGGCCAACCGCGCTGCATCGGCTGCGGACATCGATCTGTTTGCCCACGAATACATCCATGCCTGGAACGGCAAGTTCGCCCAGCCCGCCGACCACCGCACGCCCACGCCCAACGTGCCCATGCAAAGCACGCTGCTGTGGGTGTACGAGGGACAGTCCGAATTCTGGGGGCGGGTGATCGGCGCACGCTCGGGCCTGCGCGGTTTCCAGGACACGCTCGACGCCCTGGCCCTGGATGCGGCCGCGATGGCGAACCGCCCGGGCCGCGCCTGGAAGGCGCTCGGCGACAGCGCCCTCGATTCGATCACGATGCCGGGCGGCGCCGGCGTCAGCTGGACCGACTGGCAGCGCCGCAAGGATTATTATGCCGAAGGTGTGCTGCTATGGCTGGACATCGACGGCATCCTGCGCGAACGCAGCCAGGGCAAGCATGGGATGGACGACTTCGCCGCCAGGTTCTTCGCCGTGAAGAGCAAGGCCGGCAAGGACTACACCTTCGATGACGTCTGCGCCACCTTGTCGAAACTCGCGCCCTTCGACTGGCGCGGCTATCTCGAGGGGCGCGTGCATGGCAACAGCGACGCCGGCCTGCTCGACGGCCTGGAACGCGCCGGCTACCGGCTGGTCTACACACCGACGCCGAGCCGCTACGTCGAGCGCGCCCTGCAGGGCGAAGGGGTCCCCGACTTCAGCTACGGCCTCGGGATCGGCGTGAACGGCAAGGGCGTGGTGCGCTCGGTCGGCTGGAACAGCCCCGCCTTCAAGGCCGGGCTGGCGCCGGGCGCGGTGGTAGTGGAGGTGGAAGGCGAGCCGTTCAGCATGGAGCGCCTGGCCGCGGCGGTGTCGCGCCGCGATCCGGCCGGCATCGCGCTCACCGTGCAACTGGATCGGCAGAAGCGCGCGCTCACGATCGCCTACGATGGCGGCTTGCGCTATCCGGCCTTGGAACGCATTCCGGGCCGGGCCGACCGCCTGAAGGGGCTGCTGCAGCCGCGTTAGCCCGCGAGCGGCGCCGTCTTGCCGGCCCAGCCGCCTTTCATGAAGCGCGCCAGCAAGGGCTGGCGCGTCGGCGCCGGCGGCGGCAGCTTGGCGTCGACCACGACCGCCCACTGGTCGGCCAGCTGTTCGCAAGTGGCGCGCAGGACGGGATCGATATTCGGCAGGCGCGACAGCGCGCACAGGTGGCGCTCGATCACCGAAGCCAGCTTGACGCATGGCTGCTCACCGTCGACGCGTGTCGTGTAGTTGGACATCAGGTGCAATAGCGAAGCGACCAGCAACGCGTCCTGGCTGCGCGGCGCCGGCGGCGTCGTGTCTGCGGTGGAAATAGTCATGCAAGCGTCTCCCAAAAGCGGTTGCGGTGCGCAACAGTCAAACGTGTGATGAAACGAGATTCGCAACACAATGCGAATGATTCTCATTTCATTATTCACGCCTCACACGGCGAAAGCAAGCGTTTTCGGCAAGCGAATCACGGCTTGATTACAAGCAAGATTTAAAGCCGGGTTTCACGCGCAGCGCGCAGGAATTCGTCGAGCACCGGCGTGCAATCGAGCAGGTCGACGCCGCCGGCGCGGTGGAATTCGGGGTGCCACTGCAGGCCCATGACGAAGTTGGCGCGCTGGTAGCGGATCGCCTCGACGATGCCGTCAGGCTCGGACATGGCCTCGATGCGGATGTCGCGTCCCAGATCCTTGACCGCCTGGTGGTGGATCGAATTGACCATCGCCCGCTCGACCTTGGGGAACATGCGGCCCAGCGACGAGCCCTTGGGAAAGACGATGGCGTGACGGTGCGCATCGTAGACATCGTGCACATGGGCCAGGGCATCCGGCATCTCGGTGGCCACGTCCTGGTGCAGGGTACCGCCGAAGGCGACGTTGATCAGCTGGCAGCCGCGGCACACGCCGAGCACCGGTTTGCCGGCGTCGACGAATTCGTGCAGCAGTTCGAGCTCGTAGACGTCGCGCGCGCGGTCGCCGCTCCATTCGGGCTTGGTCGGGGTTTCGGAATAGGTTTGCGGCGCCACGTCGGCCCCGCCCTGCAGCACCAGGCCGTCGAGGTGGCGCGCATAGTGGCGCAGGGTGATGTTGCTGGGGTGTAGCAGGCCGTTGGTATTCACGGTGGGAATCATGAACACCAGCACGTCGCGCGACATCACCCACTGGGCGATCGATTCCTCGAGATACTGCAGGTTCTTGCTGAGCAGCCCCTTGGCGCCGGCGGCAGGGTGAAAGATGCGGGCCGAAACGCCGATGTGCAGCGTGCGCTGCATGAAGTCGCGGTTGAAGCGCTCGCGCAGCGAGCGAAAACGCGAGGTGATGACCCGGCCGGCCAGGGCGACGGCATTGTCGCCATCGCGCAGGTAGCGGGCGGGACCGCGCGACTGGCCGCCGCTGGCGCGGCGTTCGGGCACGCGCACGCGGGTCTCGCGGCGCTCGTCCACGTCCGCCGCGGGATCATCGTCGCGCTTGATTTGATCGTCTTCAGCCATGGCTATTAATATAACTTCGCCACCGCTGCGCACAATATAAAGTTGTTACAAAACGTCGCGTTCCGCCTACACCGGAAGGTCGAGCAGCTTCTGGAAGGTCAGCATCCAGTGGCGGCCGGCGACCGGCGTCGTGAGCAGGCCGCGCGCCCCGGCGCGGCGCGCACGCACGCTATCGTAGTGAAAGGATTGCTCGACCAGGAACACCACCGGCGTGCGCTGGGCCCCGTCCTGCGACTTGATCGAGCTGCACACCTCATACGGTTCGATGCCGACCGCCGCCGTGTTGATCAGCACCAGCGCTACCTTCGTTTCGTCGCACAGGCGCACCGCTGCGCACAGGCTGTCGGTCCATTCGACCGGCACCCGGCGCGGGCCGAGCACGCGCGCCACCTCGTTACGCAGCTTGCATTCCTGGTCGACGATCAGGACGGCCCCATTGACGGGACCACGGCGCAGGCGCGTGTAGAATGCCGGCGTCTCGCCGTCCGGCGCCAGGCGCGGACGGCGGCGGCGCTCGGCCAGCACGCGCCGGGTGGCGCGGGTGTTCTGCTGCACCAGCACCTGGACCCGGGTATCGAGCAGATCGGCCAGGGCTTCATGCAGTTGCAGGGGGTCGACCGGCCGCGCCAGCGTGCGCCAGTTCCCGGCGCCGGGGTTGCCGGGTTCGCCAGGGTTGCAGATAACGAGCGCCGGCTGCAGCGATCCGGGCGGCAGGCAGCCGATCCGGGTCAGCGTGGTCGGGCTGTCGCCGTTGGCAATATACAGATCCGGCTCTTGCAAACTGTCGTCGTGCAGGCAAGAATACGACGGCCCCACGCCCCGCGCGCGCGCCAGCAAGGCTTCGAGCCGCGCGCTTTCGCCAGGTGGGAACCCGATCAGGCGAACGGTAAACGGATGGCTGGATAAGTGCATCGGTAACGCCCCTCCCTGGCATTGCCGTAGTTATCCAGCTTAATCTAGCACAAACGTGCGAAGCGAAAAGCACGTCATAGCGCAAACTACTGTATATTTAAACAGTAAAAAAGCCTAACCTTTTCCTCCCGACAAGTTAGAATGCCGGAGCATTCGACAAACAATCTTCAAGATGGCCTCCAAGAAACCCGCTCCAGACTACAGCGAATCATCCATCCGCGTCCTCAAGGGACTCGAACCTGTGAAACAGCGCCCGGGCATGTATACCCGGACGGAGAATCCGCTCCACATCATCCAGGAAGTGATCGACAACGCCTCCGACGAAGCGCTGGGCGGTCACTGCAAGAACATCGGCGTGACCCTGAACCCGGACGGTTCGATCACGGTCGAGGACGACGGCCGCGGCATCCCGGTCGGCATCCACCCGGAAGAAGGCGTGTCCACGGTCGAGATCGTGTTCACCCGCCTGCACGCCGGCGGCAAGTTCGACAAGGGTTCGGGCGGCGCCTACGCCTTCTCGGGCGGCCTGCACGGGGTCGGCGTCTCGGTCACCAATGCGCTGTCGAAGCGCCTCGAGATCGAGGTGTGGCGCAAGGACGACCAGGGCAATGGCCAGCACCGCCTGGTATTCGCCGACGGTGACGTGATCGAGCCGCTCACGTCCAGCCCTGCAGAACGCGGCGGCAAGAAGAACGGCACCCGCGTCACCGCCTGGCCGGACGGTAAGTATTTCGATTCCCCAAACATCCCGCTGGGCGACCTGCAGCGCCTGCTGCGCTCGAAGGCGGTGCTGCTGCCGGGCGTGACCGTCACGCTCACCAACGGCAAGACCGGCGACGTCCAGACCTGGCGCTACGACGAGGGCCTGCGCGGCTACCTGAACGAAGCGCTGGCCCAGAGCTCGAACGGCGAGACCCTGATCCCGCTGTTCGAAGGCGCGCAATTCGCAGCAAGCGGCGACGACAGCTTCGCCGAAGGCGAAGGCGCCGACTGGGTCGTGGCCTGGACCGAGGAAGGCGGCGTGGTGCGCGAGTCCTACGTCAACCTGATCCCGACCGTCAGCGGCGGCACCCACGAAGCCGGCCTGCGCGACGGCCTGTTCGGCGCGGTGAAGAACTTCGTCGAGCTGCACGGCCTGCTGCCGAAGGGCGTCAAGCTGCTGCCCGAGGACGTGTTCGCGCGCGTCTCGTTCGTGCTGTCGGCCAAGGTGCTGGACCCGCAATTCCAGGGCCAGACCAAGGAACGCCTGAACTCGCGCGACGCGCTCAAGCTGGTGTCGACGTTCACGAAACCGCCGCTCGAACTGTGGCTGAACCAGCACGTCGAATACGGCAAGAAGCTGGCCGAACTGGTCATCAAGCAGGCGCAGTCGCGCCTGCGTTCGCTGCAAAAAGTCGAGAAGAAGAAATCGTCCGGCGTGGCGGTGTTGCCGGGCAAGCTGACCGATTGCGAATCGACCGACATCACGCGCAACGAGCTGTTCCTGGTCGAGGGTGACTCGGCCGGCGGCTCGGCCAAGATGGGCCGCGACAAGGAATTCCAGGCCATCCTGCCGCTGCGCGGCAAGGTGCTCAACTCCTGGGAGACCGACCGCGATCGCCTGTTCGCCAACAACGAGATCCACGATATCTCGGTGGCGATCGGCGTCGATCCGCACGGACCGAACGACTCGCCCGACCTGACCAGCCTGCGCTACGGGAAGATCTGCATCCTGTCCGATGCGGACGTCGACGGTTCGCACATCCAGGTGCTGCTGCTGACGCTGTTCTTCAAGCACTTCCCTGCCCTGTTCCGCAACGGGAACATCTGCATCGCGCGTCCGCCTTTGTATCGCGTGGATGTGCCGGCGCGCGGCAAGAAGCCGATCCAGAAGCTGTACGCGCTGGACGACGGCGAGCTGCTGGCGATCGAGGACAAGCTGAAGAAAGAAGGCCTGAAGGAAGGCGTGTGGAGCATCTCGCGCTTCAAGGGCCTGGGCGAGATGAACGCCGAGCAGCTGTGGGAAACCACCATGAACCCGGACACGCGCCGCCTGCTGCCGGTCTCCTTCGGCCAGTACGACGTGGCCGAGTCGGCATCGCGCTTCAATATGCTGATGGGCAAAGGGGAAGCCGCGGCACGCCGGGCCTGGATCGAGGAACACGGGAACGAGACCGAGGCGGATATCTGATCCGCGCTACTGGCGAGCAACCGAACACACATCATGACGAATCAACCAAGTCTCTTTGAACAACAACACGAGCCCTCGGACGTCGAGACGCTCACCCTGTCCACCTTCGCCGAGCGCGCCTACCTCGACTACGCCGTCTCGGTGGTCAAGGGCCGCGCGCTGCCGGACGTGTCGGACGGCCAGAAGCCGGTCCAGCGCCGCATCCTGTACGCGATGAACGAACTGGGCCTGGGCCCGACCGCCAAGCCGCGCAAGTCGGCCGCGGTGGTCGGCGACGTGCTCGGCAAACTGCACCCGCACGGCGACCAGTCGGTGTACGACGCGCTGGTGCGCATGGCGCAGGACTTTTCGCTGCGCTACCCGCTGATCGACGGCCAGGGCAACTTCGGCTCGCGCGACGGCGACGGCGCCGCGGCGATGCGATATACCGAAGCCCGCCTGACCCCGATCTCGCGCCTGCTGATGGACGAGATCGACATGGGCACGGTCGACTCGCAACCGAACTACGACGGTTCGACCACCGAGCCGCGCACGCTGCCGGCACGCCTGCCGATGGTGCTGCTCAACGGCGCCTCGGGCATCGCGGTCGGCCTGGCCACCGAGATCCCGTCGCACAATCTGCGCGAGGTCGCGGCGGCGGCGGTGGCGATGATCCGCAACCCCAGGATCACCCACGCCGAGCTGATGGCCCATATCCCCGGCCCGGACTTCCCGGGCGGCGGCCAGATCATCACCCCGGCATCAACGATCGCCGACATGTACGCGGTCGGCCGCGGCTCGATGAAGGTGCGCGCGCGCTGGAAGATCGAAGAGCTGGCGCGCGGCCAGTGGCAGGCGGTGGTCCATGAACTGCCGCCGGGCTGCTCGTCGCAGCGCGTGCTGGAAGAAATCGAGGAACTGACCAATCCGAAGGTCAAGGCCGGCAAGAAAGCGCTGCTGCCGGAACAGCTGGCGCTGAAAAACACGATCCTGGGCGCGCTCGACGCGGTGCGCGACGAATCGGGCCGCGACGCCCCGGTGCGCCTGGTGTTCGAGCCGAAGTCGAAGAACGTCGACCAGGCCGAGTTCATGCTGATGCTGCTCGCGCATACCTCGCTCGAGAGCTCGGCGCCGATCAACCTGGTGATGATCGGCGGCGACGGCCGTCCGCGCCAGAAGGGTCTCACGGCGATCCTGCAGGAGTGGATCGACTATCGCTTCGTGACGGTTCGCCGCCGCACCGAATTCAAGCTGGGCAAGGTCAACGACCGCATCCACATCCTGGAAGGCCGCGAGACGGTCCTGCTGAACATCGACAAGGTGATCGCCATCATCCGCAATTCGGATGAGCCGAAGGCGGCGCTGATCGAGGAATTCAACTTGAGCGAACGCCAGGCCGAGGACATCCTCGAGATCCGCCTGCGACAGCTGGCGCGCCTGGAAGCAATCAAGATCCAGCAGGAGCTGGCCGAGCTGCGCAATGAGAAAGAAAAACTCGAGGACATTCTCGAGAATCCGTCGTCGATGAAGCGCCTGATCATCCGCGAAATCGAAGCGGACGCGAAGCAGTACGGCGACGAGCGCCGCACCATCATCGAGGAAGCGCAGCGCGCGGTGGCCGAGCAGAAGGTCATCGACGAGCCGGTGACCGTGATCGTGTCGGAAAAAGGCTGGGTGCGCGCGCGTACCGGCATCGGACACGATCCGGCGCAGTTCACCTTCAAGGCCGGCGACTCGTTGTACAAGGCCTTCGAATGCCGCACGGTGGATCATTTGCTGGGCATAGGCGACAACGGCAAGGTGTATTCGGTGCCGGTGAATGCGCTGCCCGGGTCGCGTGGCGATGGCGTGCCGATTACCACCCTGGTCGATTTGTCGGGCGGCGCGCAAGGCAAGCCTGTACGTCTGCTGCACTACTTCGCCGGCAATCCGGAGACGCGCCTGTTGATTTCGACGTCGGACGCGTTCGGGTTCATTACCAAGGCCGGCGATATGGTCAGCCGCCTGAAGGGTGGCAAGTCGTTCATTACCCTGAACGAAGGCGCGGCGCCGTTGCCGCCGCGGGTCGTCACCGACACCGCCGGCGCGGTTGCCTGCCTGTCGGAAAAAGGCCGCGTGCTGGTGTTCGGCATCGACGAGATGAAGGTGCTGACCAATGGCGGTCGCGGTGTGATCCTGATGGAGCTGGAGCCGAAGGAGAAGATGCTGGCGGCGCAGCCGATCAACCAGAAGGGTGTGAATGTGGTTGGCACCTGGGCCGAGGGCAAGGCGCGGACGGTGGAACTGTTCGCGTCGGGGCTGGAGCCGCACTTTGGCAAGCGGGCGCGCAAGGGCAAGGCGTTGTCGGCGAGGTTGAAGGCGCAGGATTTGGCGATGCGGGCGGCTGAAGGTTGAGTCAGGGAACCATTATTTTGTTGTTATTTTAGTCAAGACGCCGGCTGATGCCGGCGTTTTCATTTCTTCTGATAGCTCCACATTCATCGGCCCTCTCCGCTTTTTCGACGTAGACGACCTGGCTCTACATTGCTCTGAAATTTCATGTCAAATTTCAGCTCAAGAGAGTTCACTTTCATCGCCTGGGCGGCATTGTAACCAGCAACCTGAAAAAAATATGCGCGCCCCGGCGTGACCATCGGGGCCTGGATGCGCGCAGTCAGATTGTTGTGCATCAGGTGACGCACCCGCGTCACGATGAAACGGCGCGCGTCGCGCCCCGTTTCCTTGTCGTGGCAGGCGTGACCGGTCAACGCAAACACCGATCCCGGCGCCATCGTGCGCACGGTCCCGGCGCCGACGAAGCATTCGCTGCGGGTTTCCAGCGCTTCCATCTGGTTGTCGGCGATGCGCTGTCCCCGATTGCGGCTTGGATAGGCGTTCTGTCCCGGCGCATCGCTGCTGACCATGCCGATCGGGCTCGCCTACTCCGAAACCGATGACTTGCGCTGCCGCATGCCTCCCGCCAAAACGCCGCTCGCGCAACACCCAACAAAAAAGCCCCAAAACCGTCATCCGGCTTTGGGGCTCGATGCGCCCGAAGGCGCGGTGTCAACTCGGGTGCTTAGTTGCGGGCAGCAGCCTTGTGCACATCGGCTTGCGCTTCAGCACGCACCTGCTCGGTCTTGGCCGCAGCGGTGGCCTTGTCGGCTGCCGCATCGACTTGTGCCTTCAGCACTTTTTCGTCGGCCTTGATCATCTTCTTCTCGGCTTTCAGATTGGCATCGGCCACTTTCTCTTCAGCCTTGGCCATTGCCTTGGCGCGGTCTTCCGGGTCGGCCTTGGCCACTTTCGCAGCCGCATCGGTGTGCGACTCGACCAGGTTGGCATGGGCCTTCGACTTGGTCTCGGCGGCCTTGGCCATGGCCTTGTTCACTTTCTCGTCCGCCTTGACGGCAGTCTTGATTTCTTTCTGTTCCGCCTTGATCACGTCTTTCTCGGCATTGGCTTCCGCCTTGACGATGCGGTTGTCCGCAGCGGTCGTGGCTGGTGCGGTGGTTTGAGCGTGAGCAGCGGTAGCCATCAGGCCGGCGATGAGGGTTGCGATCAGTTTGTTCATGGTGTGTTTCCTTTCTGGTAGGTCTCTGCACAGATCGGGTTGCCTGTGCAGTCGTTGTTGTTCTTCAGTGATTCCAGAATAGGCGTATCGCAGCGTCGGGTCTGTTAGGCAGCCCACAGTCAAATTGTCAGAGTTGTAAGCAAAGATTACCGCTGAACAGAGCCCGCATAGAGATCGATGATGTCCTTGACACCGTCCTGGCACACCGGACAGAACTTGTCGCTGCGATCGAACATCAGGCATTGCATCGCCGGCCGGTAGTAGCCGCTGGCTTCGTAGTTCGCGCCTTCGAAGGCGCCGATCGTGTGCCGGTGCGGCTGTTGTGCAAACAGCGCATTGGTGCGCTCCAGGTCTTCGTGGAACAAGGCGCTCATCTCGGATTCCGGACGGTTCGCGGCGCGCAGCGCGGCGCGCTTCGTCTGGTAGGCGCGCGACTCTTCCTCGTACCGCGCCTTGGGCCACGGCGTCGGCAGCGGCGTGCCGTCCTTCACGTGGCGCTTCCATTTGAGCCTGGCCGGATCGCGCAGCGCGGTGACGTTCGGCTCCCACGGTTCCATGCGGCCGCCGGCCGGCTGATAGGCCACGGGCGAGGTGTAGTACTCGTCGGCCAGGCCGGCGAAGTGGTGGCCGAATTCGTGCACGAACAGGTAGTCGGCCCAGTCGTTGCCCGCCGCCGCGGTGCTGAACTGGCCGAAGATGCCGCCCCCGCCATAGGTCTCGTTGTTCACCAGGATCTCAATGAATTCGTAGGGCGCGTGCTGGGCGATGTCACGCAGCGCGCGGTTGTCGAGCGTGAGCACGTAACGTTCGCTGCCGAAGATGTCGTAGCGTGTGCCCAGAGCGGACGGATGGTGCACGCCGGTCGAGGGCCGGGTGATGCCCGGTTTCTCGGTCGGCACCGCCATCGCCCATACATTGAAATCCCCCGCACGTTCACGGAACGGCGATACCGAGAACAGGTGCTTCGTCAGGCGGCGCGCATCCTGCTCGAACTTCTTCATGTCCTTCTGCGTGTAGCCGTCGCCCAGGATCAGGAGGTCGACCTTGTCGGGCGAAGGTCCGCCGGAGTGGATCGCGATCGGCTTCGCCGGGGCCGGCGGCTGGCGCCGAATGACGTCCTGCGCATGCGGATCGACCTCGATGCTCCAGGCCACCGAGAACCCGTTGCGCTCGTCGCGCTTGAGGATGCGCACCCGCACCGGCTGCGCGAACTGCGGGAAGCGCACCGATTCCTGGAACGAGCGGCTGATGCGGTTCGCCTCCTCGGTGGTGCGCCATTCGCCGAATACGGTCGAGAAGCCGCGCGAGTACAGCAGGTCGCCGGTCTTGGCATCGACCACCTCCACGCGGTTCTGGCCACGGTTGGTGTCGTCGAGATTGCGCGCCATGCTGCCCGGCCAGGGCAGCGGTTCGATCACCACACGCTCGATCGCGTACTGGTCGGACAGCGCGTTGCCGCTGTGGGTGTAGTCGAGACGCACGGTGGCCGGCTGGGCCGCCTCTACCTGCGGCAAGAACGTCACGCCCAGCAGCAGGGCGGCAAGACACTGGATCAGGAGACTGCGCATCGCGATTCCTCGGCAACAAGAAGATCGCGCTATTCTAAGCTCATCGGTATTGATTCATCGGTATTGACTCATCGGTATTGACTCATCGGTATTGACTCATCGGTATTGATTCATCGGTATTGATACAGCGGCCTTTGCACCACGATCGGCCGGATGTCGAGCCGCACGTTGTACACCGAATAGGCTTCGCTGAACGCCGACTGGTAGCCGACGCTCTCGCCAACCCGACTGAGCTTGAACTCGAAGCCCAGGTCGGGACGCTCGGCATTGGGGCTATCCAGCGACAGCCCGATCGCTTCGACCTGGTCGCTGTCGATCAGCTTGGCCATCAGGTCGACCACCGTGCCGTTACCGAGGATGTCGGCCGAAAACAGCGGGCCGCGCCAGTACGGTTTCTTGGCGTCGACCTTGCCATGCGCCTTCTCGGGCGCCGGCGTGAACGTCTTGGTGGCCAGGTTGAAGCGGTCGCCATTGTCGAGGTAACTCAGGCGCCCATTGGCGAGATTGAAGCTGCCGTCGCGGGTGGCGGCCTCGCTCAGGTCGACCAGCAGCGCGCCGCGGTAGCCGATCACCTCGACGTCGCGCTTGGCATTGACCACCATCGCCGTGTTCTCGTCGATCCCGAGGCCGATCTTGTAGCCCTTGGCCAGCATGGCCGGCAACATGCGCGCGAAGCGTCCGCGCACCAGCAGGTGCTGGTCGATGAAGACGTCGTCGCCGATGAAGCCCAGGCCGCGCGTGATCTGGCGGCCGTCGTCGACGCCATGCTGGAGGGTGGACAGGATCGAGCGCGGATGGCCGAACATCGTGCTGCTCATGATCGCGGCGCCGGCGCTCGAGCCGGCGATCACGCCGCCGCGCCGGTACATGTCCCACAGGGCGTCGAGCACCTGCGTGTTGCTGCCGTCGGGCCGGCGCAGGACGCCCGTGATGCGGCCCTGGTCTCCGCCCGAGAAATAGGCGCCGCCGGCCGTGCGCACGGCCTCGGCCAGCCTGGGATCGTCGGCCGCGGCGCGCCCGTCGACGCCGTCCAGGCGCTCGGCGACCGGGACGAAGAAGGCGTCGGCGCCATAGCGGTTCAGGCGCTCCACGAGATAACTGCCGGCACGTTCGGGACTGGCCGAGGCGGAGGCGAACACGGCGATGCGAGCGCCCTTGCCGCCCGCGAGCTGGACGATGCGTTCCCACACGGCATCATTGTCGGCGCGCAGGGCGCCGCCGATGATGACGAGCGAGCCTTTCGGCTGGACCGGTTCTTTATCGGCGGCATGGCTGGCGCTACTCGCCAGCAATGCCAACGTGATTACGGCATGGACGACGAATCGGAACATAGGGCTTCCTCTGATGAGCCATCAGCTTAAGCCTGATTCCAGATTCACGTCGCCATGTTGAGTACGCTCAGGATAGATAGATGTTGGGAAAGTAACGCTCCATCAATGTCTCTGGGTGCAACGGCGCGGTAAAGCCGAAGCGCTCGTACAAGCTGTGCGAGTCCTTGGTGGCCAGGGTAAAACGGCGCAGCTTCTGGAGACTGGGGTGGCCCAGCACCACGCCGATCAACTGTTTGCCGTAGCCACGCCCCCGGTATTCCGGCACGACGAACACGTCCACCAGGTTGGCAAAGGTGGCGTAGTCGGTGATCACACGTGCGAACGCGATCTGGCGACCGTCGAGAAAACCGCCGAAGCACAGCGAATTCTCGATGGCGCGCTCGACGGTTGGACGGGAAATGCCAACGGCCCAGGTCGACTGCTCACTGAGGAAGCGGTAGATCATCGGGATGTCGAGCCGGGACTGGTCGGTACTGACCTGGAAGCTGGAATCGTTCGTAATCATTGGGCTTGCAAAGCTGGCAAAAAAACCATTCTAGCGCCGATTGCTCCCCGCATCCGCTTCGATTGGGGGCTTTACGCGCTTTTTTTCGCGTGCTTTCCCTGGGTAATCTGCCTACCGGATGGCATGGCGGCGACGCGGTTTATAATCGATGGATCCCCAACCGGAATTCCACCATGACCGAACAATTCTCCAAAAAAGCCGAAGCCTGGTCGGCCCGCTTCTCCGAACCCGTATCCGATCTCGTCAAGCGCTACACCGCGTCCGTGTTCTTCGACAAACGCCTGGCGCAATACGACATCCAGGGCTCGCTGGCGCACGCCGAGATGCTGGCGGCCCAGGGCATCATCAGCGAGCACGACCGTGCCGAGATCGAGCGCGGCATGGCCCAGATCCGGTCCGAGATCGACGCCGGCAACTTCGAATGGCTGCTCGACCTGGAAGACGTGCACCTGAACATCGAGAAGCGCCTGACCGAACTGGTCGGCGACGCCGGCAAGCGCCTGCACACCGGCCGCTCGCGCAACGACCAGGTGGCGACCGACATCCGCCTGTACGTGCGCGCCGCCATCGATGACATCCTGGCCCTGCTGGCCGGCCTGCGCGGTGCCCTGACGGATCTCGCCGAACGCCACGCCGACACCATCATGCCGGGCTTCACCCACCTGCAGGTGGCGCAGCCGATCACCTTCGGCCACCACATGCTGGCCTATGTCGAGATGTTCGGCCGCGACGCCGAGCGCATGCAGGATGCGCGCCGCCGCGTCAACCGCCTGCCGCTGGGCGCCGCCGCCCTGGCCGGCACCACCTTCCCGATCGACCGCCTGCGCGTGGCCAAGACGCTGGGCTTCGACGACGTCTGCCACAACTCGCTCGACGCAGTATCCGACCGCGACTTCGCGATCGAATTCACCGCCGCCGCCTCGATCCTCATGATGCACATCTCGCGCTTCTCGGAAGAGCTGGTGATGTGGATCAGCCCGCGCATCGGTTTCATCGACATCGCCGACCGCTTCTGCACCGGCTCGTCGATCATGCCGCAAAAGAAGAACCCGGACGTGCCGGAACTGGCGCGCGGCAAGACCGGCCGTGTCTACGGTCACCTGACCGGCCTCCTGACCCTGATGAAAGGCCAGCCGCTGGCCTACAACAAGGACAACCAGGAAGACAAGGAACCGCTGTTCGACACGATCGACACCGTGCTCGATACGCTGCGCATCTTCACCGACATGGCGTCGGGCATCACGGTCAAGGCCGAGAACATGCGCTCCGCTGCGCTGCAGGGCTATGCCACCGCGACCGACCTGGCCGACTACCTGGTCAAGAAAGGCCTGCCGTTCCGCGACGCCCACGAAGCCGTGGCGCACGCGGTGCGCGCCTGCGACCAGGCGGGCTGCGACCTTTCCGAGATGTCGCTCGAGACGCTGCAGGGCTTCTCGCCGCTGATCGGGCAGGACGTGTTCGAGGTGCTGACCCTCGAGGGTTCGGTGGCGGCGCGCGACCACGTGGGCGGCACGGCGCCGAACCAGGTACGCGCGGCAATCGTGCGCGTGCGCCAGCAACTGGCCGAGTAAGCTTGTCCCCGCGCAGGCGGGGACCCAGGTTTTTTTCCAAAGGCGGGCCGGCGCTTTTCGCGTCCCGGCCCGCTTTTCATTTCTTCTACTATCGATATCTGAACCAATGACCGCCCTGCCCGCACGCGACTACGCCGCCTTCCTGTTCGACATGGACGGCACCATCCTCACTTCGATCATCGCCGCCGAGCGCGTCTGGGCCGCCTGGGCCCGCAGCCATGGCCTGGACGTCGACGTCTTCCTGCCGACCATTCACGGCAAGCGCAGCATCGACACGGTGCGCGGCGTCGGCCTGCCCGATATCGACGTGGAAGCCGAGGCGCAGCGCATCACGCTGGCCGAGATCGAGGACGTGGAAGGCATCGAGGCGATCGCCGGCGTGGCGGCTTTCCTCGCCACCCTGCCATCCGACCGCTGGGCCATCGTGACGTCGGCCCCGCGTGCGCTGGCCGAGGCGCGCATCGCCGCGGCCGGGCTGCCGACGCCGCCCGTGATGGTGGCCGCCGAAGACGTCCAGCGCGGCAAGCCGGCGCCGGATCCCTTCCTGCTGGGCGCCGAAAAGCTGGGCATGCGCCCGCAGGACTGCCTGGTGTTCGAGGATACGCTGGCCGGCCTGCAATCGGCCGAGGCGGCCGGGATGGACAGCATCGTCGTCACCGCCACCCATCACGAGCCGCTCGAGACGGAGGTGACCGGCGTGCCGGACTACGACGACCTGCGCGCGATCCGCACGCCGGAAGGCCTGCTGCGGCTGCAGCGCACGCGCTCCTGAATCGTGCTCCTGCCTGATGCTGAACGTGATCCCATGGCGATAACAACGGGATTGTGGAGAAGGATCATGCAGCGCTACGCCAACCGAAGCGGCCATGCCGGCGTCGTCGCCTATGAATTCGCGGCGGATTCGATCACGGTGAAGTTCACGGGCGGCGATCGCTACCTGTACACCGCGGACAGCACCGGCGTCGAGCACATCGCAAGGATGCGCGAACTGGCCACGGCGGGCCAGGGCTTGTCGACCTACATCAGCCAGCATGTGCGCGAACGTTACGCACGCAAGCTGGACTGAAGCCGAGCGTCAGGCGTCCCGTTTCGGATAAGGCGTTCCGTCCTTGTGCAGATAGGCGTTGGATGCCTGCTCGTAGCGCATGTCGATGTCGGCATAGGTCACCACGTCGGCCTTGTCGCGCGAACCGATCACGAGGAACACGCCCGGCCCCCAGCTGCGGTTGACCAGTTGATGGCCATTGGGACGCCCGGCCGGGAAGGCGGCGTGGTCACCGGCACGCATGACGGTCTCACCCTCGTCCGTGACGAGCACGAGCTCCCCCGAGATGATCGTGACGAATTCGTCCTCGTGCGAGTGCCAATGGCGCTGCGACGATGCGGCGCCAGGCTGCAGCTCGACCAGGTTGACGCCGAACTGCGTCAGGCCGCCTGAATCCCCCAACGCCTGGCGCGTGCGGCCGTCCACCGCCTCGTGGAACGGCGCCGGATAGCCGGTGCCGCTCAACACCGGAATACTGCTCAGATCGAGTCTCGACATCGCACGTCCTTTCGGTTGCCCTGAATGATTGAGGCGCCGGATCAGGCGCGCTTCAGTACCAGTGTCAGGATATCGTAACTCGCCACCAGCTCGTCGCGCTGGTTGGTCACCTGCACATCCCACGCTACCACGCCCTGTCCCCTGCCCTGCTCGTCGGTGCGGTTGCGATCGACCTTGCGCTTGCAGGTCAGGCGCGCGCGGATGGTGTCCCCGATCGCCACCGGCGCCACGAAGCGCAGGTTGTCCAGGCCGTAGTTGGCCAGCACCGGCCCCGGCGCCGGCGACACGAACAGGCCGGCCGCCGCCGACAGCACGAAGTAGCCGTGCGCGATGCGCTTGCCGAACTGCGTGTCTTTCGCCGCGATCTCGTCGAAGTGCATGTAGAAGTAGTCGCCCGAGACGCCGCCGAAATTGACGATGTCGGCTTCGCTCACCGTGCGGCGGTGGGTCAGCAGCGAGTGGCCCATCTCCAGGTCGTCGAAGTAGCGGCGGAACGGGTGGATCTCGCTTTCCTTGACGGCGCCGCCGCGCACGTATTCGCCGGTCACGGCGCCGAGCATGGTCGGCGAACCCTGCACTGCGGCGCGCTGCAGGAAGTGCTTGACCGCACGGATGCCGCCCAGCTCTTCGCCGCCTCCGGCGCGGCCCGGGCCGCCGTGCTTCAGCTGCGGCAGCGGCGAGCCGTGGCCGGTGCTGTCCACCGCTGCTTCGCGGTCCAGGATCAGCACGCGGCCATGCGAGGCCGCCGCCACCGGCACGGCATGGGCGGCGATCGCAGGGTCCTTGGTGGCGAGCGTCGTCACCAGGCTCCCCTTGCCGCGCGCGGCCAGCTCAAGGGCTTCATCGATGTCGCGGTAGGTCATCAGCGTGCTGACCGGGCCGAAGGCTTCCACGTCGTGCACGGCGTCGTTGTCCATCGCGTGTCGGCACAGCAGCAAGGTAGGCGAGAAGAAGGCGCCGCTGGCGACGTTGTCGCCGACCGGATTGAAGCCGTCGCGCGCGCTGAACAGGACTTCGTTGCCGCGCGCGAGCAGCTCGACGCGCTCGCTGACGTCGCGGTGCTGCTCCATCGACGCCAGCGCACCCATGCGCACGCCCTCCACTTTCGGATTGCCGACCGTGGTCTTGGCCAGGCGTTCGCGCAGGCGTTCGCCGACCGCATCGACCAGCGTTTCCGGCACGATCACGCGGCGGATCGCCGTGCACTTCTGGCCGGCCTTGCCGGTCATCTCGCGCGCCACTTCCTTGACGAACAGGTCGAACTCCGGATCGTCGGGCGTGACGTCCGGCGCCAGGATCGCGCAGTTGAGCGAGTCGGCTTCGGCCGTGAACGGCACCGATGCGCGGATCAGGTTCTGGTTCGAACGCAGCCTGGCGGCGGTGTCGGCCGAGCCGGTGAAGGTGACGGCGTCGAAGCCGCCCAGGCGGTCCAGCAGGTCGCCGGTGCTGCCGATCACGAGCTGCAGCGCGCCGCTCGGTAACAGGTTCGATTCCATCATCATCCTGACCACGGCATGGGTCAGGTAGCTGGTGGCGGTGGCCGGCTTGGCGATGCAGGGCATGGCCGCCAGGAAGCTCGGCGCGAATTTCTCGAGCAGGCCCCAGATCGGGAAGTTGAAGGCATTGATGTGCACCGCCACGCCGCCGCGCGGCACCAGGATGTGGGTGCCGGCGAAGCCGCCGCGTTTGCCCAGCGCCATGGCCGGGCCTTCGTGCAGCACGTTCGACGACGGCAGCTCGCGCGAGCCCATGCTGGCGTAGGCGAACAGGGTGCCGATGCCGCCTTCGACGTCGACCCAGCTGTCCTGGCGCGTGGCGCCGGTGAGGTGCGAGATCTCGTACAGTTCTTCCTTGCGCTCCATGAGGTAGAGCGCCAGCGCTTTCAGGCATTGCGCGCGCTTCTGGAAGTCCTGGCCCATCAGGCTCTTGATGCCGGTCTTGCGTGCAAACGTGAGCGCCTCGTCGAAATCGATTGGTTCAAGATGCGTGTGATAGATCAGCGCGTTGTCGAGGGCGCTGTGCAGCGCGGTGTGCGCTTCGTGGCCGTGCCAGCGGCCGGCGATCAGGCTTTGTAGTGTCGGGATGTCACCCATGTTCTGTCTCCTCGTTTGTCTCTTCAGGCTTTCGGCTTGTGCATGCCGTCGGGGTCGAATGCGATGCGCTGCCGGTCCGGTTGTACCTCGAGGTCCGCCTCGACTTCGCGCATGGTCTGCAGCGAGCGCACGGCCAGTTCCTGGTACTGGCGGGTGCCGAAGCTTTTCCATTGCACATCCTCCTCGCGGAGTTCGCGCATCACCCTGGCCGGCGCGCCCATCACCATCGAGCGTGGCGGGATCACCATGCCCGCCTTCACGAAACTCATCGCGGCCACGATCGACTCCTCGCCGACCACCGCCTTGTCCATCACGACGGCATTCATGCCGACCATGGCGTTGCGCTTGATGCGGCAGCCGTGCAGCACGGCGCCGTGGCCGATATGGCCGTCGACTTCGACCACCGTGTCCTCGCCCGGGAAGCCGTGCATCACGCAGGTATCCTGCAGGTTGGCGCCCTCTTCCAGGATCAGTCGGCCGAAATCGCCGCGCAGGCTGGCGCAGGGGCCGATATAGCAGCGCGGGCCGACGATCACGTCGCCGATCAGCACCGCCGACGGGTGCACGTAGGCGGTCGGGTGCACGACCGGCCGCACGCCGTCGATTTCATAGACCTTGACCATGCCCTTACACTCGCTCCACGATCAGCGCGATGCCCTGGCCGACGCCGATGCACATCGTGCACAAGGCGTAGCGTCCGCCCGTGCGGTGCAGCTGGTTCACGGCCGTCATGACCAGGCGCGCGCCGGAGGCGCCCAGCGGATGGCCGATGGCGATCGCGCCGCCGTTCGGGTTGACGCGGGCGTCGTCGTCCGCCAGGCCGAGGTCGCGCGTGACGGCCAGGCCCTGGGCGGCGAAGGCTTCGTTCAGCTCGATCACGTCCATCTGGTCGAGCGTGAGGCCGGTCTGGGCCAGCAGCTTCTTCACGGCCGGCGCCGGGCCGTAGCCCATGATGCGCGGCGCCAGGCCGACGGTGGCCATGCCGACCACGCGGGCGCGCGGGGTCAAGCCGTAGCTGGCGGCGGCTTCGCCAGAAGCAAGCAGCAGCGCACAGGCGCCGTCGTTCAGGCTCGAGGCGTTGCCGGCGCTGACCGAACCGTCCGGCGTGACCACGCCTTTCAGTCTGGCCAGCGCTTCGAGGCTGGTGTCGGGGCGCGGCTGCTCGTCGGTGTCGACCACACGCGATTCGCCTTTTTTTCCATGCACCGTCACCGGCACGATCTCGTCCTTGAAGAAGCCTTCTTGATTCGCGCGCGCCCAGCGCTGCTGGCTGCGCAGCGCGAAGGCATCCTGGTCGCCGCGGGCGATGCCGAATTCGCGCGCCACGTTCTCGGCGGTCTCGGGCATCGAGTCGATGCCATACTTCGCCTTCATCGCCGGATTGACGAAGCGCCAGCCCAGGGTCGTATCCTCCATCCTGGCCGCGCGCGAGAATGCGCTGTCGGCCTTGCCCATCACGAACGGCGCCCGGGTCATGCTTTCGACACCGCCCGCGATCACGAGTTGCGCCTCGCCGGCCTTGATGGCGCGCGCGGCGGTGCCCACGGCATCCATGCCCGAGCCGCACAGGCGATTGATCGTGTTGGCCGGCACGTCTTGCGGCAGGCCGGCCAGCAGCGCGGCCATGCGACCGACGTTGCGGTTGTCTTCGCCGGCCTGGTTAGCGCAGCCGTAGAACAGGTCGTCGACCGCCGTCCAGTCGACGTTCTCGTTGCGGGCCATCAGCGCAGCGATCGGCAGCGCGGCAAGATCGTCGGCGCGGATGCTGGACAAGGCGCCGCCGTAGCGGCCGAAGGGGGTACGGACGGCGTCAACGATGAAGGCGTCGGTCATGAATCTCTCCTGTGATTGCATTGGTCATGGTCGTGGACGGCGGTCGACCACGCGCCGGGCCTTGCCGGTCAGCGTGCGCTCGATGCCTTGCGGCGGCAGCAGGGTCACGCGGGTTGTCACGCCGACATAGGTCTTGATGCAGTGCTGGAGCTCGCGGCACAGCGCATCCACGCTGTCCGGCGGCAGAGAGGCATCACGCAATTCGCCCAGCACTTCGAGCATGTCGAGATGGCCGTCGCGCGCCACCACCAGCTGGTACTGCGGCGCCAGCGCCGGCATCTTGAGGATCAGTTCTTCGATCTGGCTCGGGAACACGTTCACGCCGCGGATGATCAACATATCGTCCGAGCGGCCGGTGATGCGGCCCATGCGGCGCATCGCGCGCGAGGTCGGCGGCAGCAAACGGGTCAGGTCGCGCGTGCGGTAACGGATGATCGGCAGCGCTTCCTTGGTGAGCGAAGTGAATACCAATTCGCCCTCTTCGCCGTCCGGCAGCACTTCGCCGGTATCGGGGTCGATGATCTCGGGATAAAAGTGGTCTTCCCAGATCACGGGGCCGTCCTTGCTCTCGATGCATTCGCTGGCCACGCCCGGCCCCATCACTTCGGACAGGCCGTAGATGTCGACCGCATCGATGCCGGCGCGCGTCTCGATCTCGCGCCGCATCGCATCGGTCCACGGCTCGGCGCCGAAGATGCCGACCTTGAGCGACGAGGTGGCAGGATCGATGCCCTGGCGGGCGAACTCCTCGACGATATTGAGCATGTACGAGGGCGTGACCATGATGATCGATGGCTTGAAGTCGCAGATCAGCTGCACCTGCTTCTCGGTCTGGCCGCCCGACATCGGGATCACGGTGCAGCCCAGGCGTTCGGCGCCGTAGTGGGCGCCCAGGCCGCCGGTGAACAGGCCATAGCCGTAGGAGATGTGCACCAGGTCGCCCTTGCGTCCGCCGGCGGCGCGGATCGAGCGCGCCACGACATTGGCCCAGGTATCGATGTCGTTCCGGGTGTAGCCGACCACGGTCGGCTTGCCGGTGGTGCCGGACGAAGCGTGGACCCGCACCACCTGTTCGCGCGGCACGGCGAACAGGCCGAACGGGTAGTTGTCGCGCAGCGTCTTCTTCTCGGTGAACGGGAATCTGGCCAGGTCGGCCAGCGTCTTCAGGTCGCTCGGGTGCACCCCTGCTTCGTCGAAGGCGGCGCGGTAGTGCGGCACGTTCTCGTAGGCGTGCCTGAGCGTCCATTGCAGGCGCTGCAGCTGGAGCGCCTGCAGTTCGTCTCGGCTGGCGCGTTCGATCGGTTCCAGCTCGCCTTCAAGCGCAATGCGTTGGACCATCTCGATCTCCTTTCTGGTAACGATTCACGCGTCCGTCGGCACCAGGGTGCCGGCGACGCGGTGCGACTTTCCGCGGAACAGCGCGATCTTGCGCCCGTCCTGGTCGGTCACGGCGACGTCGTAGACGCCGGTCTTGCCCTGCAGCGCCTGCTCCACCGCCTCGGCCACCAGCACGTCGCCGGGACGGCCAGGCGCCAGGTAGTCGATGGTGCAGCCGGCGCCGACGGTATTGACGTTGTGCGAGTTGCAGGCGAAGGCGAAAGCGCTGTCGGCCAGCATGAAGATATAGCCGCCGTGGCAGGTGGCGTGGCCGTTGAGCATGTCGTCGCGCACCTTCATCGACATGCGCGCATAGCCGGGACGGATTTCGAGCAACTGCATGCCGAGGCCCTGGCTGGCCTGATCGCGTTCGTACATCGTGCGGCCGGCCAGTTCGGCCAGCCGTTGTGGATCAACGTGCATGGAAACGCGCTCCCTGCGGGTCAGACGCCAGCTTGCGGCGCAGCAGCGGCGACACGCGGTAGCGGTCTTCGCCATAGGTGGCCGCCAGGTTGGCCAGCACGGTGACGACCTGGCGCAAGCCCATGCTGTCCGCCCAGGCCAGCGGGCCGCGTGGATAGTTGACGCCCTTCTGCATCGCGATGTCGACGGCGCGTGCGCTGCACACGCCCTGGTTGACGGCATCGGCGGCCTCGTTGGCCAGCATCGCCACGGTGCGCATCACGGCCATGCCGGGCACGTCGTCCAGGCGCGTCACGGCAAAGCCGGCGGACTGGAACAAGCCGACCGCGGCCTGCCAGGCAGCGTCGCCGCACTGGTCGGCGCGCGCCAGCGCGATGCGGGTGGCTCCCGCGGGGTCGAGCAGCAGGTCGAACAGGATCGTGTCGCGATGGCCATCCGCTTCGGCGCGCTCGGTGGCGCTGCGGCCATCGGTGAGATGGATCGCGGCGCCTTCGCAATACAGGCCGGGCGCCGCCTCGATGGCAACCGGATCGAAGCCGGCGCCACGCAGGCGTTCAGCGAGCGCATCGACCGCCCCCAGGCCGCCGGCATGGCGCAGCGCCGACGGCTTCTGGCTCGGCGCTTCGGATTGCGGCGCCGGTTTGGCGGCATCGTCGCCGTAGCGGTAGAAACCACGTCCCGTCTTGCGGCCCAGGAAGCCCGCGTTCACGAGCTCCTGCTGCAGGATCGAGGGCGTGAAGCGCGGGTCGTTGTAATAGGCGGCGAACACCGAGTTGGTGACCGAGAAGTTGACGTCGTGGCCGATCAGGTCCATCAGCTCGAAAGGCCCCATGCGGAAGCCGCCGCAGTCGCGCATCACGGCGTCCAGCGTCGCCACGTCGGCGGCCTGTTCCAGCAGCAGGCGCAGGGCCTCGGCGTAGTAAGGCCGGGCGACGCGGT